>JAIRKA010000076.1 GCA_031260345.1 Methanosarcinales archaeon
ACAGCCGATAAAACAGCGATTGCCGATTACACGAGAAAGCTGGCGGCTGCAAAAGAACAGTATGAAATGAACGCAAAAACAGTGTTCAAGGAAATGGCTGCGCAGACGCAGGGCTACGTCGGTGCGGATTTGGCCGCCCTCTGCCGTGAAGCCGCATTGAACGCCGTCAAAAGAATTGCGCCAACCGTTGATTTGGATGAAAATTTGAGTGATGAAATATTGGAAACGCTTGTCGTCACCAACAAAGACTTTGAGCGCGCAGTAAAAAGCAGTGAACCGTCCGCGCTTCGCGAAATTTATGTTGAAATCCCGGAAATTTCATGGAATGATATCGGCGGCCTTGAAAATGTCAAGCGGCAGATTATTGAAACATTGGAATGGCCGCTCAAATACCCCGAAAGATTTGAAAAATTCGGAATCAAGCCGCCGAAAGGCATTTTGCTTTACGGCCCTCCGGGAACGGGTAAAACGATGTTAGCACAGGCCGTCGCCCACGAATGCGAAACGAGTTTCATCAGCGTCAAAAGTACCGAGCTGCTTTTGAAATGGGTCGGCGAATCAGAAAAAGCGATGAAAGAAATATTTAGAAAAGCGAAACACGCCTCCCCCACAATCATCTTCTTCGATGAAATCGACGCTTTTGCAACTGCTCGCGAAAGCGGATCCGGCGGAACGCGCTCGGTCGCGGAAAGTACGCTGAATCAGATGCTTGTGGAAATGGACGGCATCGAGCGTCTCAAAGACGTTTTCGTCGTTGCTGCAACCAACCGCCCCGACACGCTTGACCCCGCGCTCATCCGTCCGGGAAGGTTGGACCGAATGGTTTACGTCGGCGTTCCTGATTTAGCCGGCAGAAAATCCATCTTTGAAATTTATTTGAAGAAAACACCGCTTGCTGGAGATGTCAGCATCGATGAACTTGCGGAAGCGACAAAAGGCTACACGGGAGCCGATATTGAAGCGGTTTGCCGTGAAGCCGTTATGACCGCGCTTCGAATAAATATGAATGTTCAGACAGTCACCGCCGCCGACTTTGAGATGGCATTGACAGTGATTCACCCTTCCGTCGGCGAAGAGCTGAATCAAAAATACGAAAAAATGGAAGACTTCATCAAACGTAAAGATGAGCCTGATGATGATTATTTTACCGCTTATAATTAATAAGCAAAATTAACAAAAACCACTTGGAACTGCGTTCCAGATTGCCCGCCCCTTCGGGCCGGGCAAAGGTCAAAAAATGACAACGTATATAAAATAAAAGTGAATTATAATAAAGCAAGGAATTTGCATTAAATTCATCTTTTCACAATTCAAAGAGGAAACGACAATGAAATATTACGCAAAGCGTCTTTTAGACAACAAAAAAATCATGTCAACGGACGCCAAAGAACTCGGAACACTTGAAGACATTCACATCAATGCCAAAACAGGCGCCATCATTGATTTGGTTGTTACCCCCGCAGACGGTTTAGATCCCGCCAAATACCAAAAAGAAGAAAACTATATCCTGATTCCGTTCAGCGCCGTCAGCGCTGTTAAAGACTATATCATTGTCGATAAAGACAAAGCAAAAGCCTTTATGATGAGATAATTTATCTCATTTCTTCTCTTTTTTCTTTTTGTTTTGAAATTCTTTTCAAACTTTTTTCAATTTTTAAAAACTTTTTCAATAGGAGGGGAACTGAAAAATGGCAGTTCTTGAAAATAAACTCGGAATTACAAATCAGGTAGAACTGAACAGAGAAGAGGAACGGATAAGTAAAAAAAACGTAAAGCGGCTTTATGACAGCGGCGATATTTTTAAAATTGAAATCGGGACTTTTGCCGGGCTCAGACAAATTCATAATTATTTATTCGGGGATATATACGAGTTTGCGGGCGCCGTTCGCGATGTAAATATCGCAAAGGGGAATTTCAGGTTTGCTCCGCTGATGTATCTGGAACAATCTTTAATTTATATTGACAAAATGCCGCAAAGCACATTTGACGAAATTATTGAAAAATATGTTGAAATGAATATTGTGCATCCTTTTCGTGAAGGAAACGGGCGGACGATGCGCATTTGGCTGGACCTGATTTTGAAAAAAGAAATCGCTAAAGTTATTGATTGGAATATGGTTGATAAGAATGACTACCTGTCGGCGATGGAACGAAGTCCCGTAAAAGATGTTGAAATCAAAGCGTTATTAAAAAGCGCCTTAACAGAAAAAATAAATGAGCGGGAATTATTTATGAAAGGGATAGACGTGAGTTATTATTACGAAGGTTATTCCGAATTTAAAACCGAGGAATTATAAGCGCCTGCAGGTTTGCGCTGCCGCCTCGCCGGCTCCTTTTGCCGCTGCCGCCGCGCGCGAGCTGCCCCATTTTTATTTAAGATTTCAAAACCGCTCCCATGATTTATTTATAATCTCAAAACCGTCCCCGCATTTTTATCTCTTATTTTCAAGCCTTTCCGCCTTAACGGTTTTATTTAATAGGAGAAAGATTATTTAGGAATTGAAATGGACCGCATTATTCCCGAAAATGAACGCTCAACAGAGCCGCTCGACACCGATAACATCATCCATCACCCGGATATGGAACGCGCCAATGAGTGGATCGTGACCGAATACGAAATCCCGTCGCGTAAAATCTGCATATTTGTCCCGTGTTCCAAGAAAAAACCGTATCATACAAGCCCTTCTCATCAAAAATTTGATGAAATCATTTATTCCATGCTTGGCGAAGAGGATGTTCATATCGTAACTTTCGGAACCTGCGGCGTCGTTCCAAGAGAGCTGGATGTCGAATATCCTTTTATGAATTATTCTTTTATGATGGGGCAGTGCAATGTCGCAAAGGTCAAGCGTGATTTCTTAAAAACCGAGACCAAAAGAATTTCCGAATATTTGGAACGGACAAGAGACAATTATGAATACAGAATTGCTTACTGCATCGGCGACTTCAGAGAAGCGATGGAGCGCGCGGCTGAAAAAACAGGAATCCCCGTTGACATCATTCCGAAAACGGAAACAATTGAACGCAATATTCAGCCGAACAAAAAATTCATTTACAACAGCTTATCCTGTCCCGAGTATTTGTCGGATTTCTCGGCGGCAATCGCAAAAGCAATGAACGCGGCTGATATTTCCAAAAAACGCGATGCCATTATTAGCCCTGATGCAGATTTTGAAGAACCCGAATGGTTTGAAGTTTAATTCGGCTGATTTTTTGGTTTCTGAAACATTCATAAAATTATAATGAACATTTGTTTGTCCTTTTGCCCTATGTCTAATTAGAAATCACATCTAAGACGTTACAATTTCTGTTCGGAATCTCTAATTACTATATCTTTTCAATTTTATAATCGAAACATTAAAATCCTAATTACTCAATTGTAATAAATGGTATTATTCAGGAAATAATCAACCGGTTATTTCCCTATAATTGAAAAACGAATTGAAAAGATGCATTTGCACTGATTTTTATCATGAGAAAAGGGGGAACTTTTCGTTTGATTCAGCGGCCATGCGGCTTTTTAAAAAATTGTTACATTGTTGATGTCATGGAGGTTACATCAATATGAAATCGTGTTTAATCGATACAATTTTCCTTTCCGACAAACGGAAGAACTTGCTCCTCCTTTTGCTTGAGGGGTCACAGACATCTGACGATATCAAAGAAAAGTTAAATGTCAATTGGGGAGCGATGATTCCGCAAATTAAGAAGTTGGAAGAATGGGATTTGATCACCAGCAAAGACCGCGTTTATTATCTGACGGATATGGGGCGCGCGATTGCCAACAATTCAAAACAGCTTTTAAATATTCTTTGTGTCTATGAAAACAATCAGAAATATTGGGCAACGCATAACTTATCCGGCATTCCGCCGCATCTTTTGGACAGAATCGGGGAACTCGGTCCGTGCAAACTGATAGAATCCGATTTGGCGCATGTTTTTGACGCCAACAAAGAAGTCGTCGAAGCAATGTACAACGCTAAGCGCTGCACAACGCTGTCCAACTTCTTCCAGCCGCAGTACAATAAAATGTACAACGGCATGATTAAGAACGGCTGCGATTTGACATTGATTTATTCTCAATCCGTTTTTGAAAGAATCGTTTCGGAATATGTTTATGACGGCACATCTGAATTGGATGATGTTAAGTTTTTAGATTGGAAGAACACAAAATTCTACGTCATACCGGATGGCCTCGGCATTACGGAGATCTCCGTGACGAATGAAATAGCTCTCCTCGGCTTGTTTGACAGCGACAACCGATTCGACTCCAGATATATTTTGAGCAGAGAAGACCGCGCCCTCAAGTGGGGACTGCAGCTCTGCGAATGTCTGTCCAAAGGCAGTAAAAGAATAGAAACGAACGTTAAAGACTGAAAAGACAGCGCTTTTTTCAGCTTTAACTTTGCTCTTTTATCCCGTTTCTAATTTCGCTTCTTAATTCTGTTTTTTAAAATCGCTTTTTATTCCGTTTTTAAAAATCGCTTCTTAATTCCACTTTTTAAAACCATTCCAACGCATACGGATTTTGAATGATTCTTTTTTGATGTTATTCATATCCTTCCAAAAGCATTCTGCGGCAGTTTTCCAAGTCTTTCGGCGTGTTGACGTTCATTGCCAATCTCGGGTCGTCAACGATGTAATTGTAATCCGGCTGCTCGTTGTTAATGTCCGACGCGTCTAAAATGTTAATTCCGGTCGGAACAATCAACTTTGTATTTTTATGAAAGACGGTATCCGGGCGAATACCGATTTTTTTGCAAAGCGCAATTGGGACGTAGACGGAAAGCGCAGGCTCTTCGCATGTTTCATATTTTTCAAGAACTTCATCAATTATATCCGAGCGGACAAGCGGAAGGTCGCACATGACAACCATGACGGGGCCGATCAACTCTGCCGCTTTGATTGAATAAATCATATCGCCGACATAACTGCCTTCGGCCGCTTCAATTATATGAAGCTCGGGATAAGCCGTTTCAATCAGCTTTTTTGTTTCAGGCGTTGCCTCTGTCACAGAGACGTAAATCCTTCCGATTCCTTTTGCGCCTTGAAGCGCGTCGATAATATATGAAATTAAAGATTTGCCGTTGAGTTCAATACAAGATTTTTCACCGCAGCCCATGCGCTGCGCGAGACCGCCGGCCATAATCAAAGCGTCCAAATCATCCCCCCGTACAAAAAGAAGAGGATGACGGCAACCGTTGCAATCGTTACGATGCGACCGACTTCATTAGCCGCCCCGATACCGTCGCCGTTTAAGCCTTTAAAATGACGATTGCTGATTTTTAAAATGATGAAGGCGGCAATTGTTGAAACAATCAATGCAGCGAGGCCGAGCAGACCGAGCAGAATGAACGAAACGATTGCCGTAAAGATAATTCCGATTGCAAAGTTCTTCGAAGTGCCGCCGGCAATCGTCATTGAACCGAGTCCTTCGCTGAATGACTTTCCAAAGGTCGAAATGGTCAGCATGGCCTGTTTTCCATTCGTCTCAGCACAAATCATTGTAAAAGCCATTAAAAACACAGGGGCGAAGGCATGCCATGAAAATGACCCGTTCGCACTTGTCAGCGTCGGAATGATGATTCCTGTTATACCGATAAACAAAACGCTTAAATTGATTTCCGGTCCCGCCGCGATAACAACATTTTCAAGTGCGCTCAGCGAAGCGTAAAAGAAAAGCATCAATAAGACAGCGAAAGCGACGCCGCCGATGCCGAGGGACATGTCTTTGAGCGCCTTTCTCTTCTTTTCAAGTGACCCGTGCGCAGTCATGCCGTCGCCCATGTCGGCAATGCCGTCTAAATGGTTGAACCAAATAATTCCGTAAACGGCAAACATGATCGCAATAATTGTGAGCGGCGTCGGAAGAACGATTGCCGCGATGAATGTGATGACTCCGATGAGGATGCCGAGGCAGAAACCGACAATCGGATACATGTAAAGGCGCTTCATCAGCGCTTCAATGCCTTCCATTGTGATTCCGACCGGAATAACGGATAAAAATCCGAAACCTGCTTTGAAAGCTTGCCAAATCGTCATTTCCTTTCCTCCTCCGCTTCATATATTGCGCGTGAATACATGTTCGCCGACACGCCGCCGAGCAGACCGCCGATGATGTCGTCCGCAAACATTCCCAAATGCTTCAAAATTCCGGGCTTGTTTTTGTCAAAGCGGACAAATTCGAATTTGCCTTTGGTGCCGCCGATATATTCCGCAACGGCTTCGCCGAGAATTTCATCGGCAATGATAAATGAAAGATCCTGCTCAAATGATTTTTTGCTGAGACCGGGGAGCTTGCCTTCTTTACCTTCCTTTTCTAAAAGGATGGCGGTGTAAATCAAGAGCTGAAGGTTTGAGTCACTGATAGCGTAATCGAATTCTCTTTTAAATACAACGCGGGCTTTCTCTACGGTTTCGACTCCAGGATGCGGCACGTAAAACTCCATTGCGGTGTTTTCTAAATCCGCGTAAGTGATTCCAAAGTCCTCCAAAACATCCATGATGTTTCGAGAAGCCTTTTCTTCAATGACATTCGGCTGGTCTTTTTTAAAACCGTCATCTGTATTTGATAATTTCATTCTTCTCCCCCTCTTTTTTTTATCTTTTGGCCGGTCCGCCGGGAGCGGCCAACTTGGAGCGTGGCTCCGAAGGTTTTTTCTTTATAATTCTATTGTAAATTTCATCCTTCGTTTTTCTTTTCTTTCCGCCACATTTGATTAAACATAACTGAAAATACAGCTGAAATCAAGGTGAATATACCCCACATTGGATCTATTCCACCATTTACAAAAATTCCATATCCTGCGAGAATAAGTGTCGCTATTCCGAAACAAATCCATAATCCCAAGTACACATTTTTTTTCATTATTTCATCTCTTCCCTTTTAAATCAATGAAACCGCATACCAAATCAAAGCGATTGCCAACACCGCCGCAATGGCTGTGATGACGGATGCCATAATAACCAAAGCGGAAACGCGCGTGATATCCGATGCAACGGGCTCTCTGTATTCGCCTCCGATGACGTATGTGCCGGGCTTTTCAAATCGGATGTGAAGCGCGCCTGCCGCCGCCGCCATCGGCCATCCGGAGTTGGGCGACGGTGACGCCTTATTTTCTTTCAGCGCTAATTTAAATCCGTCTATCGGTTTCATCTTTTCAAGATCCCCGATCATAAAATTTGAAACGCCGGCGCCGGCCGCAATGAATAATGGTGAAAGACGCGCCGGAATCCAATTCAAAACGTCATCGAACTTCGCGGAAAACCAGCCGAGCTGGATGTATTTTTCGGTCTTGTATCCGACCATTGAATCAAGCGTGCTGGCCGCTTTAAAGAGGTACGCGGCAGGAAGCCCGAACGGGCCGAACACGACGAAAAAGAAAACGGGTGTCAGCAGAGCGTCAACATAATTTTCGGAAATCGATTCAGCCGTCGCCGATACGATTTGGCTTTTGCTCAGTTCTGTCGTGTCGCGGCTGACGTACGCAATCAAATCTTTGCGAACAGTTTCGATATCGCTGTCCAATTTCTTTTGAATTTCTTTTGCCGGCTGAACCATGCATTTGATTGCGAATGTCGCTTTCAGGAAAAGGGCCTGAATCAAAATGCCGAGTGCGTAGGGCATATATTCGTGATGTGCAATCAGAACGACAACGACCGCGAGCAGAACGGAAAAACAAATGACTGTTAAAGCCATAATGATGCCGTAAGCCTTTCTGTGTTTTTTCGGCGCCTTGGATTTTAAAAATTCGATCAGCTTTCCGATCCAAACGACGGGATGAACGGCTGACGGCGGTTCGCCGAAGATGAGGTCAATAAAAACGGCCAAAAGTAAAATCAGAATCAATTCTGTCGGCGTGTATGCAAAAGCTTCCGACAAATATTGATACAGGGCTGTTTCAAAAACCATAAATTTCGGCTCCGGTCAAGATAAATCAAACGAGTGATTATATTAATCAAATTGTAAATCAAACCGCTAAATCAACTAAAATATTTCAACTAAAATTTTTCAATTCTTTTTGGATTTCAATTTGGATTTCGGATTCTTTTCCTTCTCTTCCTTTATTTTTCGGCACATGGAAAGAACATTGTTTTCATCTCTCTCCTCCATGATTGGGAGAAGGATTTCTTCTCGCTGCCTCTTCAAAATTTTTTCCGTATCCCCTTCTTCCATGAGCCCTTCAAGCATCTTTTCAACAACGGGCTGTATATGCGGGATGTAGCAATCGACACAGCTCCAAACTTGTCCGCCCTTTGAACTTTGAACGAATTTGCCGCCGCCTCTTTCGTCTTGGCACGAGTAGAATGGGCAGTAACAGAATGTGCAGTCCTGTCCTTCAAAATGGCAGGGGTAATACTCGCAGCTTTCTCTTTTGTTCTGCTGGAGCCCTTTTTTGTGAATCGTCAAAGCGGATTTCAATTCACTGTCCGCGAAGTCTTTCGCCCATTCGTCAAAAACGACAGACAGCGTTTTGATGAATTTTTCGTTTTCGGGGCGGGTTCGAACAGCAATCCGGACGTAATCTTCACCGAGGCCTTTAAACGAAATGCAATTGCGGATTAATATGCCGTTTTTGGCAAATCTTTCAGCCAATTCGGTTGATTTGATTGTTCGCTCGCTGATGTCAACCAGCAGGAAATTCGTCGTTGCAGCGCCCGTTTTAATACCCCATACTTTGTCGAGCTCGCCTTTCAAAAAGACGGCTTCTTTCAAAATCAATTCCCTTGATTTTTTCAGGTAATCGCTGTTGACGCCGTCGTTCATTGTCATGAGCACCGCGCCGACATTTTCCTGCAGCGGACTGAGATTCCATGATAAACGGGCGTTGTTCAGCGCTTCTGCAACTTCCGGATGCGCTGCGCCGAAGCCGAGGCGGATGCCGGGAATTGAAAAGCATTTGGTCAGGGACCGCATGATAAAAATGAATTTATTGTCCGCGATTAAGTCGCAGACGGACAGGTCAGGGTCGGAAAGCTCTATAAAAGCTTCATCCATGAAAAGAACCGTTTCCGATTTTTCGCAAATTTCTGCGAGCCGCATGAGTTCTTCACGCTTTCGAAGAACAGCTGTCGGGTTGTTCGGGTTGCAAATAAAAAGAATTTTGGCGCCGATTTCCTTGAGCTCTTCAGCGGTCAGCGTTTCGACTTGCTCCTGCGGGATGTAAACGATCTCCGCGTTTTGGAGACGGCATTGAATCTCGTATTCGCCGAATGTCGGATACGGAATAATGACTTTATCGCCTTCATTTAAAACACATTGGCAGAAGAGGCGGATAATTTCGGTTGATCCGTTTCCCGGGATGATGTTTTCCTTGGTCAGGCGGACATTTGAACCGACTGCGATTCCCGAATTCAAAAACGAAGCTGCCGCTTCTCTGAATTTGAGATACCTGTTGTCGGGATAATTGTAAGATTCGGAATAGGACTCGGCTGCTAATTTTAAAAAATCCAAACCGTATTCGGGATGATCGAACGGTGTTTTAAAAGGGTTGAGATTGGCGCTGAAATCTAATATTTCATATTCGGAAAGCCCGTATTTCTCGGCGTTTTCCTTAATCAGTCCCCCGTGAAAACATCCTTGGAAGTTTTGAATGTATTTTTTTAACGGATTCTGACTCATGTTTTCCCCGACATGAAATTGGATTTTAACGTATATTAAGCTGTCCGTAATTAAGCTGCGTATGGTTCATTTTAATTGTTTTTTTGGCGCAGCATTTCGAAAAATAACTTTCGTTAACTCCAATCCTCTTAATTTTGTTAACGCTGATTTTCTTCATTTTCGCTTAAATTTCTTGCCGCCCATCATAACTTCTATATCGGAGGTACGGCTTTTTCTTCTCATGGCTCGCTTTTCAGGAATCATATCAGATATTGACGGCACCGTAACGCACAATGACCGCCGCCTATCGGCAGAAGCGCTCAGAGCAGCGCATATGATTTCGGGGCGCATTCCGTTTGTTCTGGCTTCAGGCAATACACTCTGTTTTACAAGAACCGTTTCTAAGATGTTGGGGACGCGTTCTCCCGTGATTGCGGAAAACGGCGGCTTGCTGCTTCCGTCTTACGATGTCGACCCGATTTTGATTGAGCCGTGCATGGATGAATTGAAGGCGGCGCTTACTCTTCTTTTAGAGCATTTTGATTTACGCGTTTTTGATTCCCGTGATCGTGTGACGGATATTTCTTTTGCCCGAACCGTTCGAAAAGAAGATATTTTGCCGTTCCTTTCAGATTTTCATAATATTCTGTTTGTTGATACCGAATATGCTTTTCATCTGACGGATAAAAACATCTGCAAGAGTGACGCTCTTTCCCGAATGTCTGAAATGATGGGAATGAAGCCGAAAGATTTTGTCGCAATCGGCGATTCGGATAATGATATCGATATGTTCCAAGCCGCCGGCCTTTCTTTTGCGGTTGCGAACGCGACGGACGACGTTAAAAAAGAAGCGGATTATATTCTCCAGAAAGGATTCGGTGACGGATTCGCCGAAATGATTGATTATTTGATTCAAAATGACTGGATTGAACTTGAGGATGAAAGACGCGATTATTACGTTTGATTTCATTTTAAATAAAAATGTGATTCAACTTTTTGAATCCGGGCGGCGAGCCGGATTTAAATAAAATGAAAAGTTTGTGCGGCTCGCGCGCGACGCCGCCATTAAACGCAAGGCGAGCAAAATTTGAGAACACAATTTATATTACAAATTAGAATTCAATAAATGAAAGCCAAACTCGGAGGAAAAGAAATGCCGGTTATAAAATTAGGAATTGACGAAGCGGGAAAAGGACCTGTCATCGGTCCCATGTGCATTGCCGGCGTCTGCGCAACGGAAGAGCAGGAAAACAAACTCAAAATATTGGGCGTCGCCGATTCCAAAAAACTTTCCGTCAAAAAGAGAGAGCAATTAGCTGTTTCGATTAAAAAGTACGCGACATCCTGGTACATTTACGAAGTCGAGCCGAAACAAATTGATGATTTGCGTAAAATCATGACAATGAATGAAATCATGGTCCTCTGTTTTTCAAAAGTTATGGAAGAGCTTTCCGTTTCCGAAGGCAAAGCTTTCAATGTTGTTTATCTGGACGCAGCCGACGTCTCGGAAGACCGCTTCGCGCGCCGCGTTCATGAAGAATACAGCAAAAAATTCAAAAGTCAGGCCGACAAAATAGAATATATTGCAAAGCACAAAGCAGATGCAATCAGCCCAGCGGTTTCGGCCGCATCCATTCTTGCAAAAGCGCGCCGCGATGAGCTGATTGAAGAAATCAAGAAAAAAGAGAATGTCGATTTCGGAAGCGGCTATCCGTCTGATCCGAAAACGAAACAGTTTTTAGAAAATTATGCGAAAGAACATGGCGACTTACCTGATTACGTTCGAAAGTCATGGAAAACGGCCGAAAATTTGTTTTAATTTTTCTTTATTTAAAAAAAGCGTTTCCCTTTCCTTATTTTTTTGAAAAACGTAGTCCCTATTTGTATTTGATTTTTTGAAAAATTGGAGGGACTCGCGCGAGACGGAGCCGAGCAAAAAAAAAATTAATCGATTTTACAATTTTCATTTGAATCCAAAAGTCTGAGAACTTCATTACGGATAGTGTTTTCTTCCGGGCGCGTTCTGTTTCTCGGGCGCGGAATGGAAACTTCAACGATCTTTTTAATGACTCCGGGGCGTTTGGACAAAATAACGATTCTGTCAGACAAGAAAACCGCTTCGTCAACGCTGTGCGTCACAAAAATAATCGTTCTCTTCTCTTCTTGCCAAATGCGGAGGAGTTCATTTTGAAGATTGTTTCTCGTTTGAGCGTCAAGCGCGCCGAACGGTTCATCCATTAAAATGATTTCAGGCTCGTTGGCAAGCGCGCGCGCGATTGCGACGCGCTGCTTCATGCCGCCGGAAAGTTCGTACGGATAGCTGTTTTTGAAATCCGACAAACCGACTAAATTCAAATAAGCCGTTGCTTTTGCTTCAGCTTCCTCTTTTGAAAAACCCTGCATTTTCGGGCCGAACATGACGTTTCCAAGAACCGTTTTCCACGGGAAAAGAGAATATTCCTGAAAAACCATACCGCGCTTGGGACCGGGACCGTTAATCATTTCACCGTCCAAAATCGCTGATCCGCTTGAATACGTTTCAAGACCTGCGATGATGCGCAGAAGCGTTGTTTTGCCGCTGCCGGACGGGCCTAAAATCGTCACGAATTCGCCGTTTTTGACAGACAGATCAATGTCTTTGAGTACCAAAATTTCGGTATCGCCCTTTTTGAATTTTTTGGATAAATTTTCAATGACTAAATCACCCATCTCAGACCACCGTTCCTTTCTGCCACTTCAAGACACGATTTTGAATGAAATACCTGAACAGGAAATCCAAAAGCAGACCCATAAATCCTAAAACCAGCATGTAAACGACAACGTAATCCATCGCTTGAAGTCCGTAATGGAACCAGATTTTGTAACCGATGCCTGAGTCGCTGACACCAAACATTTCGGCAGCGGCAAGACACATCCAGCCGACACCCATTGCCGTCTTGATGCCGGATAAAATCATCGGGGAAGCCGCCGGAACGGCAACCGTTCGAATCAGCTTTTGGTTAGAAACGCTGCCGAGAACTTTTGCCGCTTCGACATAAATTTTCGGGACATTTTTGAAACCCGAATATGTGCTAATGATAATCGGAAAAACCATTCCCATAAAAATAATAAAACCTGCCGCCT
>JAIRKA010000078.1 GCA_031260345.1 Methanosarcinales archaeon
AGTTATCGGAATCTTGGACGCGGACAAAGAAGGATTCTTGCGCGACGCCCGCAGTCTGATTCAGATTATCGGCCGCGCGGCGCGCAATTCTAATTCCAAAGTCGTTCTTTACGCCGACAAAATGACAAATTCCATCAAAAGCGCAATGGATGAAACAAAAAGACGCCGTCAGCTTCAAATGGAATTTAATGAAACGCACGGCATTGTCCCGCAAACGATTAAAAAGCCGATTCGTGAACAGGTCGCTGAGATTTCCGATGTCAAATATGTTCCGAAAGCGGAAATTCCGAATTTAATTATTCAGTATGAATCGGAAATGAACTTAGCCGCTGAAATGCTGGATTTTGAGCGCGCGATTCAAATGCGTGACATTGTTCGTGATTTAGAACGCAAGCTGCGCGGTGAATCCGATTTAAAAAAGCAGGATAAGGCTGAGGCTTCCAACACTTCCGATGCATCCGAAAGCAAAACACGGAAAAACGATGGGGCAAAGAAATCCCGGAAAAAGAAAGCGGATACGGAATCAAATTATTGATATTGTTCTGCTGTTTAGCGATGATGATTCTGAGCAAGAACAAGTCGATTCAAAAGCTTCAAATGTTTTTATATTTTACCATACATTTATATACAAATTATATTCCAATTGATATGTATAGATAAACATGATAAAAACTCAATTTGATATAGTTCCCATTAAACGGAGTGTTTTACTATGCGGGTAAATTCAAAAGTGGTATATTTTGCTGTAGTGTTAATTATGGTAGCCGGCTCCATAGGTCCTGCGGCTGCGATTGGCGATATCAGACTTTCTTCATACACAAACATGACGGCAGAAGAAGTTCAAAGAATCGTGGATATGACGCAGGGGTCTTATGTCGGCAAACTGGATTTAATATATGAAAATTATGATGTGTTGGGCGTTTACGGCGTGACTCCCGAAAAACTTAAAGACATCGAAAATCGAGGGGACATCGCTTACGAACATTGGCTTCAGGTGGCCAAGATTTCCAGAGCTTTGGCGGACGATGAAGCCATGCAAAGCATGCATTATGTAAACGGCGGCCTGATTATCGGAGTAGGTACATTTTGTATTTGTTACATATCCATTATCGTTTTAGACGAGCGTGCCGATGAATTTACGGAAAAAGATATGCTTGCCATTAAAGAGCGTGTTGATTATTATGCCGCTTTGGAAGGCATTGAAGACATTCCTTTGATATTTTTCAGAGAAAATCTAGCCGACTCCTTTCTGACTGAGGAGCAGCTTCTGTATCTTTGGGAATCCGGACATGAGGGTCTCATCATTCATGGCGGTCTTGAAAATTTAACAAACCTTCGTAACAGTAATAACGTCTCGGTTTTCATGTCTGTCAATTCTTCCGAAAATTATGCTTTTGGCAGCAATCAGACCCGGTTCCTTACATCCTTTATTGATCGCATTCTTTCGTTCTTCCGTTCAAACAATTCCGCCGATATGTCTTATTCCAGTAATGTGTCCTTTATGAGCCGCATTTTCGGTTCAGGCGGCTCCAACAATTTGACTCATGAAGCCAACCTTACAGGCCTTGCATCCAAAAAGGTCAGACCGATTGTCGGTGGTCTTATGATTGCTACATCCACAAGCGGCGGAACAGTCGGTTATGCCGCCAGAGATGTGAATGATTCAAATTCACGCGGTATTGTTACGGTTGGGCACGTTTTCCATTTTGAAAACCAAACCGCATACCAGCCGAGACAAGCAGGCAACACCGCAATCGGCACTTTTTCAAAAATGAGTCAGAGCGGAGATTCTGTTTTCATCCCGATGAATTCATCCGATGTTCGGGCAGCTGTTTTCACAGGTGATGGTGATAATCGATTGCTGGACGTCATTGGTTTTGAAGGTGCTGTCAGCATCGGCGTGCCTGTCAATAAATCCGGAATCTCCTCCGGGGCTACTGAAGGATTATATAGCGGTGTCCGCTACAACAAGACATTTACCATCGGGGGCACAATCAATTACACCGTCAATAGTGTCGGTGTTATCCAAGAGTCGTCCCAAGAAAAATATTCTATTCCCGGCGACAGCGGCGGACCGATCTTTATTATAACAAGAGCGACTGTAAACGGTACAGAGCAGGATGTTGCTGTTCTTCTCGGTGTCCTTGAAGGCGGCGACGGCAAAGGTACTGTTTATTTCGTTCCGACAACAGAAATCAGAGACCTTCTGGGTGTTATCCCGCTGACCCTGGACGACCTTTAAATTTATTGATCAAATCGAAAATACCCTTTTTGGGTTATTTTCCTTTTGAGTTGTTGTTTTTTATTCTAATTTTGATTTCTTTTTTTGAAGTATTTTTAAAACGATTGTTGATGTTCTAAGCTGTTTGCTCCAATTTTTAAAATTGAATTTTTTCCAACTGAAACTATATTAATAGGTATTACTTATTCACTGTTACAGATGATTTTATCACCGTTTGATTTTTGAATGTTAATATAATGATTGCTTATTAAAATTATAAGATAAGGGAATGCATCATGAGCTCCGAAAAACTGTTGCAGCACCGTTATTCTCAACGAGTGTTTGTCTTTTTTGTTTTGCTTTTGCTTCTTTCCCTTTCCGTTCCTGTCGTTTCAGCTGCAGGAGACGAAGTAATTTCAAGCTATTTATCGGCCGAGTATATTCGATCCGTTATTGATAATACGCCGGCCACGAACCCTGCGCTCCTCGATCAAATTGCGCTTAAACAAAATACGGTTGCGGTTTACGGAGTCATTCCGGCTCTTCCTCAAGGCGAAGAATCATATCGCCTGAGTCTCCTTCTTCAGGAAGTTGTGAGAATAATACACAACGACGGCTCACTTGTTGCCTATCAATGGGATAACGGCGGATTTATAATCAGTTACGGCAGTCAAAAAGAATACGTTATTGTTTCTGTTCACGTTGACTCACACTTCACGAACGAAGAAATAAATCAAGTCATTCAAATTATTCAGGATGTTGGTAAAGAAGCAGGTATTCCGGACTTGCCGATTGTCGTTGAAAGAGATGAACATGTTCGGATAGAAGTTCCCGAAGCTCCTTCCGATCCGGCTCCGGCGATCCCCGGCATCGGTATCGGCATCAGTGTATTGATTGTGCTTGCGCTTTCGGCTGTTTTGGTCCGCAAGATCGAAAAGTAATCTTTTTCACAATGATTTTCGCTTGAAAAAACGTCGGCGAATTCGTATTCAGCGCTCCAGAGTTTGTTTTTTTAATTTTATTCGACGTAATCGCTATTATTTTTAAAAAAGGTCTGATGAATTGTTATTGTTTTTAAAAGAAGCCTGATGAATCGCTGCTGCTTTTAAAAGAAGTCTGCCAATTGCATTTGGCTGACATCTGTTTTTTTAAGATTTGAAACGCCGATATTGATTTGCTTGACTTTTTTGTTTCCGCTGTTTGCCGCCAGCTCTTCGATCATATCCTGCGCCTGCCGTTTTAAAAAGAAAGTGTCTGATGTATGAACCGTATGGCTTTTGGATTTGGTGACTGTTGTGAAATCCGCGTATCTGATGCCGACAGTTATTGTTTTAAAAAACATCCTTTTTTGCATTAAAATGTCATGAATTTCTTCACAAATGGATTCCGCTCCCATTTTTATAGCGCCGGGATCGTTGGTATAGGGGCGCAGGGAGTAAAAACGGCTGATTGACTTCGCATCGGTCGTTTCCATGACTTGGGATGTGTCAATTCCGCTTGCTATGTCTTGAAACGCCATTCCGTGCCTTCCGAGTTTTTCGTATATTTGCCGTTTATCCGCTTTCGCTAAATCACCGACGGTTTGAATTCCAAGCAAATCCAGCGTTTCCGCCGTTTTTTTGCCGACGCCCGGAATTTTAGTGACAGGGAGCGGCGATAAAAATTCCGATACTTCTTCGGGGCGGACAACCGTCAAGCCGTCCGGCTTTTGAAATCCTGAAGCAATTTTGGCGACGGATTTATTCGGCGCGATTCCGACAGAACAGGTAATTCTTTCAGCGGCCGCAATCTCTGCTTTGATTTTTCGAACAGAATCCGCCGCTTCTTCATAAGTTCGAACATCGTCCTTGAACAGAACATAAGCTTCGTCAATGCTGACCTGCTGCACCGTTTGAGCGTACTTTTGAATAATTTTAACGACATTGTCCGAAACCTGCTTGTACAGCGTTTTGTTCATCGGCAGGCAGATGACATCGGGACAAAGCCTCTTCGCTTCTGAGAGCGGCATTGCGGAATGCAAACCGAATTTGCGCGCGGGATAAGACGCTGCGCTGATAACACCCTTGGAAGCGTCTTTGTGAAGATGGAATGTCTTTGAACAGACAACGACCGGTTTATCTCTTAAATCAGGATTGTCGCGTATTTCAACGGATGCAAAAAAGCTGTCAATATCGATATGCATAATAATTTTTTCAATTGACCGGCTCGAAGAGGCGGTCAACTCAGAGCGCAGCTCTGAGGGGTTT
>JAIRKA010000033.1 GCA_031260345.1 Methanosarcinales archaeon
GATAGCGCTTTTAAACATTGCCGCAAGCTGGCTGGTTTCCCCTGTTCTCGGCGCAATAACCGCTTACCTCATATTCTATGTGATTCGAAAAGTTTTTCTCAAAAAACCGGAAGATGCTGCAGGCATCGAAAAGAAATTCATCTGGCCTCTGGTTGTAACCGCTTGTTTGATCGCGTTTGCGCATGGCTCAAACGACGTTTCAAATGCAATCGGACCGCTTTATGCCGTTTACAGTATTTACGGTTTCACGAATGTCGGTCCTTTCGGTTTGAAGACAGGTCTGCTGATTCTCGGCGGTATCGGCATTGTCATCGGCCTCGCGACCTGGGGCTACAAAGTTATTGAAACAGTCGGTACAAAAATTACGGAACTGACGCCGACGCGCGCATTTTCGGCAGGATTCGCGACCGCGTTCATCGTTTTGTCAAACAGCTTCGTCGGCCTTCCCGTTTCAACAACGCAGATCTTAGTCGGGTCCGTCATCGGTGTCGGTCTTGCCGGCGGTCTGGCAAGCGTCAATTTCAGCGTGGTCAAAACCATCATCAAATCATGGCTTATTACAGTCCCGGTTGCAGCCCTGATCTCTATGATTCTCTACATTCCTTTGTCTTGGATTTTCATTTAAAAAGAATCACGAGATAGAACAATCCTTCTTTTTTTGTAAAAAGCATATATTCGACTTTGACATTGAATCATGAAAGAACGAGAAGCGGGTTCGAGAATTAACAAAATAGGGACGATTCACGCGCGGACGGCGGCAGCATGGACGGCACAAGTGAAAAACAGCGCAAAAATTAAGGTAAAAATTAAGCCGCTGAAAGCTGCGGCGTGCTGCTGTCGCTTTGCTTTTTCGGATCCATCTGATTTTTGTCGATGCTGATGTAAAGCGCGTGATTCAGCACGAAAAGCATAGACAGAATAAGCGGAATCTGTAAAGAGAACAAACATCCTGCAATCAGACAAATAATTGCAAGCAGAAACAGCACAAAAGTAAACCCTGTTGAAGAGGCGAATCTGAAATTCAGTAAGCTGCCGCTCATAATAACAGACTTTTTTAAATCCGCTGACATTTTCACATGGTACGCGAGTAAAATGATTCCGAGAAGCAGTGTCGTGTATACGAATGTTTGAGGGACGGACCCCAAATACCATAAAAGAGCGTAAGCCAACATAATGTAAAATCCGAGAAAAGCGTTGATGCCTTCCAAAACTTTGAATTTGGACATCACCGTCTCCCGAAAGAGTTTTTTCATTACCATTTCAAATCACGTAAATCAATGTATAAATGCAATAATTATAACTTGCAAATCCGCAAGAAAACAATAACAATAAACGAAAAAATTCAAGATTTAACAAGAAAAGTAAAGTCAAAACAACTATAAAAATCAGATTCAATATAATGAATTGTATAAAAATAATTTGAAAATAACGCGCACAACAAATCGGGACATAATAAAACCAAAAAAGAACAAAAAGACAGTCTTTTTGTTGAATATAAAAAGAATGAGAAAAGTAAAAGAATTAATTTTCGAGAACAATCTCGATATTAATATCTTTGGGTACTTGAATTCTCATCAGTTGGCGAAGCGCGCGTTCATCGGCAGCGAGGTCGATGAGTCTTTTGTGGACACGCATTTCCCAGTGGTCCCAGGATGCTGTTCCTTCACCGCTCGGGCTTTTTCTTGTCGGAACAACCAACTTTTTTGTCGGGAGCGGGACTGGTCCTGAAATGCTGACGCCTGTTCTTTCAGCGATCGCTTTCACTTGGTTGCAGACACTGTCAAGGTCTGCCGGATTGATTCCCGATAATCTGATTCTTGCTTTTTGCATGGCTTGACTCTCCTAAAAAAAAGGAAATTAGGAAGAAAGATTACTCTTTCTTCTTAACGCTGAGACAAACGCCTGCTGCAATAGTCATACCCATGTCACGGACAGCGAATCTGCCGAGCTGCGGGATTTCTTTTGCGGGTTCGATAACCAACGGCTTCATGGGCTTGAACGTAACGATTGCTGCGTCACCGGCTTTAATGAAGGCGGGGTTTTCTTCTTTGGGCTGGCCGGTCTTCGGGTCGAGTTTTTTGTCGATGGACAGGAACATACATGCAACCTGCGCCGTGTGGGTGTGGAAGACGGGGGTGTAGCCGACTGTAATTGCGGACGGGTGCTGGAGAACGACAATCTGGCCGGTGAACTCGTCAGCGACGGTGGGCGCTTTGTCTCCTTTCGGACCGCAGACGTCTCCTTTTCTCACGTCGTTCTTACCGATACCACGGACGGACCAACCGATGTTGTCACCGGGGCCTGCCTGCGTAACTTCTTCGTGGTGCATTTCGATGGACTTAACTTCACCGGAAACGTTGGAGGGCATGAAAACGACAGTGTCGCCTTTCTTCATGATACCTGTTTCGACACGGCCGACCGGAACAGTACCGATACCGGAGATTGTGTATGCGTCTTCGACGGGGATTCTTAACGGAAGGGATGTGGGCTTCTCGGGTTCTTTCAAGTTGTTGAGTGCCTGAATAACGGACGGACCTTTGTACCAGGGGGTGTTTGCGCTGTTTTCTTTGAAGTTGTCGCCTTCGAATGCGGAGGTCGGAATGAACGGCACATTATCAGGGTTGAATCCGATCATCTTCAAGATGGGGGAAACCTGCGCGATAATTTCTTTGTATTTGGCTTCATCGTATTTGACGGCGTCCATCTTGTTGACGGCGACGATCAACTGGTTGATGCCGAGAGTCTTGGAAAGGAAAATATGTTCCTTTGTCTGTGCCATAACACCTTCTGTTGCGGAAACGACGAGGATTGCCGCGTCAGCCTGGGAGGCGCCGGTAATCATGTTCTTAACGAAGTCTCTGTGGCCGGGGCAGTCCACGACTGTGAAGTAGTATGTATCAGTGTAGAATTTCTTGTGTGAAATGTCAATTGTGATACCTCTGTCTCTTTCTTCTTTGAGTGTGTCCATAACCCATGCGAACATGAAAGATTCTTTGCCTTTCAATTTGGCTTCTTCTCTGAATTTTTCGATGATGTGGGGCGGAACTGCTCCGGTCTCAAACATTAATCTGCCGACGAATGTAGACTTGCCGTGGTCAAC
>JAIRKA010000087.1 GCA_031260345.1 Methanosarcinales archaeon
GATTTCGCTCAGCAGGAAGCGTTTAACGTCAAGCTTCAGGAAAAATACAAAGAAATCGCTGACAAAGAGCCGCTCTATGAAGAATACATGATGGATGACGCGGAAATCGTTTTGGTTTCTTACGGCATCAGCAGCCGCATTTCAAAGAGCGCGGTTGACGAGGCCAGAAAAGAAGGCATCAAAGTCGGTTTGTTCCGTCCGATCACATTGTTCCCGCTTCCCGAAAAAGCGCTTCAGAAGATTGCGGAACGTGACTGTACTTTTGTTTCCGTTGAAATGAGCGCGGGACAAATGCAGGAAGATTTGATGCTTGCGATTCGCTGCAAGCGTCCGGTTGAACTTGTCAGCCGTTACGGCGGTATTCTGATTGAAACCGGCAATATCATGGATAAAGTTCGCGAAATCGCGAAAAACAGGAAGGTGTAATCATGTCTGCCACTACTAAAAAATGCGGCTGCGCCGGCGAAAACGAAAATATGACGGTCTTAAAGGGCCCCAAAAGCATGAATAAGGTTTATACCAGAAAAGGCGGCACTGCCCCGACGGCAACACACTACTGCGCAGGCTGCGGCCACGGCATTATTCACAAGCTTATCGGTGAAGCCATTGACGACCTTGGAATTCAGGACCGCTGCGTCTTGATCAGTCCGGTCGGCTGCGCTGTTTTTGCTTACTACTACTATGACTTTGGAAATGTTCAGGTCGCTCACGGCCGTGCAGCAGCGGTCGGCACCGGGATTTCCCGCGCGCGCGACAACGCTGTTGTGATGTCCTATCAAGGCGACGGTGACTTGGCGTCTATCGGTTTGAACGAAACGATTCAGGCAGCCAACCGCGGCGAAAAGATATGCGTCTTTTTCGTCAACAACTCGATTTACGGCATGACCGGCGGCCAGATGGCGCCGACAACGCTTATCGGTGAAGTGACCATGACTTGTCAGGAAGGCCGCGACCCGGTTGAGACCGGCTACCCGCTTCACATGTGTGAAATGCTGGACACTCTGCAGGCGCCCGTTTTCATCGAGCGTACTTCGGTTTCCGACGTCAAGCACATTCGCAAGGCAAAGAACGTTATCAGAAAGGCGCTTGAAATTCAGCGCGACGGCAAAGGCTACGCTTTCGTTGAAATTCTTGCAGGCTGCCCGAACAACTTGAGACAGGACGCTCAGGAATCCATGGATTTCATCAACGAGCAGATGGAAAAAGAATACCCGCTCGGCAACTTCAGAGACCGCTCCGCTGAGACTAAACCTCTGATTCGTCCCGACAGCGATTTCTCAAAGGAAGCACTTGACAAGGCCTTCGGCGTTGACACCAACCTTGAATTGCCCCCGATTGATCCCAACTTCCAAGATTGCTTAATCAAAATTGCAGGCTTTGGCGGACAAGGCGTTCTCTCTGCCGGAATTATGCTTTCCCAAGCGGCAACCTACAGCGGCAATAACGCTTCTTGGTATCCGGCTTACGGTCCCGAGCAGCGCGGCGGCACAGCGAACTGTTCCGTTATCATTTCTGCAAATCCGATCGGATCTCCAATCGTTTACACGCCCGACATTATGGTTGTGCTCAACCGCCCGTCTCTTGTCAGGTTTGAAAAGGTTGTCAAAGATGGCGGCTACTTGATTTACGATGCTTCGGTCGGCGACTATACGCCCCCGGCAAACGTGAAAGGCATTTGTGTCCCCGGAATTGAAATAGCTACGAAAGCCGGCAATGCAAAAGCTTTAAACACGGCAATGCTCGGCGTTGTTTGGGCGCTCGGCAAGACCGGTTTGACAGAGAAAGAATTTGAAAAAGCGATTCGTGAGTCATTTGCAGACAGACCCGAGTTAATTGATTTGAACTTGAAGGTTTTGAAAGCAGGGTATGACTGGGCGAAAGAGAATTTGTGATTTATTAAAAATGTATTTGAAAGCAGAATTCGATTGAATTTTGCTTTTCTTTTTTAGTTTATTTTTTTAATGAATTGCATTTGATTATCTGTTCTTTTGAGAAATGTTCGAATCGAGTTCCCTTTATTTTCGTTATCAGCTGATTAAATTCTGATTCATCGAGCTAATCGCCGCTGTGCATCAAATAATCATCAAGTTCATCGAATATGTCAATTGTATAAACGTCTGTAAATTTCACAAGGGACGGTTTCTAAAAGGGCGGGTGATGGTTCCGTAAAGGAATGTATCCTTGACCGAATAAATCAAAAATGTTATCCATTTTCAGTTTATCGGACGTTACGTTTACAGCCGTAAAGGTGTCCTCATCTTCGCTGATTACTAAAAACGGTCTTACTTTTGTCGGTGACGCATTTGCGAAAAGTTTACTGACGTCATCTAAATAATACGGCATTGCCATGAACAATGCCTGCCGGCAGCAGACCATTTAAAAGACCGCCTCTTCTTCCCGCATATGTTCATACGCATAGAGGACGGTATCGATCATGAGCACATCTTCATCAAGTTCCGCTTTTGGAATTTCCAGTTTGCGTGCTTTTGGATCACATTTCTGATTTTGGATGTAAATATTGTAGTATTTTTTCCAAGCGGGTGAGCGGTGACTTGCGTCTTCCAGCTGCTTGGAGTTCGCTGCTCCGAATATGTTTACGGTAAGCTGAAGCGTTTCTTGCTCTTCTGCCGTAAATTCGATAGAGGGGTCAAGAGATTTTAGGGGGTAGCTGTTCTTATATTTCTGTCTGACTGACTCAACAACAGGCCCTTTCGGAAATGCAAAAAAAACATCGTCGAAGAGAGATTTCCCAAATTTGGAACGATGGATAAGCCATGAAAAAAACAACAGCTTCTGAAGCTTTGTGTTGCCATCTAAAGTGTCTGCGGGATCATCAAAACCGTATTCGGTGAACCAGCTGCCTATCTCCTCTGCCGTTCGGGTGCTTGCCATAACTAATCCTCTCCTCAAAAAAGTACACAAATTTTATGGGAGTATAAATAGTTTGTGTATTGCGTTATGCTAGAAGAGCGTATAAGTATAAATAAGTGATTAGATGCCACAGAAAGAGTTTGAAAAAGCGACTGCTGGATTATGCCGACAGCCAAATTGATTGATGTGAACTTGAAACGTGATGAAAGCAGAGTATCAATAGGCGAAAGAGAAAAATTAATTTTTTACAAATTCGTTTATTTTTTTCGTCAAATTTTTTTCATCCCCTTCCTCTCTAAACTCAAAAAACTTCACCCTCTCACACTTTTTTCACTCCTCAATCTCATAATCTTTAAATATCCAAACCCCCCATCTGTAAACATTAAAAATCGCCAGCCTTCCAAATTCTCTTCAAAAAAAAGTATTTTGATCTTTCCTCGGACGTTTTGAGAGAATAAAACCGGAAACCTGCGATTTTGTGTGTTTACAATCCCTAAGTAAATAATTCAAAAGAATACATTCTATACTTTCAAAAAAGGAGATGTGTTACAATATGGTTAAACAAATGTCTGCAGTAGAGAGAGCGCTCGCCGCTGTCCGAAACCGAAAAACAGATCATACGTCGTCCGCAAACGGCCTCGTCATGACGACCGTTGAAATGATGAATGCCGTCGGCGCAACTTACCCGGAAGTACATTACAACGCGCAGATGATGGCTGACATGGCCGCAGTGCCTTATGAAATGTGCGGCGTTGACGGAACGACATTTCCTCTCGACATTTCACTCGAAGCTGAAATCCTTGGGGCCGAGCTCGATTGGAGAAAAGCTGACCGGCCGCCGATTAAAGGACATTCCGTCAAAAATCCGGATGACTTTACGATTCCCGACAAAATTGAAGAACTTGGAAGAATCCCGGTGGTGTTAAAAACACTTGAACTTCTCAAAAACAACTACGGCGATGATTTGGCGCTTCTTCCGACAACCGTCTGCCCGTTTACACTTGCAGGTCATCTGGCAAGCGTGGATGAATTGTTCTTGTGGATTATTGAAGACCCCGACAAACTTCATACACTGACTTCCAAACTCACCGATTTCGTTATTGATTATCAAAAACTCATGATGGATTACGGCGCTGACATTTTGTTTGCCATTGACCCGTCATCCTCGGGCGATTTGATTTCAGGACCCATGTACGCCGAATTCGCTCTGCCTTCCATCAAAAGGATGAGAAAAGGAACCGGCGCGCCGACAATTCTGCACATCTGCGGCAACACAAAACCAATGCTCGAACACATTGCAGGCTCAGGCGTTGAAGGCTTCTCCTTTGACAAAGCCGTCCCCGTCTGGTATGCCAAACAAAAACTCGGAGACGTTTCCGCTTACGGCAACTTAGACGTGATTGAACTTTTCCCGAACGGAACACCCCAAGATGTGTATAACGCAACGGTCGAAGTCATCCGCCAAGGCGTGAATATTGCGGGAACCGCCTGTGACGTTCCCGAAACGACGCCGGTTGAAAATATCCGCGCCTTTGTCCAAGCTTGTAAAGAAACACCCATTCCTTCAAAAGAAGAAGTGGTCGCGTACGGCAAAAAATTGGCAGAAGAAGCGGCAGCAACCGGCAAGAAATAAATACTTTGTTTATCAGCAAGCGGTTAAACCCCGCTTCTTTTTTTCCTTTTTATTTTCCAATTTTTCAGCTCTTTTACATCCAGTTCAATCCAAACGACACTGAGGAAAACAAATGCGGCGCCGAGAATTTGAAGCGGAAGCAGAATTTCGCCGTAAACCATGAAGGCGAAGAATGACCCGAAAATCGGCTCCAGCGCAAAAATTAAACCCACGTGCGACGCGGATGTATATTTTTGAACCACTATCTGAGCGACGCAGCCGAATGCGATTGAAAAGATTGCAAGGAAAAAGATGACAAACCAAATGTTTTGAGCTTCGGGAATGATCGGCGCTTCAAAGAGAAACGACCCTGCCCCCGCGTAAAGGGCTGTAAATCCCAATTGAATAATACCAAGATTGAGCGCGTTGATTTTTTTGTTTTCAACAAACTTTTTGGCTGTTATGATGTGAACGGCGTAAACCGCCGCTCCGGCCAGACAAAGCGCGTCGCCGAAGCCGAGGCCCGCCATTCCGGTCAGCGTGAGAAGCAGGATTCCGATTGCTGCGCCGATTGTACCGACAATGATTTTTCTCTCGGGAAGTTTTCTGTAAATAATTGTTGAAAACAAAGGAACAAACACGGCGGTCATGCTGACGAGAAAAACCGTGTTGGAGATAGATGTCCTCAAAAGACCGAAGTTCGTTGCGGTAACCGTCAGAAACAAAAGAGCTCCCAAAACGGCTCCTGCCGCCAGCGTTTCTTTGTTCATTTTCATGATTGATTTGAAACAAAGAACAGCGGCGATTAAAAAGCCGACACCCATACGGATTGCCATAAAATTAAAAACGCCTAAATCGTCAAGCCCGTAACGTGTCAAGACGTAAGATAAACCCCAAAAAAGAACGACAATAACCATTATGAAATCCGCTCTTCTTTGGGTCAGCATACCTCTCCTTCTCCACCGTTAAGTTATATATGTTTTCGTTTAAGAGCGGTGAAATCTGATATAGAACACGAAAAACGAAGTCTTCATTTTTCAAACACCGGGCGGCATAAAGTGGCGACCCGGTCTCAAATGAAAGGAAAAAGGGCGCAAGCCGCGCGCGCGGCGCAGCCGAGCAAAATGAGCCAACCTCTCTTAACTCAGCTTTTTGCGCACAGTATCATAAAAACAAGCATCAGAAAACTTAACGAACCTTCCGGGATAGCGAGCGCGCTTAATTGTAACGACATCATTTTCGTTCACGTGAATGAAATCTTCCTGCCTTTCGGTTTCGATCTCCGGCGGCGTCACGACTTTGCCGTCAGTGACGATGACGATTTCTCTCTTGGGCATTTTCACGCGGACACTAATTTCGCTGTCAAACGGAACAAGCCATGGGCGCGAAGAACGTTGAAACGGCGCGATCGGAACAATCAAAATCGCATCCACGTCGGGCGTTACAATCGGGCCTCCCGCACTCAGTGCATAAGCGGTTGATCCTGTCGGCGTTGAAAAAACGATGCCGTCGGCGCGGATTTCACCGAGCAGGCGTCGATTAACCAAGATTTCATACGTGATCATTTTGGCCGGGTAAGCGGATGTCGCGACAACTTCGTTGATTGCGTTTCCGATAAAATTGCCGTTGATTGAAAGCTCCAAACGCGGACGCTCATCATACATAAATCCGGAAATCGCGCTTTCGATGGCTTTGAGGGCATCTTCCGGATCAACGTCCGCCAAAAAGCCGAGCGTCCCCATGTTGATCCCGAGAATCGGAATCGGATCGGGCATTTTAGACATGTTTCGAAGAATCGTTCCGTCTCCGCCAAGCGATACAACAAAATCAACTCCTGCATCCTTCATTTCGGCAACGGCAATTCCGCGCTCTTCCATATTCAAGTGTTTCGCGGGAGAGGATGAAAGATAAATTTCAACGCGATCTTTGAAAGCGTCAACGATTTTTTGAAGCATTTCAAGAGCGGCCTCATTGTCACAGCGAGAGACGAGTGCAATCTTTTTGACCGTTCCTTGATAATAATACCAATCGCCTCGGCAATCAATTTCCGGAAAGGTTATCAAATTTAAAATTTCCTGATGAATCATGCCGTTGGAAGCCACCAGATTAACGGGCTTGATATGATTATCCGGCAAGAAAAGCTTGTTTCCGGTGCCGTCCGTCACAATGCCGCCGGCTTCGCGGACAATCAGCTGCCCTGCGCCGACATCAATAAGGCGGAGCGTGCGTCGGACATCAACGAAAGCGTCAATTTTGCCGGCGGCGACATAGCACAGCTCAAGCGCAACGCTTCCGAGAACGCGTACTTTTCGGGCGCGGGAGCAAAGTTTTGCGGTTCGGTCCGTGTTTTGGCGGTAGCCGTAAGCGCTGATTGTAAATTCCCGAACGGCAGAAGCTTTAGATGTTTCAATCATTTTGCCGTTCATGTATGCGCCTTTCCCCTCTTCGGCATAAAATTCGTCACCGTTGACCAGATTTCGAACGTAGCCGAAAAAGATACCTCTGAGATCCGGTTTTGAAAACGCGATTGAGACGCTGTAAAAAGGAATATCATGAATGGCATTGGTCGTCCCGTCCAGCGGGTCAACGATTGCCGCAAATTCGATATTGTTGATGTCACCGATAATGGTTTCACCGTATTCCTCACTGATGACGCGAATAGAGTGTCCCGATTCTTTGAAACGCTTCAGCATCGCGTCTTCGGCGGCCAAATCAATGCGGTTCGTATCGGTACCGTCGGCACCGACAAACATGAACTCGCCGGCTTCGTTCGTTCCTTCCAGAGGTGAGATAGCGGCGCGGATATCGTTGTAGACGGCGCGGCAAAGCTCAAGTAATTTGGAGTTTGGGAAATTCGATGAAAGTTGATTTTTGGACATAATAAAACTCAATAACTCAATATTTCAATAAGATGAAAATCGCTCTTGAGCTTTAAATATGTGCCGTTTTCAACAAAAACATCAAGTACAAATAACATCACAAACGAATGATTGCCGTTTGCACTGCAGCCGCCCCGCGCGCGAGCCGTGCAAATTTTTCAAAATGTCCGAAAACAGAAAGATTCGTTTTTAAAAACCAAAATCAAAATGAAAATGCGTTTTACGCAAAAAATAAACGAAAACAGAAAAAATAGAAGAAAGAAATCAGTTTTCTTTGTTCATTTTGGCGCTGATTTCATCCAAAAGCTGGTCGTCGGTTTTGCCGGCGGTTTCAATTCCCTGCTCTTTGGCCATTTTTTGAATTTTTGTTTCTTTTTCCGCAGGCGTCGTGTCTTTTAAGCTGTTTTCAAACTCTTTATAAGAAATTTCAGCTTCTTTTTGCGCTTTTTTAAACTCGCCGGCAGACTTCCCTGCGGAGCGGGCGAGTTCGGGAAGCTTGGATGCCCCGAAAAGCAGGACAATCAACGCGACGATAATAACAATTTCCATGGTTCCAATTCCGCCAATCGGCATATTTTACGACCTCTTTTTCCTCATTTGACATTTTTTATCGGCAAAGCCGACTTTATCAATATTAATGTTTGTTTTTCAATGAATAATAATCATATAAATTTATTGCTGTTTTTCCGGCATTTCAAATGTATCGAGTCAAACTTAGGCTTTGGCACTTTCATCGGATTCTAAAACCGAAACGTCAGCCGAAGTATTGCCGGACTCCTGCGGGCAAATTGAAGCGGATGCGGGTGCCTCATTCATTTTCGCCGAAATCAAAACCAACAGCTCATCCGCTGTTTTGCCTTCCGCGGAAATTCCGGCATCTTTTGCCATTTTGACGACTTTTTCATTCAAAGCCGCCGCCTCTTTCTTTTTCTTTTCGGCATTTTCTCGATTTAGCTCATCAAATCCGCTTAAATCAAATTCAGCCGCCCTTTGAGCAGTCTTAAACTCTCCCAGAGCGCCGCCGACTGTACGCGCCAATTCCGGAAGTTTATTCGGGCCGAATAAAAGCAAAATAATGACGAAAATGAAAACAACTTCGCCGACTCCGATCATAGTCAATTTACATTAAGATTCATGATTATAAAGATTTGCATGAATCTGTCATTATTTTTTTAAAAATAATTCTGTTAAATTTAAACATAAATGACTCTTACGATTTTTCCGTTAAACGACATCGTTAAACAAATTTCAGAAGAAGCAGGCTGAACTCAAAAAGAATGACAAGCGCAACTCCCGCAACAAGCTGAGAAACCATCGTCGGATCGGGCGAAATCAAAAAAGCGAAGCCGACTAAACTGCCGTAAACAACCAATCTTCCTTTGCGAAGCGTCTTTTCATCAACGATGCCCATTCGAACAACAGAAATCATAAGCAGCGGAAGCTGAAAAACCAATCCGAATCCTAAAACAAGAGAAATAATCGTATTGAACGTTTCACGAAGGCTGATTTGAGCGACAGCTGTCTGATCCGAATAGAATAAAACGAAATTCAAAAACAGCGGCAAAACAATGAAATAAGCCAAGGCCACGCCGAAAACGAACAAAATGAAAGAAAGCGGCACGACTTTCATCAAAAACTTGCGCTCGTTCTTGTATAGCCCGCGGGACATGAATCTGAATAATTGATACATCAAAAGCGGAAAGAAGATACAGATCGCAGCCGCGACAGATAATTTTATCCGCGTCATTAAATATTCTGTCGGCGAGTAAATGGACATGATAACGCTGTCC
>JAIRKA010000112.1 GCA_031260345.1 Methanosarcinales archaeon
CATTCCGCAAATTTTCGTTTTTTCGCTCCAAGTTTGACCGCTCCTATCGGACCGGCCAAAGCTCAAAAACGAAAATTAGCGGTCGTATGTGAGGTTTCATACATTCAGGATTTTATTGAAACATCGTCTTTCATCTTGTTTTTCTTAAAAAATTTGAACGCCTTCTTTTCATCTAAATCTGCTTTTAAATTTAGGGTTTTATCGGGCGTTCGTTTTTCATATTTTTGTTAAACCGATGTTTGGTTTTTTAATCTTCAAGTTTTAATAACAGAAACACGTTCCAATCCATAAATGAATATGAATTATACGAGGATGAAAATATGACAAGGCGACCGCCGACTCAAAAAAACAAGGATAATTACCGCGTCAAAGGCCGAGGGGAGCAAAAAGGACTGAAAGCCGGAAAAAGCAAAGACGAGAAAAATAAAGACGCAAAGAATAATTCAAGCAGTGGCAGCAGTAAACAAGGCGGCGGCAATAAACAAGGCAGCAGCAACAAATCCGGATACCGTGACGGCTACAGCACTCAAGATCTCGGAAAACTTTCCGAAGCTAAAAAAGATTTTAAAAAAGGTGGCAGCAACCGCGTTCATTATGACAATGATTTCATCTTTTGGTGCAGGGAATGCAATGTGCCGCTGATCGGCGAAAAATGCGGTCTCTGCAATTCAACCGGCGATAAAATCACGCTGTCACAGCCGGCGGATGTTCGTTTCGCACAGGGTTATGATTACGAATTGATTGAAAAGCATTTGCTGAAACTGTTTTCCTGCAATCCGCTTGCGGGCCGCATTCTTCTGCTGAATAAAATTCCGGGCGTTGACCAAACGATGGAAATCATCGCCGACGGCCGCGTCATCGGAACGCTTCGTTTTGATTTGAAGATTTTGGATTTCGTGTTTGAGCCGACTCTTGAAGGCGCCAAGCTCTTTTTCAACGAGCCTTACAATTTCGCTTCCGCCGGCCGCGCCGTTAAAATCGGAAAAGCGAAAGCGCATTTGAACGGCAAAAATGTGACTTACGATTTGGTCGAAGCTTTCCCTGCGGGAATTAAAAAAGGCGAGCCTGTTTTGATTGTCAGCGGCAATTTAACCGGATACGGTATTTCTCACGCCGACAGCGAAGACTTTTACCGCGTCAAGAAAGAAAACGAAAGCGCGGCATCGGGAATGTCAACGAAATCCGATGCTGAAATTAAAGCGGCTCAGATTTTGAAAGTGAAAAACATCACCGCTGACGCGCCGACATCTTTTGCGCTTTCCGATAAAAAACCGTCGATGGATGACGTTGTTGCCGCAAATAAAGATTACATCAAAGCACTCGGCAAAGATGCCATGAATACGATTAAAGGCGCCGTGAATTTAAAAGACAATAAAGAGAAGCCCGTCTTTGTTTCTTTCAGCGGCGGCAAAGACAGTCTTGTCGTTTTGGATTTAGCCGTCTCGGCGCTGGTTCACCGTCCGTTTACGGCCGTGTTTTTGAACACAAGTATCGATTATCCCGAAACGATTGAGTTCGCGCGCACGTTCTGCGAAAGCCGCAATATTCCGTTCAAAGAAATGAGTGCCGGCGATGATTTTTGGAATGCGCTTAAGCTGCAGGATCATCCGACGAAAGACAACCGCTGGTGCTGCCAAGTCTGCAAACTCAATTCAAGCAACCGCCTTGCCGACGGTAAGCCGCATTTATCTCTTGACGGCAAGCGCCGCCAGGAATCGTTTAATCGTTCCAGAATTCCGACGATGGACACAAATCCGGGCGTAGAAGGCCAGCTCAATATATTCCCAATTCGAGATTGGCGCGCGATTGAGGTTTGGCTTTACATTCGCTGGCGCGGGCTGCCGTACAATACGCTTTACGACAACGGAATGGAACGCATCGGCTGCTGGATGTGTCCGGCGGCGTTCCAGGCGGAATACGAACGCATGAAAGAGATTCATCCTGAACTTGCAGGCATCTGGGAAACCTACTTGGGAGGCTGGGCGAAGAAACACGGTTTTTCAGAAAAACACATTAAGCACGGGTTCTGGCGCTGGGAAGAGCTGCCGCCGAAAATGGTTAAGCTTGCGGAAGAGCTTGATATTGAATTAAAAGAGTAAAAAATGAATGGCGAAAAGATCAGTCCATCTTTTCTCCTTTGTATTTTGCTCTGATGTTTTCGTCATAATATCGTGTATGGTGACGATCGCTCATCAGTTCGTCATAAACTTTCGGCGAAACGTTGTGATATCTGTAAAGTCCGCTTTCATGAAACTGAACGTACAGAATTTCATGGTCTTTGTCATATCCGATGCTTTGAATTGCCGGGGACGATATCGGCTTCATTTCAGGCTGAATCAATTTTGCTGACATAATTATTCACAAACATTAAAGTATCTTTAAAAATATATAAATTTTGTCAAATTTTAATTGAAATAAATGAAAAATAATAAAAGTGATAAAACATTTATTGCATGATATCTAATTGCAGAATTTTTGAAACCCATTAAAAACGGAGTCAAAGGACATGATTAATTTCAGAACGGGCGACATTAAAATCCATTTGGTTAAGAAGGACGGTCGCGTCTTTTCCGATATTCTATTCAGCGGATAGCCTTTTCAAAATTTTACGATTGTCGTTCGTGATATGCAGACGCCTTTTGAGCATGGTGACAAAATGGAAGTTTGCCTTTTTGCGAAGAAAGAAATCTTTTTTATCGCCAAAATCACGGAGTATCGCGACGGTGCAGGTTTCCCGTTCAAAACGATTGAAATTGACAGGGTAAGCAAACCAAAAAGTCCGCCTCAGATTCAGCCTCAAAAAGAAGGTCCTGTTCTTACGATGGGTACCAAAAACCCTGCTCTTTCAGGTGCGCCGAACAAACAGATTGCAAGCGATTCAAAACAGCATCTTGCAAGCGACCCGAAGAAACTTTCTTCCAATGCCGACAAGAAGTTGGCTGCACGCGATGTGAATTATTTGCCGGCGGGAAAGAAATAATATATTTCATTAATTGATTTCACGCATCGGATGAATTTTAATACTACCTTTGAGTATTTTTTCTAAATTTATTTTTATTGCTCGTAACTATTATTTTTAGAAAAAATCGAGAGAATCAGTATGTACAGAACAATTGCACTTGTCGTCCTCATGGTCGCAATCGCCACGCTTCAGGTTTATCTCTGTAAGCGCGAAAACAGGCGTGTCGGCTTAATTCTGCCGGCCATCTTTTTTATCCTTTCAATTTTGGCCGTTATCGGAATGCACTTTTATGCAGGGATGCCGAACTTAATCAGCGTTATTTATCTGGCGATTCAGGTTTTTGTTTTGGTGAATATCCCGACAGCGATTTTAATGGCAATTTATATTATGTATCACGGCAGAAGATTGTGAAATATGGAATAGAGGAATTTTAATGGATGAGAATTTAATCCTCACAATTTTCAGTTATTTGTTTATCATTTGGTTTGTTTTCGCAGTTGTCGGGCAGATATTTCTCTCTGCCAGAGGAAGAAGAAAAACTGCCAAAAATTTGCTTTACGCGGGGCTTATTTTTTCATTGACGGCTGCTTTGTTTTTGACGTTTTATATGGGATATATTCACAACGCTCTTAGTTTAAGATTCATTTTCGCCACTTTTGCCGGAAACTTCATTTTATGGATTGCTCCCGTCGTGATCGCTTTCCTTATCTATTTCGTTTATTTCAGGATGAAGAGATATGAATTCAAAGAAGTAACGAAAGAAGAAAGGAGAGCAGATAAAAAGGCGGAAAAATTGAAGAGATACAATGAAGAGTATAAGGCAGCAAACGATCTAAATGCAGAAAATAAAGAAAAATGAAGAGTCTGATGCAAAACATGGGATGATTTCGTGAAGCTGACACCAAACTCTAACCAATTGTCGGATTATTTACAGGAAACAGAAATTATTGACTTTTCCAATTACGAAATTCAAGCCGTATCCGAAAAACTGAAAAGTCAAAGCACAGATGAAATCGACTTAATGAAACGAATTTATGCGTTTGTCCGCGATGAAATTTCTCATTCCGTTGATATTGGCGGCTGTACTGTCACACTGAAAGCATCGGATGTCCTCAAAGAAAAGCACGGCATCTGCTTTGCCAAATCTCATTTGTTGGCTGCGCTTTACAGGCTCAACAAAATTCCAACTGGATTTTGTTATCAAAAATTGATTCTCGATGATGAAGCGGCACCAATTCTTATTTTTCACGGCTTGTGTGGTGTTTATTCAGATACAGTCGGTGAAAACGGCGGTTGGGTTCGTTTGGATCCGCGCGGAAACAAAGTAGGCGTTGACGCTCAATTTTCATTGAATCCGAATGAAGAAAAAATCGCATTTATTGCGCGTCCCGAATTCGGTGAAGAAGATTTTCATATGATTTATGTTAATCCTGCGCCGGAAGTCATTCAGGCGTTGATGGAATGCAAAACGCGGGAAGATTTATGGAAAAATCTGCCGATGGAAATTTACGGGAAAAATAGTGATGAGTAAAAAATGAAAAGAGAGCTGAAAGATTTTGATAAAAATATTTGACTTCTGCTCTTCTTTATTTTGTGCAACGAATTGTGTAAAAACTCTACAATCAGAAATCAAATTGAATATGTTCTTCTTTTTGTAGCCGAGTAGAAAGTTGTTTGTGACCAATTTTCAAACGTTTAACTGAAAATAATTTTTTATTCTCTGAATACACTTTAAGTTCCCCATGCCTTATTTTCACTCTTGTTATACTGCTAATCGTAAATTCCTTCCTTATGCCGACAAAAGGGGTATATACAATCCGGTCACCTTCCACCCTGAGTTTCCATGAATAACTATGAATAATGAGCAACAATCCCAAAACAATAAGAATTGAAAATATTATAGTATTAGTTATAAACAGGCCCCACAAGTAAAGAAATACCAGCACATGAAACAATAAAAATATTCTTGGCTCACGAACTGTAAAATGGTTTTCGTTCGTCTTTTTTTTCATTATTCTATTTTCCAGTATTACGAATGGTATTGAAAATATTAAAAAAAACGCACAAAAAAATATAAAGGTTAGCCATAATGCAATTAAAAATGAAATGAGGTCCATATTTTTGCCTTCAAAAAACTAAATTGCTATATTAATTTCCATTACAGTCAATACGATACATTATAAAATATGCTATAGCCAAATTTAATCACTTCCATACTTTTTATATTTTTGTATCAGAGTCATTTATTACGTTTTTTAGAGTATTCTGCGTATCTCTAAAAACATTGCATTGGATGTTTAACTGAATTTTGAATGCTTGAACAAAAAACAACAAATCAATCGACTTTTCACACAAAGCCTTGCGCAGTTAAATATTTAAATAATTGAACGGCATTCAATTTCATCTTTATGACTTAAAAATACTTTTTTGAAAAATTCAACATTATCAGGTGTATTCACTTATGCAAATGCTTCTCGTACACTCGGATTTTATCGAGTATGAAACCAAAAAGAAGACGAAGATCGCTGAAGAGATCAGCGACGACATGAAATCCGGTCGTCTGGAAGAGGCACTGACGGCGTTTATCGCGGTGGAAAAATGTGATGAAGCAAATCCGAACGGCACGATGGCTGCCGCCGTCGCTCAGATTAAAAACACGCTCGAGCAGGTCAAAACAGATAAAGTGATGGTTTATCCGTATGCCCACCTCAGCTCAAGCTTGTCTTCCCCAGATGTCGGCGTTTCTGTCTTAAAAGGGATCGCAGCGGCACTTGAAGCGGACGGGCTCGTTGTCAAGCGTGCCCCCTTCGGCTGGTACAAAGCCTTCACGGTCAGCTGCAAAGGCCACCCGCTCTCTGAGCTGTCCAAACACATCTGTGTAGATGAAGCGGCAGACGGCAACGGCTGCAGCGAAAGCAGCAAAGGCGGTTCCTGCGGCAGTGTTGCCGCGCTCAAAGAAAACGCCTGCGGCTCTACCGTTTCATTTTCCGAAGACGGCGACGTTGTTTCCGAAGCGCTCAAGGCAGAAAGCGCCGCCAAATCTTATTTTAAAATTATGGACACGTCCGGCGCAATACATGACGTTTCGGATTTTGATTTAAAAGGTCATGAAAAGCTTCAGAAATTCGTGAACTATGAAGTTTCCAAAAACAGAGCGGTCAGCGCGCCGCCGCCGCACGTTGAACTCATGAAAAAGCTTGAGCTTGCGGATTATGAGCCCGGGTCTGATTCCGGAAACATGAGATACTATCCGAAAGGCCGTCTCATGAAATCTTTGCTTG
>JAIRKA010000117.1 GCA_031260345.1 Methanosarcinales archaeon
TTAGTTTATTGTTCTTCACCTTTGAGGGCTCGAGAACTTGCAAAAAATTATTTAAATTTTTTAATAAAAATGGATGCGAAACCAAATGATGAATTATTGTTAAATGGTTGGATCAAAGAAAATATTTCTGAAAAATGGAGCCTTTTAGATGAACTGAGATATGGGATTGCTTTTCACGATGCATCTTTACAAAGACATATCAGTTCTTCTATTATCGATTATTTTAACCAAAGAAAGTTAAATTGCATTTTTTGTACGACAACTATCATAGAAGGCGTTAATACAAGTGCAAAAAACGTTGTCTTTTTTGATGGTAAAAAGGGTCGGAATTATATTGACTATTTTGATTATAATAATATAAAAGGAAGGTCTGGACGCTTAATGGAACATTATGTTGGATCCGTTTATAATTTTATCAAGCCACCTTTAAAAGAAGAGATAATTATTGATATCCCTTTTTTTGAACAAGATCCTGAAGTTATTGTTGATGAAATCTTAGTTAATATTCCTAAGGATGATGTAAAAGAAAGATTAAAAGATCACTATGAACAATTAAATAATTCTATTGAGCCTGATTTATTGGAAATAATAAAACGTAACGGTACATTCATTAAAGGACAAGTAGACATATACTATCAACTTAAAAAAGATTTGAAAAATCAATATCATAATATCTCTTGGACTCAATTACCAACAAATGATAATATAAAATATATTTTAAATTTAGCAGTTGATAACTTATTTACATTTGGTAAAAATATTTATACGCTACAAGATCTTGTTTTTAAAATTGAAAAATATCGTAATACAAAAAACATGATGAGTATTGTTGAAAATATGTATGAATATTCTCTAAAACGAAATTTCACAGATAAAGGTGTTAAGATTACATCTGACGATGAAGCCATCTATTATGATAAAGCTATTGAAGCAGCTTTTGGAGTTTATCGATATTGGTTCCAATATACTGTTCCTAAAGCTTTTAGAGTTATTGACAGTATACAACGTTATCTTTGCGAAAAAAATAATTTAGACGCTGGTTCATATAGCTATTTCGTTCAACAACTTGAAAACGATTTTGTGCAACCAAATTTAACAATTTTAATTGAGTATGGAGTTCCTTCTTCTATGTTAAATAAGCTTGAGAGATATGTATCTAAAGATATGGATGAGGATGAAGTGCTTTCTCATATCAAAGAATATAAACATTTGTTAGAGAGGGAAGTTTTGCCTTATGAGCTGGAAAAGCTAAATCGATTATTTTAATATAATAGTGAATTCAAACTATGACTCAACCTTACCCAACCTATGAACTCAAAGTTGCCGGTCTCACTCGACATCTCCCAATTTGCCCCGTCAATAAACATCTAGACATTGCCGGCTTCGTCATTTTCTCCGATGTCGAACTCACAATTGCCTGCGCCGCTGAGCTTCTCAAAAAGCTTCCCGAATATGATGTTTTGTTAACGGCTGAATCCAAAGGAATTCCGCTGGCTTACGAAATGTCCCGCCAATCCGGCAAAAAATACATTTTGGCGCGCAAAAGCAAAAAACTCTACATGCGTGATCCTGTTGGTGTTGATGTGAAGTCTATTACAACTGAAAATGTTCAAACTCTTTATTTGGATTCCGGTGATATGGAATATTTGAATGGCAAGCGTGTTCTTCTTGTTGATGATGTTGTCAGCACGGGAGAATCAATTGCGGCATTGAAAAACCTTTGTAACGTTGCAGGCGGCGATGTTGTCGGAATTGCCGCGATTTTGGCAGAGGGTGACGCTGCCGACCGCAAAGATTTGATTTATCTTGAAAAATTGCCTCTTTTTTTCAAGTGATATTTTAAAATGATGTTTTTTGCTGAAAAATGATAGTAATTTTAATTATTGTTCTTTTTCAACTAATTCAAAATTTATTAGTCAATTTTGTACAATTATCTTTTGGTAAAGGAGATTCGTTTTTCTTTTTTTGTAAAAATGGGTGCAACTCGCACGCGGCGGCCGAAGCTACTGACGGCAACGGTAAGGTAACAGTGCCACGTTCGCGTAAGCGAACGGATGCGATAAAAAAGAGCAGATGTATAGCTGTGACACAAATGAGAGACTTAGTAAGTAAAAAGCAGTGATTTGTTTTTATTTTGCTTTATGGGTAAGAATCCGCTAACTTTCGATTTTTCGCTCCGCTCAAAATCAAAAGTTAGCGGTCGTATGCGGGGCTTCATACAAATTTTTGGGTTTTATTGAAACATCGTCTATTCATTTAATTTCTTAAAAAAGTGGAACGCCGTTTTTCATCTAATTATAAGATATTTTTAAGGTTTTATCGGGCGTTCGGGCTTAACAAATTTCACAAAATTGGATGTTTAGTTTTAAAAAATTATGAAAACCGAGGGACGATTTAAATGAAAAATAAAAGAAAAATAGAGCAGCTCGCGCGCGGCGGCAGCTGCCCAAACAAAACTAATCAATTAGTCTTTCAAAATACCCTGAATCAACATTTCCAACTCATCACGATCAATGCTTCGGAGTTCGGTTTCTGTAATAACTTTTACCTGATCAAAAAGAAGGTTGAAATCCTTTTCATCAAGCTCATAACCGAAATTTTTAATAATTCCGGCAAGCGCTTTCGTTCCCGTGTGTTTGCCGACGATTAAGTTTCTTTTGCCGCCGACCATTTCCGGAAGGAAAAGCTCGTACGTTCTCGGATTTTCAAGAATCGCGGCGACGTGAATGCCGGATTCATGAGAAAATGCGTTTTGGCCGACAACGGATTTGTTGACGGCAATATCAATTTTAGAAGCTTTTCTGACTTGTTCGGAAAGATCGACTAAAGTGTGAAGATCATAGCGATCAATGCCGTATTGAATGCGCAGGTTCATCAAAACTTCTTCAAGGGCAGCATTTCCGGCACGCTCGCCGATTCCGTTGACGGTTGTATGAAGCTGGAAAGCGCCGGCTTCAGCCGCTGCCAGTGTGTTGGCAACCGCAAGCCCTAAATCGTCATGACAGTGCATACAGATTTTTGTCTTTTTCGTGTCAATCGCGTTGTATATCTGATCAACCAAATAAGACGCTGTTGTCGGGTTTAAAATACCGATCGTATCAGCGATGCTGACGTAATCCGCCTTTCTCTCTTCCGCCATTTTAAAAGCTTCAATCAGGCGGGGAACCGGTGTTCTTGTTGCGTCTTCGGCAGCGAACCTGACGCCGATGCCGTGATCTTTTGCATATTCAACAGCATTCATCGCAACGTCAAGCATTTCATCCAAACTTTTGTGATACTTATATTTCAAATGCAGATCAGACATGGCCAAAAAAATGCTGACAAAATCAACATCACAATCAACTGCTATTTCAACATCCTTTTGCGTTGAGCGGCAGAGGCAGCAGATTCGAGCGTCCAGCCCCATATTTGCAATGGCTTTGACATTTTCTCTTTCCGCATCGGATACGACAGGAAAGCCCGCTTCAATGACTTCGATGCCGATGTCATCTAAATGCTGAGCAATAGACATTTTTTGCTCCTTTGAAAAAGCGACGCCCGGTGTTTGCTCCCCGTCTCTAAGTGTGACATCGCACACTTCGATATCGATTTTTTTGATTTTAACAAAATCCATTAAACGGTTGCGGCAGTATTCCGGATAGTGTTCCTCATGTTGTTCTTGATTTCCCATTCTTGATTTCCCTTGTTGTTTTTTGTTTTTGACCGGTCCGAAGGAGCGGTCAACTCGGAGCGTAGCTCCGAGGGGTTTTATTTTTTATTGGTATGTTTTATGTTTTATTTTCCTGAATGAAACGGATAATTATGATATTTGCTGAAAGGTCAATGCGAAGCATTTTGAAACAAATAATGAAATAATAAAAAATGAGTTAAGGTCGGTTTGTTATTGTTTTGCAGCTGATTTAATATCGGGCGACCAACCATTTGACTTTGATAAATAATTCAATAATGTTAATGATAACAGAAAAAAAAGGATAGGATTATTTATGCCTTTCGTCCCTTTAAGGTTACTTGGTTTTATTTTTAATATTTAAGAAAAAGTTTTATGATAGCATTCGGGGGTTTACATATATGGCAGCGGAGAAACAATTTGATTTTGAAAAATACACCGATAAATATTTTTTAAGAGCTTATGAGATTCTTCAAAAGGATAATTTAAACCCGTTTGTCCGCGCTCAAATTTTTGTCCGCAAGGGTCCCGGAATCATTTCAGGAATGGCAGAGACTGTTTCTTTTATCCGAACACATTCAGATTTGGAAATAAACGGGGGGCGGATCTATGCGCTTTCTGACGGCGAAACCTATGAGCCGCTTGAATCGATTTTAATTTTAGAAGCGCCGATTTTAGATATTATTCGCTTGGAAACTGTTTATCTTGGAATAATCAGTTCATCCTTGGCGATTCATAACGATCATCAAAAGTTGGATTTGAACAGCGTTGAAAAAAGAATGCGATTGGTTGTCAATGCCGCCGAAAACCGCCCCGTTACTTATTTCGGCGCCCGCCACTGGCACTATCAAGATGACGCGGAAATTTCAAAGGCAGCGATTGACGGCGGCGCTGTCGGCGCATCAACGGACGGCGGTGCGGCTTACATTCATAAAGAAGGCAGCGGAACAATTCCGCATACGCTTGAAAATATTTACGCGTGGAAAGGCGGTAAAAAGAGCGCCGTCAAAAATACAACAATTGCTTTTGACAAATATATGCCTAAAGACGTCGTTCGCGTGGCTTTAATTGATTATAACAACAAAGAAATTGATGATACGCTTCAAACAATTGCTGCCGTTCCGGCTCTTGCCGCAATTCGAATTGACACATGCGGTGAAAACGTCGGACAGGGAGCACTTTCCATGAAAGATTTGGAAGGAAAAACGCAGGCTGAAATTGACTTGCTTTTGAATGCTTTCTTCGGCAAGTCTGTTCGTGTTCCTGACGGCGATGAAAAGTACTGGTTCGGAACCGGCGTTTCCGTTACGGGTGTTTATGCCGTTCGAAAAGCATTGAATGAAAACGGTTTTGATAAGATACAAATCATGCTTTCCAGCGGGTTTGGTGATGTTCAAAAAGTTGAAGCTTTTGTCAGAGCCGAAAAATTGATTGGCGTAAAGCTGTTTGACAGCCTCGGCGTTGGCGGCGTTTACGATTCCCGCGATTCAACGATGGATATTGTTGCCGTCGGTGAAACGATTGATTCAATGGTGCCGACATCCAAAGTCGGCAGGGCATACAGGCCGAATTCGAGATTGAAAAGAATTGTTTGAACAGTTATATTTGAATCATTTAATTTTTAATTCAAGAGGAACGGCAGTGACAAAACCTCAAAAGCTGAAAGACTTTGCGAAATATTATTTATCGGAATTTTCAAAAGAAGCCGAAAAGTCGGGCATTTTTTTGACGGATTCCGAGATTCAGCTGCTGCCGGCCAATAAACAAAAAATCGGCGATATTTTAATTGTTTCTATTCCCGAGTCTCTTTCTCATAAAAAGCAGGAAATCGGCAAGCTCCTTTTACTTATGGATGAAAAAGTGCGTTTGGTTCTGAATGACAGCGGTATTACAGGGCAGTTTCGAATCCCAAACCGTGAATTGATCGGCTGCAGGGATTATGAATCAAACTCGACGGAAACGGTTCATAAAGAAAACGGCTGCAAATTCAAGCTCAATGCGGCTGAAATTATGTTTTCCAAAGGCAATCTGGCGGAAAAAAGAATTTTAACAAACGGCTGCGATGGCGAAATAATTGTTGACATGTTTGCAGGAATCGGTTATTTTTCAATCCCGATTGCCGTTCATTCAAATCCGGCTCAAATATTCACTGTAGAACTCAATCCGAACTCTTACAAGTATTTGTGCGAAAATATTCATTTAAATGGTTTAGAGGCTGTTGTTGAGCCGATTTACGGGGATGCTCAAATATCAACGCCTGAAAATATTGCTGACCGTGTTTTGATGGGCTATGTCAGAACGACGCATGAATATTTGGAAGCCGGCGTAAAGGCAATTAAAAAAGAAGGCGGAATGCTTCATTATCATGAAACCGTTCATGAGAAGGATTTTCCAAAAAGGCCGATTGAAAGGATTTTGGAAGCGGCTGAGAAATGCGGGCGAAAAGCTGTGATTTTAGAGTCGCGGAAAATTAAAAAATATTCGCCGGGCGTTTATCATGTTGTGATTGATGTAAAAATTCAATAAGTTTTAAGCTTTAATTTCTATTCTTTTTTGAGCGTTTAAAAGTAGATACTGTTACTGTAATATTTTTGCCCTTTGAATAATCAATCCCGGTCCTTTTTCCAATATCAGGGTTTTGGTTATTGTTTATATTTTGTTCTGCTTTGGATTTTGTCATATTTTTCACCTCATTTTACAATAATCTCTATGCTTATTTTTGAAATAATTTTTGTACTTTTACTTACATTTGCTGTACAAATATTAATATTTCCGGTTTCTATCCGATAATTGCAATTGATATTAAAGCTGTAATAACAGATAAAATTAACAAATAAACAGACCATTTAATTTGTTTCACTCGTTTGTTATTGACTTCTTTTTGACACAATTGAATATCGTTTAATCCGGCTAAAAACAACTCATCTATATCTATTTCTTTGTCTTGGTTGTCTATTCCTTTTAAGTTTGCAAATTCCTAATATTCAAATTTCCATAATATCAAAATTGTAGAAATGAAACAAGGAATTAAAAATATAGAAGTTAAGCCTAAAATGGCTAAGCTTTGAATTTGCATCATATTTCCAAGTGAAAGAAAGGTCAGCAAAGCAACAATAAAAATCGATATGGCGGTAAACAACTTCGCTGTTTGATCTAAAAGAATTTTTTCTCTTTTGTCTTCCATCCCATACGAAAACAATCCGATTTCTTTCAGTTTTTCTTTTTCATTTTTATTTGAAGGCTCAGTCATAAAACTAAAAAAGCATCTTCCTTTATTAATTTAGAAGATTTGTTTAAAATGGAAAGGTTTAAAAAGAGATGAAAAAATGAAATTGAAAAAAGAAAAGTGCATCGACCGGGATTCGAACCCGGCTTTACGGCTTGGAAGGCCGCAGTCATAGCCGCTAGACCATCAATGCAAGTAAAAGTCGCTGCCAAAACAGCAACCATTAGAGAGATTGCTTTTATTTAAATATTTTGGTGATTGAATCCGCCATCGGTTTTGATTTTAGTTATGAAAAAGTGTTGCGGCTCGCGCGCGGCACCATCAAGACAACGGCAATATTCGCTGTTTGTGTAATTATAGCAAAAAAGAGTGAAAGGGTGCCAAAGACACCCCAAAAAAGCTAAACCGAACAAATTTTACTTACTCCAATTTGTCAACCTTCTTTGCGTGCTCGACGAAATAGCTGAAGCAGTCGTTACCCCAGTTCAAAGAGCGGCTGTCGGTTGCAACAAGGTATTTCTGAGCATCGTAAAGACCGTTCTTGTAGAACAAAGAGAAGTAAAAGAAGCCTTCTGTTGTAATGATGAACAAGTTGACGCTGTCGATTAGGTAAAGCTCGTTATTTTTTAATGCAAGGAACTGCTGAAGCAGGTCTTTGTAGTCCAATCTGAACTTGTCAAAAACATCCTGCGTCATAATAATTCTGGATGGTATTTTGTTTTTAGCCATTTTTTGGAACATTTCAAGACTGGATGGCATGAAAACGGACATAATTCCGGAAACCTTCTGAGCCGTATCCAATTTTTCAACAATGATTTTGTTTTGTTCGAAAACATTTTTGGACGGATCCTGGAACAAAATACTGTTTTCAAGCTCATTAAAGCGCTCAAGAAGATGGTGCGGAATTGCGTTCGTATCGTGGTCAGTCCAAAAGTCACTGGTTTCTTCAAAGACGTTTAAAATTTCCACAAGCGGCGTGTAGTATTTCAAAATAACTTTGCCGATCGGCGTCAAATAATATTCGTTGTTTATTTTTTGAATCAGATCAGCTTCAAGAAGCTCTTTGATACGCGGATAAATTTCCGGGGTCTTAACGTTGAAAAATTCTTTAATTTCAAAGAGCGCGCGGGGTTTTTCATCAATTAAGAAAAGCAGGTCTTTTCTTTTTTCGGAATATGTAATCAGGCTTAAAAGTCCTTTTCCTTTCATTCAAGTCACCATTTTTATATACACATGATAAACAAAAATTGACAAACATGACAAAAATTGTTCAGTCAACATAAAAATTATATGAGAAGTATTACAATTAGTCTTTTGTATATAAAAATTTCGCATTTTTCATAATAGAAAATATTATAATAGTAAATCAATAGAACCGAAGCTGAGTTCTATTATTTTAATCCCATTATTTTATAAATCGTTTCAACGTCAATGTTTTTCTCAAACACCTGCGCCAGTTCTTCAAAGCCGTCCTGCATAGTAAAATTATCTTCTTCAACATACGGAACGCCTTTTTTCTCGGCCAGATATTTCAGCAAAGCGACACGCAGATTTTTATTATCAAAGAAGCCATGCATTGATGTGCCGACAACTGTTCCGTCCGCACTGCAGGCGCCGTCATTTTCAAAAACAGGGGTTTTTGTTGAAACTTTGCCGCTGTAAACGTTAAATCCTTCAATGGTTTCGCCTTCTATTACTTTCAAATACGGGCTGCATCCTTTGACTTTTAAAGAAACACGGACAGGCTTTTCGCTGTAGCCGTCTTCTTTTTCGTAAACCGTCTCAACGTCAAGTAAGCCGAATCCGTTGACGACTTTGCCGTCAGGACCCGTTAAAGTTTTTCCAAGCATTTGGTAGCCTTCGCTGATTCCGATAATCGGTGTTTTGCCTGCTGCGTTTAAAATTTGATCCGCCATACCGCTTTCACGAAGCGCTTCTAAATCTTTTAGAGGCATTCCTGTTCCGGGAAGAATAATCAAGTCAGGCGTTCCGAGTTTGTCGTCAATGCCGACATATCTGACACGTGCTTGAGCTTCC
>JAIRKA010000047.1 GCA_031260345.1 Methanosarcinales archaeon
AAAGATGTTCAGGCATATGACATCGGCATTACAAATCAGTCGGCGAAAAGAATGGGATACATCGGCGTTCGTCTGGCAGATGAAACGATGTTCGGCCCGACCGGCGAGAAGTTTGAAGCAACAAACATAATCGGCCGCGTCCTCAACCCGGAAAATTTGAGAAATATTAAAGAAGGCGACGTTATTTACATTCGAGAAATCAATGTGCGGCATGATTCCAAGTCTGGGTCGGAAGAGGAAAGGCAGAAGGAAGAGACAATACAGGAGGAAGAAAAGTGAACAGTGATTTTTCCGATCAGAGACAGTCTTCCGATCAAGCACAATCCTTTCAAAACAAAAATGTGATAAAACCGGTTTCGGGACAAAAGGAGATTACAAAAATCATTGCTGTCAGCTCTGATAAAGTCCTTCCCGCAGACGCCGCACAAGCTGTTTATGCATCGGGTTTCCCCGTCACTCTTAAAGAAACCTGCTACGGCTTGGTTTTGACGGGAACGGAGGAAAACGTGAACGCCGTCGTCCAAATCGTCCAGAATTTGGATAAGAATCATATTTTTGTCAAAGACCGCGGCTTCCCTGCAGGCGACCCGCGCCGCTGCCGCGCAATTCGGAGCGGCGGACAGCGCCCCGGTTTCTATACGCTTCACGCGGAAATTTCAAAAATGGGAACTGTCGGCGACGCGCTTGATAATTACGAGGCAGGCGTTGAGAAGACGGAAGCTGAGTGGCCGAGCCGCCCGAGCTCGTTTAAAATTGAAGGTTATATTGCGGATGAGTTTGGGAAAAGCAAAAAGAAACCCGAAATGGCAAAAATAATTGCCGATAGAATCGCCGCAAAAAAAGGCGCAGCGCAGTCGGAGTCGAAGACAAAAGCAAAGAAAACAGCTGAAAAGGCGGAAACTTCAAAGAAGACCACCGCAAAAAAAGCAACTTCAGAAAAAGCGAATGCAAAGAAGACAAGCGCAGAGAAGCCTGCCGCAAAAACAAAGATAGCTGAAAAGCCATCAGCTAAAAAGGCGGCAGCTGAAAAATCGACAGCTCAGAAAACAACGGCCAAGAAAAATAACGGACGGACTTCAAATTAATCAATGAAATAAAAAAGAAGGATTAAAAACAAGAGGTGGATGCTTTGGTGAAAGTTTTTATTTACCCCACAAACAGCTTTATTCTGGCCGATCTGGTGACGCGCTCAGGCCATGAGCCGCTTGTCATTATGAATCAAGTGCGCGAAAAAGTCACGTCGCTGAGCGTAGACTCTCCGCCGCTCAACATTACGTCGGAAGACACGAATCTCGGCTTGAAATATGCGGCTATTGAAGTGCCGGCCGGTGTTCGCGGCCGCATGGCGTTGATGGGACCGATGATTGAAGAAGCCGAAGCGGGAATTATTGTTGAAGACGCGCCTGCTGATTTCGGCTGTTCCGGATGCAACAGGACAAACGAATTGTTCAAATATCTGGCCCGAACCCATGTAGACAGAAGCCTGATCTTAGAAATCCGCTATCCGTCAAACGAAGAGCAGATGCATGATTTTGTTTATACGATTTTAGATTTCTTAAAAACGCTGCCGACAGAAACAAAATCTGAAAAAGGGAGTGGCAAGAAATGAGCGGGTCAAAACCTTTGAAAATGGCAAACGCGGACGAAGAAAAGCTTTGCTTAGATTCCGAGCCGCCGAAAAACTTTGAACACGGGCCGGAAACAAAGCCGCCCAAGACCAAGCCGAAACGTGAAGCAAAAGTTAAAATCGCTCTTGTCTCCTGCGGAACAGAATACGGCGGCGTTCAGCACGCTTTTGAGCAGGCGGCCGATAAAGTCAACGCCGAATTCATTTATCCTGAAATTGATGTCGCCGTTTTGGATACAATCGGAAAAGATTTCGGTATCGAAGCGGCCAGCGGCGATCTTCGGCTAATGATGGCGCGCGCGCAGGCTGTCGTCCGCGGCGAAACAATCGCAGACGGTGTGTTCATTACAACCTGTTTCAGATGCGCTGAAGCGGCGATTGTCAGAAACGAAGTCCGCCGTTACATTCACAAATACTCTAATGTTCCTGTGATCAGCTACTCATTTACCGAACAGACCGACGCGGCGACGCTTTACACGCGTTTTGAAGCGCTGACGACCATTGCCAAGCGCCGCCACCTGCTCGCACGTGAAGTGCAGCACGGAATTACGGCCGGCATTGACTCCGGATCAACAACGACCAAAGCGGTCATTATGAAAGACAACCGGATTATCGGCTACGGCTGGGTTCCATCCAACGAAGTGATTGAAAGCGCCGAAAAAGCGCTGACGCTGGCGCTTGAAATGTCCGGCATTGACAGAAGTGAGATTCAGGCGCTTGGAACAACCGGCTACGGCCGCTACCTTGTCGGCCAACATTACAATGCGGATTTGGTTCAGGAAGAAATCACGACGAACTCCAAAGGCGCCGTTTACTTGGCGAAAATTCAGAAAGGGCCGGCAACTGTTATTGATATTGGAGGCATGGACAACAAAGCGATTTCCGTTGAAGATGGCATTCCCGGAATGTTTACGATGGGCGGCATCTGTGCCGGCGCTTCCGGCCGTTTCTTTGAAACCGTTGCCAAGCGTTTGAATGTCGATATCACTGAACTCGGCGATTTGGCAATGAAAGGACATCAGAAGAATGTTCCGATGAACAGTTACTGTATCGTTTTTGGGACGCAGTCGCTTGTCAACTCGCTTGCAGGGGGCGCGCTTCCAAAAGATGTTGCGGCCGCTGCCTGCCGCAGCGTTGTCGAACAGATTTATCAGCAGCAGCTTCAGGAAGTCGATGTTAAAGAGCCTGTTATTCTTGTCGGCGGCTCGTCACTGATTAAAGGCGTTCCGCGCGAGTTAAGCGATTTACTGAATGTTAAAGTGATCGTTCCCGAAAATTCACATCTTATCGGCGCCGTCGGTGCCGCGCTTTTGGTCTCCGGATTTGTGGAGGAATAAGGAGGAGTCATCATGAATATGGAACCGCTGGAGATTTTTGAAGTGTACTCCGCCATTCATTCGGAAGCGGAAACCTACCGCGGCATTACGGCTGACGTGATGTCTGACCTTCGGTTGGCATCCGCAATCGGCAGAATCCGAATTGAAATCTACCCTCAGAATTCACTTTACATGATGGCGGCCATACTTCGAGATGTTGAAATGCCGATTCGAATTTCCGATATGGCCGTTGTTGATACGGCTTATGAAGGCGGCGTTGGTTTTGTCAAATTTAAGGTTGAGCGGGAAAAATATATGCCCGATCTGACACGTTTTTTGTGGAATAAATACACGCCTGCAAACGTTATCCAAGATGACCGCTGGACAATTCTCGTCCGCGCGGAAGAACCCGCAAAGGAAGCGGAAACACTCCCGAACCAGGTCATTGCCAATCCGTCTCAAAATATGCACGCGAATATGATTGAATTGTCAATCCGCGGCGTCCCTGAGGGTTTTCGTGTCAGATATCACACATTTAAGAACAATGAATTTTTGTTTATCGCATCGGAAGATATTATTGAGCCGGACCAGCTGGCGCATGCCGAAAAAATGATGGAAAACCTGAGAACGGCGGTTCCCGATATCACGGTCATCAAAAAAGCGGATGGAAAGGAAAGGCGTGAAGCCAAAAATAAATCGGAGATCGCTGCCGAAAACGGGGAGGGGCAGTGATGAGAACGGTTTACGAGCCTTATGTTTTCAACGGCGGTGTTTACAAACACGGCCAAATTATTGAACTTTTAGAAGATGTCGGCGGCTATTTGGTCAATAAAATGATTACGATTACGGAAGTCACGATGGACATGATGATTCCGGAAGTCGATGTTCCGCTGATTGAAGAGCTGGCGAAAAAACAGCTCGGGACGCTGATCAAATCACCGCTCACGGGCGTTGAAATCGCGGTCGTCTCCCCGACGCTCGCCTCGCACCATCTGCCTCACTCGGCCTGCGACATCGCGGAATATCTGCGACATCCCGGCGCGAAGACGACGATGATCGGCCTTGCCCGCGGCATGGGCCGGCGCGTATCACTCAATGATCATTTTGAGCGCCAACTGATTAACGAGCATGACATTGCGCTTTACTGTCTCGGGACGTTTCGAGACTGCATCATCAACAAAAAGCCGCGCCTCTTGGAAGGCGTTGACGGTCCGATTGTCGCGACCGGCGGCCCGAAGGATATTGATGTTGAAGAAATCCACGGCGCTGATATGTATATCGGCGGCCTCGGCCGTCTTTCGCACAGAATGCGCAGCACGGATGAAATCAATGCGCTTGATGTGATGAATGAAAATGTCGGCGAACTCGTTGAAGAAATGCGCCGGGAATTATCAAGAGATCCGCCTGCGGTTTTGCCCGCGCGCGCGATGAAAGAAATCGAAAATCAAGTTCCTGAAGTCACAAGATCTTTGGCGCCGTCTCCGCTCGTCTTGAAAATGTCGGGCGTTCGCGTGAAATTGCCTTATGATTTGTTTCATCAGCGTGTCAGAGATGTGGAATTTGATGATGGTCCGAAACTCGGCGATATCGCGATAATTACGAAGTCGAAAATGAACAATTACATTTTGGTTCAGATCAAACCGAAATCGGAAGTCGGGTTTGAGATTTAAGAATAACGGTTATATATCCCCTCTTCCGTCTTAGCATATTCAATTTCTAATTTATGCATATAAACGATTTTAGAAATATAATCGCGCTTAAAGCGCTTTTTCACATTCATCACATCATTTTTCAGAAGGTAAAATGTATATTTGATTTTTTAATTTTTGGAGGATTTATAAATGAAAGAACAAGTTGAAATTAAGGATTTAAAAGAAGGCAAGTACGTTATCATTGATGACGAAGCCTGTGTCATTAAAAGCATCGCAAAATCCAAGCCGGGAAAGCACGGCGCAGCCAAAGCGCGTATTGACGCAGTCGGTCTTTTTGACAACCAGAAGCGCTCCATCGTCGGCTCCGTTTCAACAAAAATCTACGTCCCGATCATTGAAAGAAAGAACGCTCAAGTGTTAACAATCACGGGCGATATCGTTCAGCTGATGGATCTCGCTGAATTCAACACTTTTGAAATTCCGCTTCCGGAGGAATATAAAGACCGTGTCAAGGAAGGCGGAGAAGTTTCTTACGTGACGGCACTTGACAAAATTAAGTTGGATTTGAGAAACTGAGGTTTCTCGTTTCTTTTTCTTCTTTTTTGTTTTTCACTCTGTTTTCTATTTTCTCGCTTATCTTTTCTGTTTCTCGCTTTTTATTTTAAAATCATCTCTCATTATTCGATAGTAAATTATGAAAAGCGATTGGCGGGTTTGAAAGTCAGATGAAAAGCGGAGCGGCTCGCGCGTGACGGGCAGCTGCCAAGACGGACACGAACACGGTAAAGTAACGGCGGCAACGCAAACAGTAAGGTAACAGCGGTCACGTTCGCGATAGCGTTCGGATGTGATAAAAAGGAGCAGATGCAAGCGGCGGCATAAGCCTGCCGACAGCAGCAAACGAAAAACAGTTGCAGGAATGGAGCTCGCTCGAAACAGGTGAGCGCTCTTCCGCTTACGTCTGCCTCTTTTTTGAGCATTCCGCTAATTTCCGTTTTTGCACTTCGCTTCGCTCTAATGTTTGACCGCTCCTGCGGACCGGCCAAAGCTCAAAAACGAAAATTAGCGGTCGTGCGTGAAGTTTCATACAAGTATAAAATGATTGAAACATCGTGTCTTTGATTCACTTTTTTTCTTCTGATGAACTTTGGATTTTATTCACCATACCTTTTATATATCACAAACCTCTTCTGATGTTGCCAATTAAAACTCTATTCTTATCTTTATGATTTCATTTATCGAAATCAATCAGCTTCTTGAAGCTTTTTGTCCGTCATCTGTGGCAAAACCTGCATGCGTATGCTATGGCTGCATAACGCTTTTGCTTCAAACAAGCCTTTTTAAAAATTGAAGAAAACATTTTTGTTTTCAAGTTTGGTCTGAATTATCATTATTCATCACGGCTTATTCAATTTTTCAGAGTTATCCATCCGTTCTAACGCATTTACGTTATCATCATACGGAATTTCAAAGGAAATTAAACTAAATTATTAATTAAAATCAAATTTAAATCAACATCCCAAATATCTCGGAGGAAAAAATTATGGCAAGAAAACAACAAAAGAAAGTGGACAGCTGGAAGGAAAAGAAATGGTACAGCATCGTTGCGCCTGAATTCTTAAACCGCGCTGTCGTCGGTCAGACAGTCGCATCCGACCCGGCACTTCTCCCCGACCGTATCATTGAAACAACAGTCGGCGAAATTTCCGGTGAAATGTCCAAGAACAACATCAAAATGAGATTCAGAATCGTCGCTGTCAACGGCGATGTCGCTGAAACCGCATTTTTGGGACACCACTTGACAAACGACTATCTCCGCTCCATCGTTAAGAGACAGACTTCCAAAATTGACGCCATTTTGACCGTCAGAACGGCAGACGGCTACATCGTTACCATCAAGCCGACCTGCTTCACCGTCAAGAGAGCCAGAACCAGCCAGATCAAAGCCATCCGCAGCATGATGACAAGAATCGTCGTCAGACGCGCTGTCAAATCCAACTTTGAAGACCTCATTCAGGAAATCGTCACCGGAAAACTCTCTTCCATGGTTTACAAACAGACCAAAAATATCTACCCCTTGAGAAGAGTCGAAATCAGAAAAACAGAAGTCGTCAAGACACCGGCTCAGCGCAGAGTTCCGAAAGCCGCAGAAAACGAAACGCTCGCAGCAGAAGAGCCTGCACCCGTTGAAGTTGAAGCGCCTGCGATTGAAGAAGCAGCAGAAGAATAATTCTTCTTTCCAAAATCAAAACATAAATAATTATAAAAAAAGAAGCCCGCTTTTGCGGGCTTTTTTTATTTAATTTCGTTTTAAGTTTTTTTTGTTGTTTTAAAAACGTCGTTTACGCTTTGTCAGTTCTTTTTTCGCTCTTGAAGAAACGGTAGACAAGAGCTGCAAGCGCTCCGCCGATCAGCGGCGCGATGATGAAAACCCAGACTTGCTGAAGTGCCAAGCCGCCCATAAGCAAAGCGGGCGCCAAACTTCTTGCGGGGTTGACAGAGGTTCCGGTGAGCGGAATGCCCATGATGTGAACAAAAACCAATACCAAACCGATAACAATACCTGCAACAACACTCATTTTTTCGTTTCCTGTCACACCGAGGATGGCAAGAACGAAAACAAAAGTCAAAATGATTTCAACCGCAAACGCGCCGATCATGCTTAATCCGACGGCGGAAGCTTCACCAAAACCGTTCTGTCCGAGACCCGTTGCTGCAAACCCGCCGAGGTCGGCAGAATTGATAATAAATGCCAAAATTGCAATACCGATAACTGCGCCGATCACTTGAAAAACGACATAGCCGACAAAATCTTTCGGGGATATTCGTTTGTCAATGAGCATGCCAAGAGAAACGGCAGGATTGATGTGGCATCCGGAAATATTGCCGATGACATATGCCATTGCAACAATCGAAAGACCGAAAGCCATTGCAATACCAAGTGTCCCGAGAACATGGCCGGCAATTGCTGCGCTGCCGCAGCCGAAAAGAACTAAAACCATTGTTCCGATACATTCGGCAAGATACTTTTTAGCGGAATCCATAAAATCTTTACTCCTTCATTTTAAAAGACATTTAAAATAAAATGTCAAAGATTCAAATGCAGTAAAACAATATAAGTCTTTTACTGCCCAAAATATTCAAAAATGCAGTTTTCACAAAAGAGTTTCATTGTATTCAATATTCAATGAAGAAAGCGTTCTTGGATTCAATGAAAAATTGAATAATTTTCAAAAAAAAGAAACGGGTGCCTATCTTCCTGAGATTCAAATGAATCAGGAAGCTGCACCCATACTTTAACAATTGTCAGTATTACTTTCGGTTTTTATATCTCTTATAAACATAATAGCCGATGACCAGAAGCAGCAACAGGAGCAAGAGCCACCACAGGAGTTTCTTAATAATTCCCGTGTCGTTCTCATTTTCACCGCCATCGGATTCATTTCCGTCAGAACCATTGCCCGGGGGATTTACAGGAGGTTCCGGAGGCGGTACGGGCGGAAGTATAGGAGGTGTTGTGCTGTTGTTAACAACAGCTTGACCGGTTCCGCTTCCACCGCCACCTGTGCTGATTTCCGGTTTATCGACAACAACGACATCAATAATTGCTGTCAATCCGCCGGCAAAATCAACGACTTCCGAGTAAGAATCCTCATTTCCGGAGAGCGTTACAAACTGATAATTTTCTGATGTGAAAAGAACTCTGTACGTTTCACCCGTTTCAAAGTAATAGACCAAATCACTTCCGACCCATCCGTTCTCAAACGAATAAGTTCCGGGCTCTCCAGCCGAAACAATGATTTCGGAAATATTTTCCCATGCACCAGCACTTGTTTCGTGCTGAAGTGTCACCGCAACACTTTTTCCGAGAGTAGAGCCGGATGCAACGTCAACTGTTCCCGAAATTTCATAATGCTCAACGACTTTCAAATCAACAGAGTACGAATGAATGGAACCTTCACTATCCTCAACTTCCACTTTAAAGATCCAGCCGTTCATTGAAATATCAGCGGGTGAAATTGTCAAAGTGTTTGTATCAAAACCGCTGCTTCCGGGAACTGATGTTGAATTTACATCGTCGAAAGTGCCGCCCCCTTTATCAACAAGCCATTTGTAAGTCAATGTCCCGTTTCCGATAGCATTAACGGTAAATGCCGCAATGTCACCGCTCATAACAGCCATATCTTCGGGCTGGCCGTCCTCGATGATCAAAAGTTTCTGAATGTAAGTAACGGAAACTTCCGAGCTGTTATCCCAACCGTACATTGCCGCCATTGCGCGAAGAGTTTGTCCGACAGAAATGGTCACTATGCTTCCGCTTGGCCCGTTGTTAATACTTGAAACCGGATTGCTTCCGTCTGTTGTCCAGTAAACGGTTACTCCGGGCGTCACATGATTAATTGTCACGTTTTCGGTTCCGTTAATTACGTTTCCTGAAGGGGTGGTTGTCGGGGTCGGCAATGTACCTTCGGAATTAATAACCACGGTATATAAACTGATTCTGTATTCAATGCCGTTAACAACGATGAAGCATTCATAAGTGCCGGCGTCAAGGGATTGTGAGTAAACTTTTGAATATTCATTCGAAAGCGCGCCGGAAATCAGCGTTCCGTTTTTTTTCCATATGTATGTATAAGTGCCGCCTATTATCGTCACATTACTTCCAAGCGTAAAATTATCGCCGGCATTCTGTTCAATTGTACCCATTGTAAATGTTCCGACTGCAACCACTGTTGTTGCAGTAAAATTGCTCAAATCAGTATATGTCGCTGCAGTTGCTGCATCAGGAACTAAAATCAATATATTATTATCGGGCTGAAAAGTTCCATATCCGTGGTAACCTGACTCAACCACGGGCATATTACCAAGATACATAAAATCAATGTATGTATCGTGAAAAACGCCGTCTTCAATTAACGTAACAGAAGGCAAATTAAGATACCAAAGATCCGGGCACACATGGAAAGCGAAATATTCGATCGTTGTCGCCTTCGGAAAATCGACGTATTGAAGAGCATAGCAATCTAAAAAGGCATGATCTCTTACCGTGATAACCTCATATCCGGTAACAGATAACAGTGAATATATCAGCGGAGATGAAAAAAATCCGTAGCTCGGAATTATTGTTGTTCCATTATTTAATACAAGATGGAAAGGTGTGTTAAGCTGTGTAATTGCGGCCCAGCCGATGCTGTTTAATGAAACGGTTTCTCCTGTTATAATAATTGTATCTCCTGCGCTGTAGGCAGGAACGGGACCCCCGGCATTAAGCGTCGCGACATCAACATATACATTTGCGGCGGATGCGGCCGAAATTGTCAAAAATAATATCGATAAAATAAAGATGAGAATAACAACGGGTTTCCAAATTTTATTTTTTAAATTATGCATTTTTTACCACGATCAAAGATTTGTATTAAAATGGAAAAAAATCAGTTTTAATGTGTAGACCTGTCTCTCGTTAACAAAAACATCAAAACAAATCTAATATTATTTAGACAGTTAAAATTGTAAAATATATAAATTTAATTATAATCTATGAATGTCAAATGAATAAATGAAGCAAAAATAAATTTATTGAAAAACGATTATTGAGAACTGCTGAAATCAAGTGCAATCGTCATTTAAAAGTCATTCAAAGTATCTTCATAAAATATCCTTAAATAGGATAACTCCCTTTCACATCAAAAGTTCAAGGAACATTTTTATGAGTTTTACAAAAGAAGAAATCCTCGATGTTTTGAATACGTACGATTTGGACAACATTACGATTGCGACAATCTGTTCTCACTCCAGCCTTCAGATTTTTGACGGTGCCCGCAAAGAAGGTTTTAAGACGCTCGGAATTTGTTTAAGGGCTCCTCCGAAACACTATGACGCTTTTCCGTTGGCAAAGCCCGACGAATTTTTAGTTCTTGACCGCTATGAAGATTTATTGGACAAGGTTGAAGAACTGAAAGCCAAAAATGTCATCATTATCCCGCACGGCTCATTTGTCGCCTACATGGGAACCGACAAATTCGTACAGCTCGGCCTTCCTACATTCGGAAACAGAGACGTTTTGGAATGGGAATCCAACCGCAGAAAAGAAAGAGAATGGCTTGTCGGCGCAGGCATCCACATGCCCGACGCGCTTGAAGACCCGAGGGACATTGACGGCCCCGTGATGGTCAAATACGACGGCGCTCGTGGCGGCAAAGGCTTTTTCATCGCAAAATCTTATGAAGACTTTTTGGAACACATTGATGATTCCAAAACCTTCACGATTCAGAGATTCATTACGGGAACACGCTATTATTTGCATTATTTCTATTCCCCAATCAAAGAAGACGGCTACACGCTCAGTAAAGGCAGTTTGGAAATGCTCAGCATGGACCGCCGCGTTGAGTCCAACGCTGATGAAATTTTCCGTTTGGGCTCCCCGAAAGAACTTGCGGAAGCAGGTATCATCCCCACTTATGTCGTGACCGGCAACGTACCGCTTGTCGCTCGTGAATCACTTCTGCCGCTCGTCTTTGAACTCGGCAGCCGCGTGGTTGAGGAATCCATGAAAAAGTTCGGCGGTATGATCGGACCGTTCTGTTTGGAAACGGTTATTACCGACAACTTGGAAATTAAAGTGTTTGAAATTTCCGCAAGAATCGTTGCCGGAACGAACCTTTATATTTCGGGATCTCCGTACGCCGATTTGGTTGAAGAGAATATGTCCACAGGCCGCAGAATTGCCAGAGAAATCAAATTGGCAAAAGAAAAAGGCAAATTGGACGAAATTATTTCTTAATTTCAAATTTTTAAAATGCGAAAAAGGTTGAATATGAATCCATATTCAACTTCTGTTTTTAATTAACAAGTCCAAGATAATTATTCAAGCTCAAAAGCATTTTTGCCTTCACCGCAAACCGGACATCCCCAATCGCCCGGCAAATCTGCAAAAAGCGTTCCCTCTTTTTCTTCATCATAAACGTGACCGCAAACGATACAATCATATTTTGCCATTTTAATCAACCTCATGCTTTTTGAATTGACAACTGTTTATCCATAATTGGAAACTGAAAAATTACTGAAAGGGCTTTTCGGCACTTACATGATACGAAACGCTTCTGTTTTATATAATTTTATGTTTCTTTTGTGTTTTTATAATTGACAGTCTTTGAAAAGCACATCACGATTTTATTCATTTTTTTGTTTGAAAATGAGGGAACACGTTTACTGCAAAAAAGTAAAGATGAAAAGCGATTTTTCACTTCTCATTCTCTTGTTTTATTTTTGGCTTATTCTTTTTTGCCGCCGAAAATCTTTTTATGAAGGTCATCAAACGGTTTCTTATCAATCCCTTCTTTTTTGTATTTACGGGACATGATCATGTAATAGCCGGCAGCGGCCAAAACAATTGCGGCAATGATTGCGATTATAATTGTCACCGCCGTCCAAAACGGTACTTCTTCAACTGAAACCTCCACTTTCATTGTGTCCGATATTCGCTGACGTCCGTAATTGTCTATATACAAAATTTCACTGTTGATGGCATAAGGTTTGTCATAAATGACGGAGTCGCCGTCAACGCTGATTCTAAAGACCGCCGTGACTTCATCTCCCGGATTCACTGTGCCCAAAAATGACTGGTCATCCGTTGTACTGAACGGCGTTGCCGTGCTCAAGCGGACATACGCGTCTCTTGCAGTCTCTTCGCCGCTGTTTCTGTACGTTACGAAAAGCATGCCGGCGTTTCTTGAAGACAAGTTTTGCTCAACGCTGACAATTTCAAATTGTGTCGCTTCTTTTATTCGAATCGTGACGGGAATTCTTTGAGACGTTTCTTCACTGTACCAAAAAGAAGCGTTCAAGTTGCGGATGCCCATCAAAACACCGCTGGCATTCACGGGATCCGCATCGTAAATAACATTTCTTAAATGCCTGTAAGTCACATTCAAAGTGAGTTCATATTCGCCGGCGGGAAGGTCTCTCTGGATGTCAACGGTATATCTGATCGGATTAGAAGTCGCGCCGGAGGACATACTTCCCGCGACCTGCGGTCCGGTTTGAACAGTGATTCCCGGAATATCAGATTCAAGCGTTGCGGTAACGCCGACCGCCGTTAAAATCGCTCTGATATTTTCAAGTTCCATCTGCTGAAGCGTTGCATTCAGCTGCTGCTCAACCGACCCGTTTGCTCCCCTGACAGGATTTTCCGCTCTAAAGCCCTCAATGACGCCGTGGTTTGACAGCACGAGCGGAATCGTTGCGGTCTGCCCGCGGGAATATTCGCCGCCGCCCTGAACACTGACACGAATGTCAGGCCCGCCGTAAAACGAATAAAAATTGGTGCCCAAGTTTCCGAAAAACGTTTGATTTGAAGCAGCACCAAAAGCGACCGGCGCCATCGCGCCAAAGATAAGCATCGCCAAAAGTGCGGCAGTTATATATTTTTTAATTGTTGCCATAAAAATCACAACCGGTTATTTTTATAAGAGTTCATTTTGAATTTTAAGTTTCATGTCAATTTTGAGTTAGGTTTCAAGTGTAAATTTAATTTTTAAGTTTTCAATGTAATCTTGAGAAGCTTCAATGTAATTTTGGATAAGTTTCAATCTAAGTTTTGAATTTGAGTTTCAAATTCGGCGGCGTCTGCTCAAACATCCTCTTCTTTGCCGCCTTTTCTCTTTTGCTTTTTGACATAATCGTAGACGAAAGAAAGCAGTGTCAGGAGTAAAATTCCGATTAAAGCGTTTCTAAATGTAAATGGCGTGTACGGGTTGACCATTTCAACGTCGATTTTTAAGCTTGGGGCAATCCTGAGTCTGCTGTTTTCATCAAAATATCGAATATCCGTGTTGATGCCGTAAGTCCTCTCAACCGCATCGCTATGTGCCGTAATCGGATATTGGACGACGACGGATTCGCCCGGCGCAAGGTCTCCCAGAAGCGCTCTGTTTCTTGAAGAGCTGAGCGGGTGCATTAAACTGAGTTTCGCTTCCGCGTTGTAAGCCGTTTCATCGCCGATATTAGTATACGTCACAGCAATCGCCCTTGTTTTTCCGGCAGAAATGACTTCACTCACTGTGCCGACTTCAAAAACCGCGCCGCTTGCAACGTGAATCGGAATTTGAATTGTTTGGGTAACAACCGTATATTCCTGAACAAAGGAATCGGAATACAAAAACGTCGTAAATCCGTCCGTTCCGTTGCCCGCTTTAATCATTCTTGCGTTGGACGGATATTTGTAATCCACCGTCATATGAATGATGTATTCACCGGCAGGCGCTCTCGGACTGACTTGAATCGGAACAGTCACAACGCTGTATGAGCCGCTGTTTAAACTTGCCAAATGCGAATAGTCGCGGCTGCCGTCAACTTCAATATACGGGCTGTCGCTGGCAAACTTTATGTTTAAAGACTGGGCGTTGACTCTGCCGGCTTCAATCTGCATTTCCATTTGAGCCAGTGTATTTTGCCGGTTCATGTCTGCCGATTGTCCCAAAAATGCCAAATAGTCTGACAATTGAATGACAGAGACCGTTCGGGTAACCAAAGGTGCCCCGCCTTCTCCGCCTTCAACGTATTCTTCGAACATTGCGCTGTTCAAATTCGCTGCAATAACAAATTCTCTAGCAACGACGCGTTCAAGAACGCCGCTGTTCGCAACGGCAATTTGAAGCGTTGCCGCATCTCCTTTTCTAAATTCGTGATTCCCGCGAAGCGATGCGGTAATTTCAGGCTCGCCGTAGCCGATATAATAGTCAAGCGTGTCCGATCCCATAACCGGAATAAAGCTTTCAGCGGCGGCCGGACTGCAAAAAGACATTAAGATGAATGCCGCTGCAATCAAACAATAAAATTTTGACCGTTTCGTATTCGCAGGATGATTCTGAATTTCACTGCTTGCACCCATTAAATCATCTCCGTTTTTTTGTTTATTTTTACCATTGAATAAATTGAATTTTTAAAATCATTGAATGTTTGTTTGAATCCTTTGTCCTTATAGCCGTCTAATGTCAGCATCAATAACGGGAACACAACAAACGACGCCAAAAGCACCATCATCATATTAATCACGGTCACCAAGCCGAAACTGGAAATGATGCCGAATGCCGACGCCGTTAATGCCAAAAATCCGAAAATCGTTGTAATTCCGGAGACGGTAAGCGCGATTCCTGTATTTGTGACAGCGGACCTCATAGCTTCCGTTGGCGGCAGACCGTGGCCTTTTTCTTCATAATAGCGCTCCATCAGCAAAATCGAATACTCTGATCCCGCGCCCAGTATAATACATCCCATAACGGCCGTCATCGGCGTGTAAACGATATTAAAAGTGTACATGACAAGTCCTGACCAGCCGATCACCAGCCCGATTGTCAGAACGGGGGTAAGCGCTTTGTAAATATTTCTGTAAATGAGCAGCAGCGCAATAAACACGAGGAGAATGCCGAGCATGGTTTGCTGAACACGTCCGGAAAGCAAAGAGTCCAGCAATTCCGTATACGGGACCATTCCTCCTGTAATCGTTGCTGTTGTTCCCGGAGGCATCGGATGCCACATCAAATCTTCCTGAACGATTTCGATAAGCGTTTTAACACTTTCCATCGGCAAATTCATGACCGCGGAGCCGACATCCAAGTTCAGAAGAAGCAAAGAGTTGCCGTATGAATACCGATCCATTACGCTTTGCGGTATTTGATCATAGATTGCCCGAATTTCCTCACTAGTATCCGGAATGACGCCGCCGTTATATTCTTTGACAATTGAAGCCAAACTGTCAGCGCCAAAAACGTAATCCTGATTCCTCGTTTGATATGTTCCGAATTCGTCCATCCATTTCAAAACATGAGGCGATGAGATGTCCTGTGTCTGAATCATAATATTAATGGTGTCTGAACCGCCCATAACAGATCCCATTCTGTAAAAGTCAAGGAGCGCCGGCATATCCTGCGGCATGTATGTTGTAAAATCGGTTTCCGCGGGGATTGTGGTGTCCGCGTAAAAACCCAAAGCGCCCGTCACAATGGCCATCATAAAAATGGTTTTTTTGTGAGGAAGCGTAAAATCAATTATTTTGTTTAAAGTCGATGTAACAATGTTGTTCCTTATATCCGACCTGTTCGCTTCGTCTGTTCCGTTTGCGCCTCCCGCCGAGTTTCTGCTTTTCACCGCCGGGAAGAATCGGCTTAAAGGCGATTTAATTCCGGTTTCCTCTTCTTTTTTGCGGATTTTTTCAGACAGCGCATCCATGTAGTAAAGCGATACAGTTCCGAAAAACAAAGCGGCGGCGTAAGAGCCGATGCATCCGATAATCAAAAGCATTCCAAAATCCTGAATCATCGGAATGCCTGACACCAAAAGTGAAACGAAGCTGACGCAGGTGACGAAGAGCGCCGTCATAACGGCCGGGCCGGTGTATTTGAATGTCGAAATTAAAGCTTGCCCGCGCTCCTTTCCTTTTGAAAGCTCCTCTTCCATGCGGTTATGGAATTGAATGGCATAGTCAATACCAAGAGCGATTAAAATCGGAAACGCTGCAATTGACACCATTGTCATATTAATGTGTAAGGAACCCATCATTCCGAAAGTGTAAATCAGACCGAAAACGACAACAATAAGAGGGTACAGTCTCCAGCGAACGCCTCTGAAGACAAGACCGAGCCCGACAACCATTAACAGGAGCGCCAAAAGAAGCAGCAAAGCCATGGTTAAGCCCATCTCTTCATTCATGTCCGCGTTCAGCGCAGCGTCTCCGGTGATAATCAAGTTGTATCCGGGCGGAAACACTGAAAAATTAGCGGCGTTTCTTGCCGCAATCGTTATGTCTTCTTTTTGACCTTCTGAAAGGTTCGCACTGTATGTGATTGCAATCAGTGAGTGCGTATTGCCGAAAATCAAACCTTCATACATGCTTGGATTCAAATCGACAAGCGCTTTGACTTCTTCTGTCGTTGACGGTATTTCGCCTCGTCCCGTTACTTGTTCATTGGTTGCTTTAATAATTGATGCGGGGCTGCCGACAGCATCAACGCCGGACACATTTCTCATCAGATTTTCAAAACGTTCGGTTGCCCTCAGCACGGCCGGGTCGTAAACATCTGCGCCCTCTATCATGACAATAACAGCTTCCTGGCTGAACATGCTGTTATATTTGTCAAGATCTTGGTACATTTTGGAATCTTTGTGGATGTATGTATCCATTCCGGAATTCATCGTAATTCCCATAGCACCGTATACAGCGACAAGAATCAGAACAACAAAGCCGATGAAGACAAATTTGCGATTTTTTTCCGTAAATTTTCCCAGTTTTTCAAAAAGGTTTGTTAAAGACATGAAAATCCTCTGTAAAACAAAAATCCTTTATTATCGGACTTCGGTTTGTTGTTTTGACCGGCCTGAAGAGGCGGTCAAACTTGGAGCTTTGACCGATCCGGCAGGAGCGGTCAATCATTAGAGTAAAGCACCAAGCGGTTTTTGTTTTTAATCGATCGTAATCGTTATAAAATAACAATAATTGACTCTATTGTAAACTCAATCATTTCAGAAGGTGAACAATAGATTTTGGTTATATATAACTTCCGAAGAGCACGTTTTTTATTTCGGGAGATGATTGTTTAAAACAGTTCAACATTGCCAAACAGTTAAAAACAAAATGTGAACGAACTTTATCGTTCGTTCCTTTTTAAAAAAACAAATCGTATAAAAAAGATTATTTTGCGAGAGCTTTGGGTGATCTCTTCAAATATCTTCTTTTGTGTCCGGAAGAGGTAAATCTCTGTGCCGGTCCCGGGTGCGCTTTTGTGCTCAACCCGCTCTCGACTTTCTTTGCGTTTCCTTTTCTTCCTTTAACTTTGACCCAAACAATACTTCCTGTCTTGCCCATAATCAGTCCTCCTTCTTTATTTTATGTATCCTTAATTGAATTGCGAATAAGTTATGAATGTCATATTTTGATTTAAACTATGAATTTAAAAAACAATACCGTGCACGATATTATTAACTGTGTTTTTCGGATTGCCGCCGAGAAATCCGAGTTTTACAATAAGTGTAAAATTGTAAAATGATAAAGATTTGAAAAGTAATCGTCATCTTTAAGGTTTGACTACTACACTTTTACAAATATAAATCTTACGTTTTTCATTTCGGTCCGAACATCAAGTTTAATAAATAAAAAGCTTTTTTTCATTCATGAAAAAAGCGGAATCGGATTTGGAATATTTTGAAGATGAGAAAGAAGCGCTCGCCGGTTATTCAAAATCTCATTTTTTGGAAGTCGTTCAAGATGTCGGCTTTGAATGTGATTTTTGCGGTAAATGCTGTACACGCGCTTTTAATGATCACGTTTATCTGCTCAAAGAAGACATCTCCCGCATTTTTGAAACAGACGCTGATGCAGCTGATGCGTTTATCCCGTCTCCTTATTTCGATTTTTGTGACCAGAGTGGCCGTTTTTATGTTTCCGGCTACAGTTTGAAAACTCAAGGCGATGAAGTCGGCAGCTGTATTTTTTTGGAAAACGACCGCTGCCGGATTTATGACAACCGTCCGCTGATCTGCCGCGTTTATCCTTATATGATTCACCGCGAAACGGACGATTCGGGTTTATATGATTGGCGCGAAATAAGCGGCCTCAATGAACACGGACTCTACGGCGCCGAAATAAGCGAAAAAGAGGCCGCCGATATTTTTGAAATGACGAAAAAGTACGAATCGGGGTACATCTCTCAAGAAATCGAATTTCTGCGCGCGGTTTCCAATCATTTTGCCAAAAATAAGCTGAAACATATCCCGAAAATTTACGACAATAGAATTCGGGATTTTGAAAAAGGAGAGGTTGTAACGGTTTTTGTTTATTACGACGGCGCTTTTCATGAACATGAAGTGCAAAAATGACGGATTCATTTATTCAATTTCTTTTAAAAATGAGGAGCGGGTTGAAGCAGTGAAATTAAAAGCGGAGCGGCTCGCGCGCGGCAACTGAGGCGGCAAGCGCAAACCTGAAGGCAGCAGCGGCAACACAAACCTGTTGGCAATCGCAGCCCTGTTCGCGTTAGCGAACGGATGTGATAAAGAAGAGCAGATGCACACAAGCATACGCAAACAGTTCTCCAAAGTTCGAATTTAACAAATTTCACGAAAACTTGATGTTTGTTTTTCAATGCTGAAAAAATCAAAATGAAATGAAGTCAGAAATAAAAAGAAGAGGTGGCTGAAATACCGCCAATTAGCAAAATTAAGATTTCTCTTCAATAAATTTGACATTAGAGTAATCTGTTTTTCCGAGCATGCGTTTGTAGAAAACAAACCAGGGCGTGTCGATAATACCGATAAACACTTTAATAACGAGCTGACCGACAATTAAGCCTGCGACAATTTCCCACGGAAGGCCGCCAATGATATAGAACGCAACGGTCACGAAAATAAAGGAATCGACTGCCAAACTGACAGCATCCGTTAACAATGAGCGGAGCCAAATGTACGGGTTTAGAAAAGCGTCTCCCGAAAAAGCGAGTTCCCTTGGAAGAAGCTTCTTCTTGATATAAGAGAACATGTAAGCGTCAAGCAATGAGCAAACTAAAAAAGCAATCCAGCTTGCAATCGTCACGCCGACGCTGAGCGCGAAAATGGAAGTCCAAGCTTCACTCAATTCAAAGAAGGGAGCTGCCGGAATGTAAACGGCCATTGCGATAAACATAACGAAAAGAACCTGTGTGCCGAATGCAATCATAACGGCAGCGACGGCTTTTTTTCTGCCGTAAACTTCGTTAATCATGTCAAGAACCAGCGCAATAAACGGATAAAGAATTGCAGCGGCCGGCGCTACTAAAAGAATCTCGTGACCGAACCAGGTTCCGAAATCAAATGTTGCCAATTTGGTCGCAATCACTTGAGAACTGAGCAGGTAGGCAACAAAAAACGCCGTCAGAGCGGCAAATCCGTAGGCCGGATATTTTTTAATGATTTTAACGGATGAAAGCGTAACGATCGTTATCGTAATAACCCAAAGAAGAGCAACAAACAAAAGATTATAATCCATAAATGTAAACCTCGCTTGACCTAAATCCGTCTCTTATATAAAAAGTGATTTGAAAAGGGCGGAAAACCCAAAAGACGAAAAATCAAAAAAATCAGCACCATAACTAATTATAAATATTTTTCAAACCCATTCAAATGAAATAAGTTTTAGAAAAAAGGATAAACATGACTGTTGAGAACATGACCGCCGACTCAAAAAAAGAAAAAATCAATGAAATTCGAGCCGAGATTTTAAAGCGTATCCGCCCGACAGATGCGGAAAAAACAAAACTCGAAACGATTCGAAAAGGCGTTATTGACGATATTGCCCGAATTGCACAGGAGCAGGGACAATGCGACATCCTGCCGCTTTCCGTCGGCTCAGCCGAAAGAAATACGTGGCTTCACGGCAATCATGACATTGATGTTTTCATTTCATATCCGGAAGACATTTCTTTTGATGAATTTCACAAAAGAAGCCGCCTGCTTTTAATGGCAATGGCAAAAACGGGTGATTCTTGGGAAGACCGTCACTCCGAGCATCCGTACATTCATATCAAAAAAGAGGGGTTTGAAATTGATTTGGTTCCCTGTTTCCGCGTGAAAAGCGGCGCTGACATCAAATCCGCCGTTGACAGAACACCGTTTCATTGCGCTTACATTAAAGAAAACATCAGCGGCCTCGAGGACGATGTTTTGATGATGAAGCAGTTTATGAAAGGAACCGGCGTTTACGGCTCGGAAGTCAGAACGGGCGGCTTTTCCGGCTACTTGACGGAAATTTTAACCATTTATTACGGGGGTTTTGTCGGCGTTTTGGAACACGCTTCAAATTGGAAACATGGGACGGTTATTGATATGGCCGACCATCAAACATTGGAACACGAAAATCCGCTTGTCGTCGTCGATCCGACAGACCCGAAAAGAAACGTAGCTGCCGCTTTATCACTGACAAAATTCGCTCTTTTTATTGACCGCGCCCGCACCTTCTTGAAAAGTCCGAGTTTGGATTATTTTACGCCGAAAAGCTATCCGCCGATGACCGCGGCCGAGTTTGAGAAAACGATGACGGCACGCGGAACCGGAATGATCGGCATTTCATTTCAAACGCCTCCCAAAGCGGAAGATACGCTTTATCCGCAGCTTTTCAGAATGGAAAAGTCACTGGAAGAACTGCTGACAAGAAACGAGTTTACCGTCGTCAATACATTTTCGTGGGCCGAAGCCGGAGGAAAAAGCATTGTCTTTGTCGAACTTTTAAGCACTGTGCTTCCGCCGCTTCAAAAAAGGGTCGGCCCACCCGTTTGGAACGCCGAAAACGCCGAATCGTTCTGCAAGAAATACAAAAACAACCCGAGCACATTCTCTTTTGCGATCGAAAACGAAAGATACGCCGCGGAGATTCCAAGAAAGTATAAAACGGCTGAATATTTGATTGAGGATATGATTTTCAAGGAAACGGCTTTGGGGCGCCATGTCCGCGATTCCATGAAGAACGGCTATGAGGTGCTGAGAGAAAAAGAGATTATGGAAGTCAAAGGCGACCCTTTTTGGAAATTCATGAATGAAAAATTAACGGCTCAAATTAAGCCTTAAAATAGAAAAGCGGGGACGAGTTTCCCTCTCTTTTTTTGAAAAAATGGAGCGGCTCGCGCGCGAGGCGGCAGTCAAGAAACCAACTCCAATTTTCTGATTCAATCAACAAGCAGGCGTTGTAAATGAATTATTTTTGTCGCGGGGAAATAAACCGCATTTTTCGCTTCCGTTCGCCGCTTCGCGCCGCCCGGAATCAAAAATTGCGGGTCGTTACGTGAACTTTTCATATCTTGATTCAAAAACGAAACATCGTTTTTATTATAATTTTCTTTAAACTCGAACGCTGTTATTCATTTCTTATCTAAAACATTTTTAATTTTAGGGCTTATTGGGCGTTCGGGTTTCATTTTAGATTAAGAAAAGCCGATGTTTCGGTTTTATACAAGTAAATGAAAAACCAAAACAACCACCTCCAACGATGAGTTTCATGAGGGGCGGCGCGAAGCGGCGAACCGGATGCGAAGCGAGTGAAAGGAGGAGTTGGAGATTCGCACCCATATAAAACAACGAAAACAAAACACTTACTTTTTTAAGCCTTATTCTTGAAAATGCTGTAAAGAATCATTTTTTAGTTTTATCAGCTTTTCAGGTTTATATATTTTATAAAGCCGATGCTGTTTTCACTCAAAATTTATTGGAAAAAAACAGAGAACAATTATTAAAGCGTAACGAAAAACGGAGCGACTCGCGCGAGGCGGCACAAAACTAAAAAAAGAAAAGGAAACGGAAAAAACATTTCCCGTTTCATAATTTATTTTTGGGTTTTGAATCAGACCGCAACGGTGTTCCCTCTCAAAACATCAGTTTCGGTGACGTCAACACTGAATTCACCGGTGCTTTTCGTGATCAGGTATCTGCCGATTGGTCTGACAGCGAAATTAGTTTCACCGTCTATCGGACCGGTTGTCGAGTACGGAACTGTGAAAGAGTAAGCTCCGCTTGCATCCGCGTTAACAGTCTGACGGTAGGTGAAGACACGGTTCTGGTTTGTCTGAATTGTTAAAGCCAGTTGAACCGTTTCGTTCGGCGCGGCAGTTCCGCTGATAACGGCACCTTCTACAAATTCAAAGATCTTAACGTAGCCTGTGTTTGTTTCGGGTATATTTCCGGAATAACGTTGGTTGAAAAGAGTCTTGTAGAGGATTTCCTGCCAGGACATATGAGTGTTTGGACTGTAGGCTCGGGACTCGTAAACCATGCGGTACTGTTCCAAGCCAGCTGCGTCCAGCATATGCAGGCGGAAAACCATTGAATTGAAATAGCGGTCACTGCCGATGATACTCTGATTCTGCCCGCCGATGTTGACTATGGTGCGATAATCGTTCGTATCCAAAGTCCACGCCGTCATCGCATAGAATTTGCTCATGCCGGATGCCATTTCAATGTCCGTTACAATGAAGCGAGCACCAAAAAGACCCTCGCGCGGGTCAATGTCATACAATACGCTTGTTGCTGCTGCCTCCGTTTCGGCAACGAAGAACGGCGCTGCGCCCGGAATCATGTCGTCCGTGATGCTGCCGCGGCGACCGCCGACACCGGCCTGGAACGGATTGGCATTCACCATGCGCTCTCCGATGACCTGCAGCCAATGGCCGTAGTCCCACCAAGACAGCACGCCGTAAGCTGTGCCGGGGTAATCAAATGGAACAGTACTCACCTGATTCACGAAGAATTCAACGCCGAAAAGGTTTCTGTTGCCTGAAGTACCGTTGCCGTCAGGGTCTTGGGGCGGCATTTCATAGCGGCCGTACCAGTCCAAACCGATTTCGGGTGTGTTGTCGCGGAGCCACAAAGAAGATTCAATCCAAGCTTCGTTCGGACCGCCCGTGCCTGACACATATTGAGATGTCAGATTGAAAGTCGGAACCAAAAGAACACCGAGAGCAACCACTAAGACGACTGCCGCAATAACAATCTTTTCATTGCCGTTGTCTGCTTTTACTTTCACCTTTGAAGATTCGCGGCGCACCTTCGCGCTTTCCTGCTTTGATGAATAGACAGGAGCAGGCTCTATCTTTTTGGCGCGGCCCTCTTTGGAGAAGTTTTTCTTAAGGGTCTTCCAAGCTTCATCCGCTTGAACGGCGCGCATGAGCTCCATAAAGAGCCAGGACGTCATGATGAGGACCGGGAGGACAAAGTAGTAGCTGAATCTGTTCTGCTGAACCATCGCCCAAAGCAGCATGACTGTCCAAACAACGAGGAGAACTTTTTCCATGCTGTTGTTTTTGGCCGCAGTGTAAGCTATAATCGGCAAAGCGATAAGCCAAAGATACCCCATAACAGAAAAAGTCCAATACAGATTGCCCGCTCTGCCTGAGAATAAAATAAGCATGAGGAAGGCAACTGCCCAGCCGGCCAGCAATAACTTCTTAATGCGTGAATCGCGAATGTAAGAAGTTGCAGCGAGTATCAGAATGACCACGAAAACGGCGAGAAGCACTATAAAGAAAAGCGGGTTGACAGCGTCTCCGAAATAAGGAGAAGCTTCACCGATTGTTAAAGCACCGCCTGTTCTTGTAAAGAACCCAACAACACTCAATATTGCAGTTCTGACAGTACTTGAAATCAAACTGCCGACAACTGCAACAAACAGAGCGAGGCCGGCAAGAATGCCCGGATAATAAAGTCTGTTCAGTTTCTTCTTTTCAAGCACATAAGAAAGGGCGGCCATAAAGAGTATTGCAAGAATACCTGCGCTGAGAGCTACAATATGGAGGGTTCTGTATATGCCGATTTGCGGTACAGGGAGAATGACCAGAAGGTCAGCGAGGAAAATGACGATGCCGATAAGGGCAATGGAAGCTGTTCCTTCGCCTCTCAGGTGATTAATCACCATTTGAATCGTGATGTAAACGCCGATGATAAAAGCGAAGAGAAGAGCGCCTTCCCAAACAAGCGTGTAAGCGCCTAATGCAATACCGGTTAAAATCGCGTAAGGCAAAAAGGGTTTGATTGCTGAAAATTTGCCTTTGAAGAGTTCTTCATAAGTTATCTTTTTATCACGCAATTTCAAAAGCGCCAAGGCCAAGAATATGATAACGACTGTACTGAAAAGAACTTCGGCGACGTGGTGGTCATTAAAACCGATGGTACTTCTTGACAGGAATTGACCCGGAGCGACAGCCAAAAGGAAAGCGGTCAAGAGACCGATGTTTCTGCTCTTGAAGATTGTCTTTGCAACGAAGTAAGCGGCAACGACACAGACGGCTGCAAGAACACAGGGCCAGTAAGCCGCAATGGTCATTGCATACGCTTCGGTCGTGTTGCCTGTGATAAGCTGAAGGGCTTTAATAACAGCAACCAAAATATAATCATAAAGAGGAGCGAACTCCTGAAGCGTTCCGAACGGATAAGTCGTGGCCGGATCAAACCAAAGAAAACTGGGCCAATTATGCATCAGGAAATCTATATTTCTCCAGTGATACCACGGGTCGTTTTCACCGAAGCGGATAAATCCGTTTGACAGAAAAACGCCGTCTCTTGGTATGATACGGATGTAAAAAGCAAGCAAAGCGGAAAGCAGAACGCCGATACCGTAAAGAGCGCTTGTCATTAATTTGTTTTTGTCTTTATACTCATCCAAGAAGCCTTTCTTTTCGGACTTCTTTTTCGCGTCTTCAGATGACGCTGTCGCTTCTTCGGTGCGGGCTTCACCTGATTCAGCCATCATAGAATCCGCGCGAGCGGACTCTTCTGGAGCATATTGTCCCGAAGCCGCTGCATCTGTATTCGATGCTGCGGTGTCCGAATCATTGGAAACGCGGCGTCCTGAAGTTTGCCTACGGGTATTTTTTTTCGCCAAGATAATAACCTCAATTAGCTTAAATTTTGATACTCATGCAAATTTTACTCATGTAAAATTAATACAATCATAATGCAAAAGTATTCAAAAAGTATTGATTCAAAGCCGTTTGAATGAATGCAATGCGGCAAAATGAATCAATCAGTACATAAATAAAAGAATAATTCAATACAAGCTATTTAATTTTAACCTATCTTGCCCCTCTTTAAGCTTTTCGTTTTTGAAAAAAGAGTAAAGTTTATGAAAGTTCAGACATTGTTTCACTTATGATTTTCAAAAATTTGTCCGAACTTTCCGACTCGGATTTAAATCAATTGCTTTCGCGCGGAAAAGGGCTGGCAGATGTCGGCTCCATCGTAGACGCAATTTTAGAGAATGTCAAAGCGAACGGAGACGCGGCGATTTTGGAATATGCCAAGCAGTTTGATAAAGCGGATTTGAAAACGCTCGCCGTCACGCCTGCTGAAGTCGAAGAAGCAATTGCGTCCCTGGATTCAAATTTATTGAAACACTTGCGGCAGGCGGCTGAAAACATTCGCCGCTTCCACGCCGCTCAGCTGCCGAAGGAAATCTGGTACATCGAGGATACGCCCGGAATTGTTTTGGGACAGAAAACGATTCCGCTTTCAAAAGTCGGCTGCTACGTCCCCGGCGGGCGCGCCAGCTACCCGTCCACCGTTTTGATGACAGCGCTGCCGGCAAAAGTGGCAGGCGTCTCAAAAGTAATTGTCTGCACCCCCCCCCGCGCTGACGGAACAGTGCACCCGCTGACGCTTGCTGCCTGTAAAATTGCAGGCGTTGACATGATTTTCAAAACGGGCGGCGCACAGGCGATTGCCGGCATGGCGTACGGAACGAAAAGCATCCCGCAGGTTGACAAGATTGTCGGCCCCGGAAACGTGTTCGTGACTTACGCGAAAATGAAAGTGAGGGATGAGGTCGAAATTGATTTCCCGGCCGGCCCGAGTGAAGTTTTAATTATTGCGGATGACTTCGCGGAACCGAAAATGACTGCCGCCGATATTTTAGCGCAGGCGGAACACGATCCGGATTCTGTTTCCGTATTGGTGACGCCTTCCGAAAAGTTTGCGAAAGCGGTTTTTGAAGAAGTGGAAAAGCAAGTAAAAACCGCTCAACGAAAAGAAATAATTGACGCGTCTTTGAAAAATTCGGCAATTCTGATTACGAAAAACATGGACGAATGCATTGAATTTTCAAACCGATTCGGACCCGAGCACTTGCAAATAATGGTTGACTCTGAAATTGAAGATTTAATTTTGAATCAGATTCAAAATGTCGGGTCCGTTTTCATCGGAAACTACGCGCCTGTTCCGGCCGGTGACTATGCGTCGGGAACAAATCACGTTCTGCCGACTTCTGGCTATGCTCGGATGTATTCAGGACTTAACACCGCTCACTTTTTGAAATCATTCACGATTCAAAGAATCAGCAAAGAAGGGCTGAGTGAGATTAAAGATGCCGTTATTGGTTTGGCGGAAACGGAAGGTCTTTTTGAACATGCGGAAGCGATTCGAAAACGTTTTGAAGAGTAAATATTTATAAAAATCGAAGCATATAGAGTTATCATTAGAGTCATATAGAGTCAATTGAAAAAAACGAAGCTTTGGAGAAACGCATATGTTTACGCACCCCGACTTTTCAAAAGTCTCAACCGCCCACAGCACCCGAAAAATCAAAGATATGACGGATGTTTTAATGGACCAGACACGGATAACATATCCCGATAAGATCCTTTACGATATGTACCGCGAGGTTCATTTATCGGGAGAAGAGCTTCAAAGGATGAAAAAAGCGCAGCTCCGCTATGATATTACGGTGATTCCGCCGGCGATGCTCGGCCCTGAATTTGTGAAAACCGCCGGCCACTATCACCCCTGTCCAAAATGCAGCGGCGGAGGAAGTTCAGGTTCCGAGATGCTTTCATATCCGGAAGTTTATCAAGTGATTCGCGGAACGGCGACTTATCTTCTCCAGAAAAAGGATTTGTCCGACTTCATTATTGTTGAGGCGAATGAAGGCGATATCGTTTTAATTCCACCGAATTACGGACATGTGACCGTCAACGCCGACAGTGAAAAGCTCGTGATGGCAAATTGGGTGTCGGACGCTTTTGATTCCGAATATGAGCCCGTCCGCTGCAAAGCGGGACTGGCGTACTACATTACGGAAGACGGAATTGCTCAAAACGGCAATTACGAAAAAATGCCGCCGCTCTCCTATGGCAAGCCGAAGAGCTACCCTGAAGTCGGTTTGTATTCCGGCGTTGACATGTACGGTTTGGTCAGCGATTTGGAAATGCTGAATTTTTTGACGAATCCGCAGAACTATCCGGAATTATTTAAGAAACCGTTTTATGAATGCTGATGCTGAAAAGTTCAGCTTTTTCTATTTTTGATTATTTTTTAAAAACGTGCATCCATTTCCAAAATGATTAAAATCGAATGAGTCTTTTTTCAAAAAATATTAAAAGTTGGAGCGGTCGCGCGGGCGGCAGCTGCGGTAAGCGGAATCGGCAAGGCAGTAGCGATGACTCGAACGGCAGGCAGCGCGGCAACACGAACAGTAAGGTAACAGTGGCCACGTTCGCGATGGCGTTCGGATGTGATAAAAAAGAGCAGATACGCTAGAAGCGTAAACAGATTTCCAAATGGAAGCAATCTTATGAAAATTGGATGTCTATTCTTTAAAACATAAAACAAATGTTAAACCTCAGATTGGTTTATCATTTATGAGTTTCTTTTAAGTTTCAAATTCAAATTCAACAAATTGAGCAATTATGACGCAAAATGATTTCAGGAACGGTTAACAGATTCAGGGCGGCTGAGAGGAAAAAGCTGCCAAAGGAAAATTGGATCGAAGTGGAGACTGTTGAAACTGTTTATTAACGTATATTTTTTAGATTGGAATTTAATTATTGATTATTTCGGAGTACATTTATTATGGCAGAAACGTCAGCGCATGACAAATATGAATTCAAAAAAACGCTTGAAACCATCCGCGACAAAAAAGGAAGAAGTACGGAACTGGTTTCACTTTACATTCCCGCCGACAAACAAATTTCGGACGTGACCGCGGACTTAAGAGAGGAACACAGCCAAGCCTCAAACATCAAATCCAAATCGACAAAAACGAATGTCCAGGGCGCGATTGATTCTTTACTTGCAAAGCTCAGATATTTGGATAAAGTCCCACCAAACGGCATCGTTTATTTCACGGGTGCCGTTGACGTCGGCGCAAACAAAACAAGTATGGAAAGTTACGTCGTAAACCCCCCCGAGCCGATTATTACTTATAAATACCACTGTAATTCCGAATTTCACTTAGAGCCGCTTGAATACATGCTCAAAGAAAAAGGAACATTCGGGCTTCTCGTCATGGACAGAAGAGAAGCAACGATCGGAACGCTGGTCGGCAAGAAAATCGAACCGCTCCGCAGGCTGACTTCAAACGTTCCCGGCAAGCAGCGCAAAGGCGGGCAAAGTGCCCAGCGTTTCCAGAGCTTGAGATTGATTGCGATTCACGAGTTCTACAAAAGAATCGGTGACGCTTCAAGTGAAGTTTTCATGACGGTTGACCCGAAAGAGTTCAAAGGAATTCTCATCGGCGGCCCGTCTCCGACAAAAGAAGAATTCTTGGATGGTGAATTTTTCCACCACGAACTTCAGAAAAAAGTTCTCGGCCTCTTTGATATCGCTTACACGGACGAGTCCGGTCTTCACGAACTTGTAAACGCCGCCGCCGATAAGCTCATGGATTTGGAGCTGATGGAACAGAAAAACATTATGAAAATGTTCTTCAAAGAATTAATTTCCGAATCCGGGCGCGCTTCATACGGTGAAAAAAGCGTCCGCGCCAACTTGGAAATCAACTCTGTTGAAACGCTGATTCTCTCCGAAGACTTAAGAGCTGAAAGAATGACGGCCGTCTGCCAAAGCTGCGGTGAGATGAATCAGAAAACACGCACATGGCGCCCGGGAGAACATATTCCCAATCTCGGCAACTGTTCAAAATGCGGCGCGGAATTGGCAGATATTGAAATCAGAGACGTCGTGGATGAGCTCTCGGAAATGGCGGACAAATCCAACGCTGTTGTCCATTTCATTTCAACGGACTTTGACGAAGGCAACCAGCTGATGTCGGCTTTCGGCGGCATTGTCGCTGTTTTGAGATACAATACCGGCCTGTAATCAGGCCGTCTTTTTTGTTTTTAAAACAATCTTATAAATGAACAATTAGACCAAAATGACACGAACAATCATTAGGAATTTATAACACGAACAATTTTAGCAGTTCTAACAGTTTTAGAAATTCTAAATTTTAACAATCTTTACAATTTTTTGGTGATTGAAATGTCAAAAACAGAAATCTATCCCTTAACCGATTTTGAAACGGCTGTGGATGCCGCTGCCGCTGCGCTTAAACGCGGAAAAATCGTAGCATTCCCGACGGAAACGGTTTACGGTCTCGGCGCAAGCATCGCTGATGAAAGCGCTGTTTTAAAGATTTACGCAGCAAAAGGGCGCGTGCCTGAAAAACCGCTCAGTATTTTGTTATCCTCCGCAGAGGATATGGAGAAAATTGCGGCTGAGGTTCCCGAAAACGCTAAAAAGCTTGCGAATGAATTTTGGCCGGGCCCGATGACGATTATTTTAAAGAAAAAAGCGGAGATTTCAGATAAGATTACGGCGGGAAAGGATACGGTCGGTCTTCGCGTGCCTGCGCATCCGGCAGCACTTGAAATTGTGCGAAGAGCAGGACCGCTTGCCTGCCCGAGTGCCAACAAATCAGACAGCAGAGAGCCGAAATCGGCGGAAGATGTTTTTTCGGATTTGAACGGTAAAATTGATCTTTTAATTGACGGCGGAGAGACAAAAATTCAAAAGCCGTCTACTATTGTTGATTTAACGGTGACGCCGCCGAAAATTTTAAGAAAAGGCGGACTTGAGATTGCAGAAATTAGAAAAATCATAGGGGATGTATCGGAATGAAGGCGGATAAGAAAGCGAGAATCAAAAACAAAGCACAAGGGAGAAAAATCAATGAAACGGTCAAAACCATTAACATCGTCAACTTGGTGATTATTGTCGCCGGTTTCTTTTTAATGATTCTGAATTACAATGAGTTGTTGACAAGAATCGGTCAGGGATTGATCATGGCAGGCGCGCTCCTCATTATGATGACGATTGTTTTCCAAATCATGATGGCAAACAAAATGAGAAGAGGCTGATTTTTTTAAAAAAATATTTTTTAGATTATGATGAGAATTTTCAGTAAAACAAAATTTCTCATCCAATTCTTTTTTATTAAATTCATGAATGAATAAACGATGGATAGGTTGAAAATTTAATGAAAAGCGGAGCGGCTCGCGCGTGACGGCGGCAGCGCGAACTGTAGGTAGCCGGTAGCCACGTTCGCGAAGCGAACGGATGTGATAAAAGAGAGCAGATGCACGCAGCAATGCAGACGCAGTAGCGCAGGCAGCAGCTCAATGCAAAATACAGTTGCAAGAAAAAACTCATTTGGAGCAAGCTCAGCTTCCGTGTGCATCTATCTCTTCTTTGGCATTCCGCAAATTTTCATTTTTCCACTTCGCTTCGCTCAGCGAAAAAATGAAAATTAGCGGTCGTACGTGAGGTTTCGACTAATTTAGGGCTTTATTGAAACATCGTTTTTCATTTTTATTTTCACGAAAAATTTGAACGCCCTTTTTTCACCTAAATCTAAAATATTTTATTTTTAGGGTTTTATCGGGCGTTCCGTTTAATCTAAATTTAATGAGGATGGATGTTTGGTTTTTCAATATCTATTACTTAAATTGTGAATTTAGACGCAAATAGGAATGAGGATTATATATCAAAAAATCTTAAAGATTGCAAGAGGAAAAAACTCTATTTCAGGACTTGGTCCTAAAAATGAATGTAAAACAGTAAAAAAGCAGGCACTCCGTCTTTTTAATCAATTGTTATTTATTCAACACCCATCTATTTCAAAATCATCTCAGGTCAAAAAATGCCGGCACAAAGCGACTTCATGAAGAAATATTTCGATTCTTTGGAAGCGAAATTGCTCAAAGAAATTGAAATAGCGAATGCTGCCCGCTCTAAGGGGGAAGACCCGCACCCGCATGTTGAGATTCCGCTGGCAAAGGACTTGGCTGACCGCGTTGAAAATTTAATCGGCGTCAAGGGTGTCGCCAAGCGCCTTCGTGAAATCGAGGAGGGAGGGCTTAATCGTGAAGAGTCCGCTCTTTTAATCGGCAAGGAAATCGCCGAAGGAAAAGTCGGCGGATTTACGACAAGAGAACAGGCTGTTGACGCCGCAATCCGCGTTTCGATGGCGGTCATTACGGAAGGTGTCGTCGCAGCACCGATTGAAGGCATTGCCGAAGTCAAAATTGATAAAAACAGTGACGGTACTGAGTTTTTAAGAATTTATTATTCCGGGCCGATTCGAAGCGCCGGCGGAACCGCTCAGGCGCTTTCTGTTTTGGTCGGCGATTACGTTCGCCGCAGCCTCGGTTTGGACCGCTTTAAGCCGCGCAAAGAGCTGGTGGAGCGTTACGCCGAAGAAATCCGCATTTACAAAAGAACGTCTTCGCTTCAGTATTCTCCGACGGATGATGAAATCCGCCTCATCGTTGAAAACTGTCCTGTCTGCGTTGACGGAGACGCAACGGAAGACGCGGAAGTGGAAGGCTACAGGAATCTGCCCGAAATTCCCGGAAACCGCCTTCGCGGCGGCATGGCTCTTGTCATTGCGGAAGGCATGATTTTGAAAGCGCCGAAAGTAAAGAAGCATGTTGACGGCTTGAAGATGGACGGCTGGGAATTTTTGGACAAACTCATCGCCGGAACGAAAACGGAAGACAAGGGCGGAGATGACACGCCCGCCGCTGCCGGTAAACCCGGTGCCGTTACGTTGAAAGTCAAGCCCAAAACCAAATACATACAGGATTTGATTGCCGGAAGGCCTCTTTTTTCTCATCCGTCCCGTGAAGGCGGATTTCGGCTCAGGTATGGGCGGTCAAGAAATACATCATTCGCCGCTGCCGGAATCAGCCCGGCATCAATGTTTATTCTTGACGACTTCATTACAAACGGAACGCAACTGAAAGTGGAGCGTCCGGGAAAAGCTGCCGGAATGGCCGCCGTTGATTCAATTGAAGGACCGACGGTCCGCTTGAAAAACGGTGACGTCGTTCGCGCGGACGACGATAAAACGGCGCTTCTGATTAAACCCGATATTGAATATATTATTGACGTCGGGGAAATTTTGTTCAACTTCGGCGACTTTTTGGAAAATAATCACACGCTGATACCGTCGCCTTACTGTTTTGAATGGTGGCTTTATGATTATGAAAACGGATACAACCGCTTAAAGGATGAAAACAAGCTCGATACAGTTCGTTTTCTGAGTCCCGAAGAAGTTGATCAATTAAAGCATGTTTCAGAAGAAGCGGCTCTCTTGTTTGCCGACAGCGGAATCCCGCTTCATCCCGATTACAACTATTTGTGGCACGATTTGTATTTGGAAGAACTCGAAAAAATCGCGGACTTCATTGCCGAAAACGGTCAACTGATTGAATACGCTGATTCCGCGAATGGGAGTGAGGAGAAGGGTGGAAATGAGGAGAGCGGGGTCAAAAAGGAAAAGCTTTATTTGGCGCTTCCTTATGAAAAATCCGTTGAAAGCGGCATCAAAACGCTGCTGGAAAACATTTTGATGCTTCATATTGTCAGATTAATCAACGATGAAAATAATGATGAAAAAAACGATGAAGACAATAACAAAAAGCAAATATTGATCGCTCCGCCGACTCATATTTTAAGATGTCTCGGTTTAATTGTCGAAGAGGGCGGAACGCTTCAAAAGACATGGACAGCCGAAGAAATAAGATCAGCGGGAATTGAACTGACGGTTGATGCCGTCAGCAGAATTTCGAAAATGACGGTCAAAGCCCGCGCCCCGTCCAGAATCGGCGCGCGTATGGGGCGGCCGGAGAAGTCTGCGCTTCGAAAAATGTCGCCTGCCGCTCAAATTTTGTTCCCGATCAGCGAATACGGCGGAAAAACAAGAAATATCGTTGGCGCATCCGAATACCGAGAAGATATGAACGCGACAACCGGAAAAATCGAGATCAGAATCGGCATGCGTGTCTGTCCGCGTTGCGGGCGCGAGACGCATAAGTGGCGCTGCGGCTGCGGTGAATTTACGATTGAGCGCTTGTTCTGTCCGCGCTGCGGGATTGAAACGTCCGGCACCAAATGTCCGAAATGCGAGAAACCGACAATGGGCGGCCGCAGAAAACCGGTTGACTTCCGCCCGATTTACAAAGAAGCGTTTGAAAGGGTCGGCGAGCGCGATAATTTTGATTTGATCAAAGGTGTTAAAGAATTGATGAGCCGCGCTAAAACGCCGGAGCCGCTTGAAAAAGGAATTTTGAGAGCGAAGCATGAAATTTATATTTTCAAGGACGGAACGGCGCGCTACGATATGTCCGACATTCCGCTGACGCACATCCGCGCCGATGAGCTCGGCATTACAGCGGAAGATTTAAAGGAGCTCGGGTACGAGAAAGATGTTTACGGGAAAGATTTGGTTTCCGATGATCAAGTTGTCTGCCTCTTTGTTCAGGATTTGGTCATATCCGTTGACTGCGCCGAGTATTTGCTGAAAACAACGCAGTATATTGATGATTTGCTGAAGAAATATTACGGCGTTGACATGTATTATAATTGTAAAAGCATTAAAGATTTACTCGGCGTGATGGTCATCGGCCTTGCGCCGCACACGTCCGCGGGCGTTCTCGGCCGCCTTGTCGGTTTTACGAAAGCTTCTGTCGGTTTTGCGCACCCGTATTTCCACGCGTCGAAGCGCAGAAACTGCGACGGCGATGAAGACTGCGTGATGTTGGTGCTTGACGGCATGCTCAACTTTTCACGTGAATACCTGCCGGACAAACGCGGCGGCCAAATGGACGCGCCGCTTGTTTTGACAATCCGCATTGATCCGAACGAGATTGATAAAGAAGCGCATAACATTGACATGTGCGCCCGTTATCCGCATGAATTTTATTTGGCGACGGAGGAATACAAAAATCCGGCTGACGTTTCAAAGATAATGGATTTGGTCAGCAGCCGTTTGAAAACGCAGGACCAGTACGAAAATTTTATGTTTACGCATGATACGACGGATATCGCGAGAGGTCCCGCTTTTTCGGCGTATAAAACACTTGAGACGATGACGGATAAAATGGAAGCGCAGCTTCAATTGGCCGTAAAGATTCGCGCCGTTGACGAAACGGATGTGGCCGAACTTGTTTTAAGGTCTCATTTCCTGCCGGATATTATCGGGAATTTGCGGGCGTTTTCAAAACAGACTTTCCGATGCATTAAATGCGAAGCGAAATACAGGCGGCCGCCTTTGACTGGAACTTGTTCAAAATGCGGCGGCGGAAACATCATTTTAACCGTTCATGAAGGCGCTGTCCGTAAATACGTGGAAGTCTCCAAAGAAGTCGCGATAAAATACAATGTTTCCGATTACACGCTTGAGCGAATTGAGCTGCTGGAGCAGGATATTATTCAGACGTTTGAAAATCATAAGATTAAAAAGACGTCACTTTCTGATTTTATGTAAAAAAATTTTGCTCCCTTCGGTCGCAAAATTTCATGGGCGGGGGGAGGGCGGTGTTTGCTGAAAAATCACTTCGTGATTTTTAACGGCTTTGCCAGTCTGTGCTTGGAAGCAGGTTGTTCGCTGAATAATTCCGAGCGCAGCGAGACTTTTTCAAACCCCAATATCCACATCATAAATCCGGCTCGGGTTTTCCTGATGAATCTTCCAAAACGGCTCTTCGCCGTAAATTTCAATCAGTTTTTTCGTTTTCTTTGGAACGGTTTTCGGGCCGAGAACAAAACCGGGTCTGTCGGGGTCGTCAACGTAATCGGTTTCCATTAAAAAACGAGTTCCTTGCGCGAGCGCAATTTCAATGTTGTCTTTGGCAGCGGGGATGCTTGGATAAAGGCCGAACTTCTCGGCTGCAGTTACCAGAGGTGTCGCATGATGATTAACAACTTTCTCTGTATTAATTCCCGCTCTTTTTGCAATCTCTGAGATGTCTTGGATGCTTTCAAGTGTCATGTCTTCAACATGAAGCTGAACGGCGCATTTTAAGTCGCGGCAGAGGCTAAAGACATGGCTTATCACTTGATTGGACCCGTCCCAAATATCGTGTTCGACCGGAAAATGGGGGCGGCCGCTTTTGAGAGCGACAGCCTCTCCTTTTTGAACATAGGATGCGGCAATATCAAATCCACCGCGCATGATTTCAACGGCTTTTTCCACGCTGTTTTCTTCGGAAAGATAGAGAATATCCACCGGATGAATTCCCAAAACCGGAAAGGCTGTCACTCCCGTTTCATTGATTTTTGAAACGGCTTCGATTGTCAGGTCAAAAACGGTTTTGTAATCTTCCGGTTTTTTGACGGAAACGCCGAGATGGCGGCTTGGGAGTGAAACTAAAAATAAGTGCGTTCCGCCCGCGTTCTGAAAATCGGAAACGGCATCTAAACCGCGGCCGCGATTCATATCAATGTGAATGTGATGGTCGGTAATCGGAAGTTTGGACATGGCAATTTCCCCGTTTTTGAAATAAATTTTAAAGATTTTTCAATTTTCATATTTGATTGAATTAAATATTTATTGTTGTCTGTTCATTTTGATTTTATAAAAGATTTTCACCATTAATTTTTTTCAATACAATTTTCAAAACGGTGACGAAATGAAAACATCCAGAACAATCGGACGTGTGACATTGGTTCTTGAAGCGCGGGAAATCGGCAGCGATTTGTCGGTCACGCTGACGGGAGGCATTGCGCATATCGGCGCAGCGGCTCTCGCATATCCCGACAAAGAAACGGGCAGGACAACGGGTTCCGTCATTTCCGCGCCCGGTCACAAGGAAGAGGAAATTGCGCTTTACGGCGCGAAAGTGTTGAGTAAAGAGACGAAAAAAACGGTTCTGTTTGCTGTCGGGATTCATTTGGATGAAATTACCGTGGCAGAGATCGAAGAGATTGAAAAAACGTGCCGTGAAATGATTCAGAGTTTTTTGAAATGATTGATTAAAATGACTAAAGTGATTCAAACCGGGAAAGAAAACATGGAACTTATTATCGGAATCAGCGGGGCATCGGGAGCCGGCTACGGCATTCGCCTGCTTCAAATTTTAAAAGAAACGGAAATCAAAACGCATTTGATTATGACAAAAGCCGCCGACGAGATCATTCAAACGGAAACCGATTACGATCCGGAGGATGTCAAAAAATTGGCGGATTTCGTTTGGGATGAAAAGGATTTTTCAGCGCCGATTGCGAGCGGTTCATATAAAACGGCAGGCATGATTATCGCGCCGTGCAGCATGAAAACGCTCGGGCAGGTCGCAAACGGCATCTCCGATAATTTGGTTGCCCGCGCCGCCGACGTTTGTTTAAAAGAAGAGCGGAAACTGATTTTAATGGTTCGCGAAACCCCTTTCAGCCTCATTCATTTGGAAAACATGGTTGCTGCAAAGAAAGCGGGCGCCACGATTCTTCCGGCATGTCCCGGATTTTACAGCCGGCCGGAAACGATTGATGATTTGTACAACATTATGGCCGGAAGGGCTCTGGATTTGGCGGGAATTGAAAATCACGTTTATAAGCGCTGGAAAGAAAGCGAGTAAAAAAAGAGATAAAAAAGGAAAACCCCTCGGGGCTGCGCTCCGAGTTTGCCCGCCCCTTCGGGCCGGGCAAAAAATCAAAATCTATATAAATCAGAAAGTGCTCCTATGTCCGTTTCTTTTGGAAACGGCAAAATCAACACGGGATAGTAGGGTAGCTTGGTCCATCCTCGAACGTTTGGGACGTTTGGACCGCGGTTCAAATCCGCGCTATCCCATAAGATTAAAATATCAACAAATTCTTTAATGATTCCCGAAAAATCTTTTTTGTGTATTTTCAGCATGGGATAGTAGGGTAGCTTGGTCCATCCTCGGACGTTCGGGACGTTCGGACTGCGGTTCAAATCCGCGCTATCCCATTTAATTTGTCAGAATTTGTTTTAAAAACGAAAAATCAAATTTTAAATTCAAGATCAAACAAACGAAGTTTTCTACTTCTCGATGTGCACATGAAGAGTTTTCACGTTTGAGGGAAATACTAAAATAAACAAAAAAGCCGCTGGGGGGACTTGAACCCCCGGCCTGCTGATTACGAATCAGCCGCTATACCGCTAAGCCACAACGGCACTTTTTTAAAATAAAAACAGAATTCCTAAGTGTCCTTTAAGGTATTTAAAGATTATTTTTGATTTGTAATTTTTATTGAGAAAGCTCTGGGATTTTCGCATTTTTCACATTTTTCGACTTTTATTTGCTTCATGCAAGATACATTAATTTAATAAGCAGGAGTATATTATGCTGAAATATTCAATAATTAAATATGATTGACCGCTTCTGTCAAACCGGTCAAATAAAGAAAACATTTACAGGTGAACAAATATGGCATTTAAATCTCTCGGGCCGGCACCCGCGGCATCCCCGACACCCGCATGGGTTGTTGTGAGTTATGATAAAACCGGACGCGCAAACGCAATGACTGCCGCTTGGGGTGGAATCGTCAACTCAAATCCGCCTTCCGTTGCCGTTGCGGTTCAGCCGATCAGATACTCTTATGAAAATATCATTGAGAGAAGAGCGTTTACCGTCTGCATTCCGTCAGAGAAATTCGCAAAAGAAACGGATTATTTCGGCCTTGCCTCCGGAAAAGATGAGGATAAGATCGCAAAAGCGGGACTGACAGCCGGGCGCGCCGAAAAAGTCAACGCGCCTTACATCAAAGAATTCCCGATGTATTTGGAATGCAAATTAACCGACAGAATGAATCTCGGATCACACTTCGTTTTGATCGGACAAATCGTCGATGTCAAAGCCGATGAAGAAATTTTGGACCACAAAGACAGCATTGAAATCCAAAAATTAAAGCCAATCGTTTACTCCCCGACAGACAGAAGCTATTACGGCGTCGGCGATGAGATCGGCAAAGCTTTCTCAATCGGAAAAGAAATCAAAGACGAGAAAGAATAAACAAAAAAAATCATTAGAATTAACAATTTTAAACCAAGAGAGAGAAAATGGACCCCGAATCAATTTATAAATCCGTCGTTGAAAAAGACAAAAAATACGTCATGCCGACATACGGCCGCAAGCCGCTGCTTTTTACGGGCGGCGAAGGCTGTAAGCTGATCGATGTTTTCGGCAAAAAATACATCGACTGCGTTTCCGGAATTGCCGTCAACGCAACCGGATATTCCAACCAAAAACTGATCAATGCGATTCAAGAGCAGGCAGAGCAGCTCATTCACATTTCGAATTATTATTACAACATTCCGCAGGCAAATGCCGCCGAAAAATTAGTTCAGATTACAGGGCTTTCCAAAGTCTTCTTCTGCAACTCCGGCGCGGAAGCCAATGACGGCGCCATGAAGCTTGCAAAACTTCACACCAAAAAGAACAGCTTCATCTCCACCAACAACGCATTTCACGGCAGAACAATCGGCTCACTCGGCGCAACGGCCAATATAAAATACCGCGATCCGTTCGTGCCGCTCGTCAAACCGGCCACATTTGTTGAATACGGTGATGCGGCCGCAATTGAAAAGGCAGTGAATGACGATATCGCAGGCGTCATTTTGGAACCGCTTCAAGGCGAAGGCGGCGTTCACATTTCCAACGCTGAATATCTCAAAGAAGTGCGTGAAATCTGTACTAAAAAAGATTTGATTCTGATTTTCGATGAAGTTCAAACCGGATTCGGGCGTACCGGGAAATGGTTCTGCAAAGATCATTACGGCGTTCAGCCGGATATTCTGACAATGGCAAAATCAATCGGAGGCGGCCTCCCGATGGGCGCGTTTGCTGCCCGCGACGGCCTATCTTTTGAGAGAGGTGAACACGGAACGACTTTCGGCGGCAGCCCGCTCGTTTGCGCGGCGTCTCTTGCCGTTATGGAAACCATCGAAGAACAGAAACTGCTCGAAAACGCGGCGAAGATGGGACAATACTTCATGGAAAAGCTTTCAAAAATGGAACGAGGCGATGTTATTAACGTTCGCGGTCTGGGACTCATGATCGGCGTTGAGCTGAATCATGAATGCGGATACTTTATGGATGCCGCCGCCGAAAAGGGCGTTCTCTTAAACGTTACGGCAGGAAATGTCATTCGCTTGCTGCCGCCGCTCACGATCCAAAAAGAAGAAATTGACCGCGTCGTTGAAGTGATTGATTCAATCGTAAGACCCGATTGATTCAATATAATTGAATGCCGAATAAGTTCTGAATGAGTGCTAAAGTGTGTTCTGAAATGAATGCTGAAATGTAATGAAAACGGTGAATCTCTATGACCAAAAAATCAAAAGAGGTCTATACTTCTTTGCTCAAAGATTCCGTTTCAAACGTGCCTGAATACGTTCCCGGGAAAACGACATCTCAGATCGTTGCCGAATACGGACTTGATCCGAAGACGGTCATCAAGCTGAACGCGAACGAAAATCCTCTCGGCCCGTCAAAAAAAGTAACGGAAGCAATTCAAAGAGAAGCAAAAAACGCTTCGCTTTATCCGACAGCGGATGCTTCAAATTTGCGCCGCGCTTTGACGGAATATACCGGCTTTCCGATTGAAAACATCGTTGCGGCCGGTCCCGGAATGGACAGCTTGATTGATGCCTTGAACAAACTATTTGTCGGCGACGGCGATGAAGTCATCATTCCCGTTCCGACTTTTACATATTACGGCATTTCAGCGGTCGGTTTCGGCGGCATTCCTGTTTATGTTCCTTTGAATCCCGATTATTCATTCAACGCGGACGCTGTTTTGAAAGCGGTGACGGATAAAACAAAAATCATTTGGCTTTGTTCGCCGAACAACCCGACAGGCAACCTTGTTGCAGCCGAAGATGTCGTCAAACTCGCCGAAAAAACAAACGCGATTATCTTCATTGATGAAGCGTATGTCGAATTTTCGGAAGCGAGAAGCTTATCCTTCCTTTTGAAAGAGTATGAAAACATTGTCATCGGCAGAACGTTTTCAAAAGCGTTCGGCTTAGCAGGCATGCGCCTCGGCTACACAATCGCACCCGCTTGGATCACGTCCGGTTTGCTGCGTGTGCTGCCCCCGTTTGCGGTCAGTGTTTTAGCGGAAGCCGCAGCGATTGCCGCAATCAATGACAAAGAATATTTGAAGGCAAGCGTTGAAATGGTTCAGGCTGAACGTCAAAAACTGATTGAATCGATTTCAAAAACATCTTATAAAGCATATCCGTCGGAAGGAAATTTCATTATTGTTGATGTTTCGCCGAAAAATTCAAAAGCTGCTGTTGATTCATTTTTAAGAAACGGTATAATCATTCGAAGCTGCGATTCATTTCAAAATATCGGAAAAAACACGGTCAGAATCACTGTCGGAACATCGGAAATGAATCAAAAAATTGTTAAAGCGTTCGAATTTTTGAAAAATGAAAAATAAATATAAATTTTTCTTATTTTTATCTTGTTTTTCTGTATTTTTCATGGTTTCTTATCGTATTTTCCTCTTTTCATTTTATCTTTCACCGGCTTTATTTTTAAAAATCATTTCATACAACTCTTCATCGGAAACAAACCTTTTGCTTTTATCACTTCTGACTGCCTTGGTTTTAGGTATACGGTAAACCGCATTTTCTTCTGCGACGACAGACAGCGTCGAACAAAGCATGAAAATCGCTTTTTCATGATCGTCTTTGCTTTTATGGATATGCAGAGGTGAAATGTATAAATCGTAATATTCCTCAAATTTATTTTGGTAACCCATTTTTTCATAATTATTTTTTATTTTAACCAAGTCGGCATGAACCCGAATCAAATCCTGTTTTTGAATAGAATCTACCTCCAAACTGCAACCGTGACAGTCTTCACGGCAAAGCTTCAACTTTGCTGAAATCAAACTCAGTGGAAAAGTTTGAATGGATCCCCCTGCTCAAAGACCATTCAGAATAAACAGAATAAAAATATTTCGAAATATTTTGAATCAGATTTATTTGATAAATATAAAAGAAAATGAAATGAATAGCATACGAAATGAGATAAATTATCAAAAAGATTTTATTATCAGTTTGAAATAAACCAATAAAACAATAAACTCAAACAGGATTTAGAATTATTTATCATTGCATAACTAATGTTAATTAATAGACGAAATTTACAAAAAAAACTGATTGGTAGGGCAATCCTCAAAATATTATATATTTTTTAGAGCAAATACGGGTTTTTGAACAAATTTAATTTTTCTGATACATTCAAATAATTCCGCTTCCTATTCAATCTCATGAACGCGAATGTCGGCGGTATCGTTCCGCTTTCAACGGTTGATTGGCGCGGGAGATCTGCCGTCACTGTCTTTTTAAACGGCTGTCCCTTTCGCTGCGGCTACTGTCACAATTATGATTTGCTGACAAAAGTCAATCCGACAGATTTAGAACTTGTTAAAAAACGAATTCTGGAATCAAAGCCGTATGTCAGCGCTGTCGTATTTTTAGGCGGTGAGCCGCTGATGCAGGAAGATGCCGTTTTAGAAATCGCGGCGTTTGCAAAAGAAAACGGGCTTTTTGTCGGCATTCACACAAACGGTTTTTATCCGGAAGCAGCTGCTTCGCTGATTGAAAAAGGGCTCGCCGATAAATTTTTCATTGACATAAAAGCGCCGCTTGAAAATGAAATATATAACAAAACAGTTGGTATCCAAGACGAAAAACAAAAAATGAAAAGGGAATCCCTCGGAGCTGCGCTCCGAGTTGACCGTTCCTTCGGACCGGTCAAAAATGAAAAAATAATCGAGCGGCTTCAAAAAACAATTCAAATCGTTGATGAAAGCTTATCCGAACTTGAAATCAAAACAACCGTTTTTCCGGAGTGTGTTGGCACGAAAGAACAAATCGCCGAAATTTCAAAATGGATGAATGAAAACATCAAACAAAAAGAAAAGCTGACTTATGTTCTTCAGCAAGGAAAAGGCGTCAATTCAAATGACCCCGTTTTTCAAAAAATGACTTTTTTATCACCGGAAGAAATGGATCGTTTAGCTGAGATTGCTCTTGAAAACTTGGAAAAGACAATGGTGTTTACACAAACGGATGAAAACGGGCGCGTTGAAAAGAGAAAATAATTCATTTTCATTTTTGTTCTTTCCGATTCCTTTTCAACTTCTTTTTCACTTTTCTCCATTCTTATTTTCTTTCTTCAATTCTCTGCTTCACGGCGGTATTGGGACTTGCCTTAATCGCATTGCCCGTACTGCCGATGATATGATACGATTCGTTTAGAGTCTCGGATAAAAACTCAATAAATCGGCAGACAATAAAAGTACCTTCATTTAAACAGTCTGTTTGTATAATCATACCGCAGTCGAAATTCGTCTCATAAACATGAAATTGAATATTAAACAGGTCGGGATTTACAGAAGACCTCGACCTGTCAATCAATTTCCGATAGGCTGTTTTAAGAAATAAGGAACGGTCTTCAATCTTTAATCCGTTTAAACACTCAAATTCATGAATTGTTCTTCGGATTTCATCAAAAAGTAAAAAATTTGAAGTGCAGCAGGGATCTTTCATAAGACTTTCGACCCGATATTATTTTTCCGCAGAAGAGGAAACTTCAAATTTCTTCTTCAATTTTTCATAAAAAGCGTTCTCAGCGCCCGTTGACGTCAAAAACAGCTTTTCAACGATTAACTCCGGCGTGCTTTTTGCAACATGATTTTTAATCGGGTTTCTGTTCACGATCAAATTCAAATGTTCATCGAGCCCGCCCGCTTCAATGCCGTCAACGCGGATCGGAATATCAGCGTTTTCCATTATGGATTCGGCCAAATGAGAAACAAAAAGCGAAAGCGTTTTGCCGTTTTCACAGAACGTTTCCAAAAGCCCGGCAATGATCTTTGCGGAAGCGCCGGGTTCGGTAATCGATTCAAGCTCGTCTGCGAAAACAGCGCGTTCCGTTCCGCTGCTTTCCGAGACGATTGAGAAATTGCGAAGCGTTGTTTCAAAAGCGCCTGCATCCAATGTCCCTTTAGATTTGCCGAAGTAATAAAACTCTTCAATCGGCGAAAATTCAAACGATTCGGCGGGAACGGGAAAACCCATGTGCGCCAAAATCAAACATTGGCCGACAAGTTCCAAAATCGTTGTTTTTCCGCCCGAATTTACGCCGCTCAATAAAACGGTGTTTTCAACATCATAGGAAACAGGCGTAATGAAGTCCAATCCGTGTTTGGAGGAAAGAAAAAGATTGCGGCCGTTAACGAGATTGAAGAAAACAGTGTTTGCGTCGGAACCGGCTGAATTCAATTTCGAATTCTGATTCAAATCCAAATTCAACTTTGATTGAGAGCCGGAAGGCGTTTTGGAAAAAGTCGGAAACGTCATTTGATAAGCATGCGCAAAGCTTGCCGCTGAATACCAGCAACCAAATTCAAGGCAATCGTTAATCAGAAGAGAGATGGCTTCCTTTTTGCCGGCCAATTCTTTTGAAAGCTGTTTTTTCTGCTTTTGTTCAAGCTCGGCGGATTTCAAAGAGATTTCTTTCTTAAAGCGCGTCAAAGAATCTAAATTCAGCGCTATGGGGCACGCTATTTCATCACCGTAAATGTCGGACAAAATTATTTCTTCATCTTTCTTCAGCGAAAGCGTGACGGTAATTTCGGCAAGCATTTCCTTTAAAAGCTCGCGGTACGGCTTTGAAACGTTCGCCGTTACAATTTGCTTCAAATCGGCGCCCGACAAGATATGCATTAATTGATCACCGTCAAGCGTCAGCGTATTTCCTGTCAGAACGGCTTTGAGCTTTTCGGAAAGCTCGGCCGCTTTTT
>JAIRKA010000105.1 GCA_031260345.1 Methanosarcinales archaeon
AGTTTTAAAGAGAGATTCTGCAAAAGGCGCGACATTGGCCTCCGCTTTGAAGAATCAAGAGGTTGTCGTTGCCGCAATTACGGCAGCAGTCAGCAGCTACATCTCAAACATTGCGGAAATTGATAACAAGAAACAAAAGAAAAAATAAAAAATAAAAAATAAAAATAATAAACCGAGCCGAAACAGGCATCGGTTTTATTTATTTCTTATTTTTTTGTTATCTTGATTTTTACAGGCTTAATTTTTTCGATTTTATGACTTCGTTCGTTTGATATTGACTTGGCTTGTTTTATCGAAATACAAATTTATATAAACTTGAAAATATAGAATGAAAGCTAATAAGCGAGTATTAAATTAGGGGAAGCTTGGGATGAAAAGCAAAAGATCAGAAATTATCAATGCGTTTAAAGCCGCGAACGGGAAGGCCATTTCAGGCGAAGAGCTGGGAAAAGAACTCGGCATATCAAGGACGATGGTCTGCAAATATATCAAAGGCTTAAAAGAAGACGGCTATGAAATTTCATCGGCGCCGAAAAAGGGCTATGTTTTGAAATCCGTTCCCAAACTGCTTTACCCTGAAGAGATTCTGTCAGGCTTAAAGACAACGCTTTTCGGCAAAAACATTCATTATTATGACGAAGCTGGCTCTTCCAACGATATCGCCAAAAAACTCGCCCCGACGGCGGAAGAGGGAACGATTGTTGTCGTGGAACAGCAGACCGGCGGTCGTGGTCGTTTCGACAGGCAGTGGGCGTCTCCGAAAGGCGGCATTTGGTTTTCAACCATTCTCAAACCGCGCATCGCGCTCAGCGCCGCATCACGCTTAACGCTTACATTCGGGCTCAGTGTTGCCAAAACAATGCGCTCGTACGGCTTGGACGCCAAAATCAAATGGCCGAATGACATTTTGGTGAACGGTAAAAAAGTCACCGGCATTTTAACGGAAGTGGAAGCTGAAATTGACACAGTGAAATTCGTTGTGGTCGGCATCGGCATCAACGCCAATATGAGCCTGAAAGACTTTCCCGAAGAACTTCGCGAAAACTCGACAACGCTTCGCGACGAAGGCGGAAAAAGTATTGACCGTGTCGAATTCCTTCAGAAACTTCTGTTTGAAATGGAACAGGAATACATTCGTTTCAGCACGCGCCCGTTCAGTGAGATCATGGAGGAAATCACCATGTTTTCCGACACGATCGGCCGTGAAGTAACGGTGAATATGCCCAATCGAATCGTCGAAGGAACGGTCGTCGGCATTTCAAAATCGGGCGCTCTTCTCCTGAGAAGAAATGACGGCGAAATTGAGGAAATTATTGCCGGCCGCTGTATGTATGCAAAGAAATAAAAGGGCAAAGATAAAAACGGAGATGAAACAGTCCGATTCAATCTGATTACATTTCGAAATTCGAAACAAGCAGTTCAAAAGTTGCTTTTCATTTTGCTATTCAGTTCCTTACTTTTGTTTGCTGCTCTGCCTCCCGCATCGGCGGAGGAGCAGCGTAATATTTTAGTTTCAGAAGAGTACAGAATCCTGCGCGACGGTGAAGCTTTAAAGCTTGCGCAGGGTTATGAAGTCGTTCTCAGAGGATTCGGTCCGGATGCGGTTTTGGTGGAAATTGACAACAATTTCAGAAGTCCGCTGATTGTCGGAAGCATTGTTGTAAGAGAAGGAGAAACTATCCAATGCTATCGAATTCTTGAAAACGGGAGCGTCTTAATTTTGATGATGACGCTTGACAAACTCTATATCAGCCATTCAGAGGTTGTCGCCGGATTTTCTCATATTTATCAGTTTGAAGATGAAAACACGCGGTATACGGAAGAAACAGAGTGGACTTTGGAAACGGTTGTTTTGGACGACCCGGCTGCGTTTCGACTTCCGACTGATGCGGCTAAAAACGGCAGCATCGAACAAGGGGACACTTCCAGCCCGCTTTACATCATTTTAAGTATCGGATTTGCAGCCGCTGCGGTGGTTGTAATCGGTTTCTTTTTCAGAAAGCGTGTTGGCAAAGAAAAGAAAAGCAAAAAAACGAAATGACAAAACGCTCCGCTTGCTTTCCTGCGGCCGCTATCGCGCGCGAGCCGCTCCGCTTGTAAAAAACAAAATGAAAAGGGAATCCTGTTTTTTTCAAAAAAAGAGGAATTGCAAACAATGCTCCAAGTTTGACCGCTCCTGTCGGACCGGTCAAATTTCAAAAAATAAAAAACGGAATCTTTACATGGATTTCGGCGCGTCAATTCCGAGGCAGGAAAGCGCATTCGCAATTGCCGTCTTTCCTGAAAAAGTCAAAGCAAGTCTTGCTTTTTTCAGTTCAGCGTCTTCAACATTCAAAACGGGCACATACCTGTAAAACTGATTGAAATCATCCGCCAATTCTCTCGCGTAAATCGCGAAGATATGCGGTTTTAAGCCGGCAGCGCTCTCTTCAATTTTTTGTTCGAAAAGCGCGATTCTCTTAATGAACGCCGTTTCCTGCGGTTCCGTGAGAAGCGCGTAGTCCGCAAATCCCGCGTTGATGCCGGCCGCGCTGATGCTTCCGTCTTCTTCAGCTTTTGCTAAAATGTTGGCGGCGCGGGCGTGCGCGTATTGAATGAAAGGCGCGCCTTGTTTTTCAAAGTCAAGCGCGGTTTCCCAATCAAACACGGTGGATTTATCGGATGAAACTTTAATAATATCATAACGCGTTGCGCCGATTCCGACCATTTTCGCCACTTCTTTCTTAAAGCCCTCTGATTCTTCAGGGCGACGCTTTTCGATTTCCTCGTAAGCTTTGTCCATCATTTGTTTCAAGAGTTCATCAGCGGTAATGAAAACGCCGCGGCGCGTGCTCATTGAACCTTCCGGGAGAGAAACAAATTCGAAGATGACGACTTCGGGCGTTTTTTCGCCGAGCAGTTGAAGCGCTGCGCGAAGCTGACCGGAAATAAGTTTGTGGTCCGCGCCGAAAACATCAATCATGCGGTCGCACTGAGGCGCTTTCCATTCATGGTAAGCCAAATCTCTTGTCGTGTAAAGCGATGTTTTGTTGGAACGGCGGATAACAAGCGTCTTTTCAAAACCGTAGTCGGAAAGGTCAACAACAAGAGCGCCGTCGGCATCTTTGGTTTTGCCGGTTTTTTCCAGCCGGTCAATGACGTTCCAAACCGCGCCGTTTTCAATAAACTGCGATTCGCGGACAAATTTGTCGTGCTTCACGTTCATCAAAAGAAGCGTTTCGGTAATGCCGGCAATTGCCATATTGACCGCGGCGGTGAAACTTTCAATCGTTCCTTTGTCGCCGCTTTCAACCTTTTTCATAAGCGCTTCGATATGCTCATTTATGGTTTCGTCTTTGGCGATTTCTTCATTGGCTTTGACATAAACGTCAACGATTGCGTAATCCGGCTTGATGTCCCGATTGAGCGGATATTTGGAGGACGCCCATGACAAAACAGCAATCTGGCGGCCGATGTCATTCACATAATATTGAGCCTCAACGTCATATCCCGCTTTCTTTAAAATTCTGTAAAGCGTGTCGCCGAGAATCGCATTTCGAATGTGCCCGACGTGAAGCGGACCGTTCGGATTGGCGGATGTGTGTTCCAAAAGAATTTTTTCCGTCTTCTTCCCGCTGCCGTATTTTTCCTTTTCGGAAACGACATTTTCAACCGTTTTTTCTAAGTATTTGCCGGACGCAAAAATATTGATGTAAGGACCCTGAACCGTTATTTTTTCAATCAAATCCGCTTTCTTTAAACTGTCCGCGGAAACGGCCGCAGCAATTTCCTGCGCCATCTGTGCAGGGTTGCCGCCTTTTTCCTTCTTTTGAGCCGTCAGCTGAAATGCCAGCCGCGTTGCTAAATCTGCATGCTCGGAAAGCTCAAAAGGAACCTCTTCTTCTTTGATGTCATAACCGAGAGAAAACGCAGCCGTGCTAAGCACTTTTTGAACCTGATTTTTGAATTCGATAAACAAAAAAAATCACCCGACCCTGAAATTGAGCCTTTGAATCGCCTGAGAAAATATTTCCTTTGATGATTTAAAATAATCTGAATTAATCTAATTAATCTGAAATTTGTTATATGGGTATTTGAATCGGATATCAGAATTTAAATATTTCTCTTTTTTCGGAATTCGATTTTTCCGTTCGCAGTCATTTTCCGATTAATATCAAATCGGAATCAAACAGGATAATATCATAACAGATATCAAACACAGGAATGTGTTCATATAGGATTAGTCTATTATAAGTATCAATACCGACCATTGTTGTACAACATTGTGTCGCAGCAATATAATTCCGCAGAGGATGACAATGAGCAAAATAACAGTGACGTCTGCCGACCTTCATCAGGTTTCTCTGCCATTGACGACGAGTAGGCGCGTTTGGTTGGCGCTCGCGATTGTTTTTGCCATGCTTTGCGCCGTGATTATGACGCTGTTCTACTTTTCGGAACTTTTTATCGTTCTTCTTTTCGGGTTATGTTTTATTGTTCTTTTCAACAAAGCTGTCAACATTTTCAATAAATATACAGTCAAATACACTCGAAAACAAAAGCAAGTGTTCGCAATTTCAATTACCTTGCTGACCGTCACCATCGGCGGTTATTTTTTCATGATGCAGGTCCGCAACCTGTCTGAGTTGTTTTCGGACCTCGAAGTCATTCAAGTTATGATTCTTCAAGGCACTCAGCTTTTAATGGAAATGCTTTCCGTTTTCCCGGATGCTGTAACGGAATGGGTTCAGAATACGATTGACGGCATCGTCAGTCAAATTTTTTCGTATATACCTTCCCTTTTATCTCAAGCTTCCTTTTATCTCCTGTCAATTGTTTTGCTTTATCCGATCATGTTCAGCATGTATCTCAAAGACCGCGGCAGAATCAAACGTCTCATTGATGACGCTGTTCCGAAAAGATTTGAAAATGAATTTAAATACACGGCAAACGCTGTTTTAACTCAGTCCAACAATTTTTTTGTCGCTAAAATCATTGAAAGCATCGCAATTGCAATTATTTGCTGTATCGGCTTTTATTTAATCGGCCTTCCCGGCTGGCTTTTCCTCGGCATTTTGGTCGGCCTTTTGAACAATGTGCCTTACATCGGCCCGATTATTGCAACCATTCCGCCGGTTGTCATCGGCTTTGTGATCAGCTGGCAAGTTGCGGTGCTCGCCGCTGTTGTTTGCCTGATTGCGCAAATCATTGATAACGTCTATTTAGTCCCGTTTATGATTTCAAGCAAAGTCAATGTCAATCCGTTTACAACTGTTTTGCTGATTCTGACTTTCTCACAGCTTTTCGGTGCGCTGGGTATGATTCTCAGTATTCCGATTTACATCATCTGCAAAATCATATTGATTGAATCATACAAGCTGCTGGTTCGTGTCTTCCCGGAACCGCAAACATAAAAAAGCCGACAGCAATGATCTGAAATTAGAAAAACAAAGTATAAGAGTAAAGGCAAAGTTTGTGAAAACAAAAGAGTGAAGGCAAAACTTGCGTTATTCAATGCCTTCTTCGATTTTGTCAATCTGCATCAGCGGATAATTTAATTCTTCATTCATTTTTAAAGAAGCAAAGACGCGAGCCGTGTTGAAACGAATGACCGCTTTGACAGTCAGCATGGGTCCTTTTAATTCCGTATACATGAAAGTTTCATTTGTTTCGGCAATTACTTTCTTTTGATCAATCTCGACGGAGACGGATTCAGCAAAAGGCTGAGCCAAAATGCTTTCTTGAATCGCTTTTTCCATTGAGCTGATGCTTGCAGCCGTAATCGGACTGCCGATGAATTGGTGATAAAGCGCGCCGAGTTTGATTCCGGCTTCAAAAAGAGCGTTGTCGCGGTCGGTCATTTTCGGCGGATTTGTTTCCCTCATTTCATCACCATGAAACTTAAAATTCGGCGCTTAAAGGTCAACGCTTTTCTTTTTCCCGGCTAAGCCGGCCAAAGGGGAGAACAAATATATCAGCATCAAAATACCGAGAATAATCGGGAAGAGGATGATATAAGGCGTTTCAACGAAAACAGAAGCGATTGTTCCGAGAAAGACGATAATCAGCAGGATGAAAGTTCCTTTTTTCATGACTTTTGAGTATGGAATCGTGCTGATCATAAGCAGTGAGAGGATAAACATGTAAATGAGCAGTATTTCAATGGCGTAAGGAAGGACGACATTGATTTTTTCCAAATTCAGGTATAATATGATGAATATTGCGACCGAAACGCAGGCGCCTGTGATCGGTATACCTGAATATCCGGATCCTTTAGGCGGAAAAGCGTTGTAGCGCGCCAATCTTAAAAGGCCGCAAATGACATAAAAGAAAACGAAAGCGATTGAAATAAGGCTTTCACTCATACAATATACGACGACAGCCGGCGCAACGCCGAAGGATATGGCATCGACGAGCGAATCGATGTGTACGCCGAGAGGGCCGCCGGAAGTCTTTCGGGCGACATATCCGTCAACGCCGTCTGCCGCCGCCGCAACCAACAGGCAGGCCGCTGCTGCCCCATAGGCACCGCTAAGCGCAAAAAGTATGGCAGACATCCCAAAAAGAAGATTAATAATTGAGACAAAATCGGGAGCTTTGAGGAGGTGTAACACGCCCTATAGATTCTCTGTATTCCTTATATAATCTTCGGCGGTTACGCTGTCTATTTCCGTTTTTTATTCCAACTCTCAAAAAAAGCGTATGTACGGAAAACTTTCATTTGATTTGAATATTTTTTATTCCGTTAAATCATTCACTCGTTTCTCTTTTTCTTCCCTCTGATATAACTTCAAACAGGTTCGTATTTAAAGAAACGGTTATAATCAATCAGGTATATTTTGGAATTACTTAGAAGTTTGTGAACTACTAGTAGCTCATCAAACTTCTCAACAATCTGCAAAAACGAAAAACATCTAACAATATCCCTATCTAAAACACAAAAACACAAATTAAAAACAAAACCAAAAACGACAAAAAACGGAAAAATGAAAAACGATCCGGTTTCACCCGCAAATAAAAAACGAACTTCAAAAACGATTTAAAAAACGGTTTGCGGATGAATCCGGCCATATGTTTAATCAAATAATAAATTTAACCAAAATTATCCATCAATTATCAAACATTGATTATTCAACTCGATCAATCACAAATAATAATCAAATTATCAAATAACAAAAATATGAGGAAAAAACATGAAAAAATCAATTCTTGTAATACTTTCGGTCCTCGCCGTTGCCGTCTTGGCAGTCAGCTTCAGCGGCTGCTTGGCGACAGGCGATGACAAACCGGCCGGCGTTGACCATCCCGTTATCGACAACCCCGCAGTGATTCAATCAATTACCTATCATACATTCCCGTTCGGCAGTAATACTGTCACCGCGAATATCCTTGTCCAGATTCAGGGAACATTCAGCCAGAGCGTTGATACAGACAATATTACCGTAACGATCATCGGCGACAAAGTTTATGTCAATGTCCCGGTCACGGATTCAAGTGAACAGAACACAAGAGACTTTGGATATGAAAATGTTGAAGTTGTCCTCGGTACAAAAGACCAGTTCAAAGACGGTGACTATACTGTTATCGTGAACGGCGGCACCAGCAGGGAATTTGTTTCCAAAATTAAATTCACAGGCGGTCAGCTTTCCTCCTTCAAGCCCGGAAACATCGGTGACATTGTTATCGGATCCGACGGAAACAATATTACTGTTAATGTCAGCGTCATGCTTGGCGGCAGCGCTGAAACCGTTGACAAGGGCAACATTACAACTTCCGGCAAATTCGAAAACGGCAAATATGAAATTTTCATCCCGACTCAGGTCAAAGACGGCATCACAACTTTGATTTTGATTTTTGCTCAGGAATCCTTTGTTGTCGGCCAGCTCGACCAGTTTGAAGACGGAACATATACAGTTTCCGTTAACGGTGTCGAAGTTACATTCACGATTGAAAACGGCAGGCTTGTCGAGTAATTCGACTTCTTGCTCCTTTCAATTTTTAAATAAAAACAAAAACGAATTCAATCAAAAACAGAAAAACGAATTAAATTATATTTCCATACGAAAACCCCTCCCTAAGCCTTCAAGTCTGATTCAGATTTGAAGGCTTTTTTTATTGTTTTTGCGGGCTGTAAGGGATGTCAGGAATACAAGTTTGCCGTAACGAAAGGAATAAATAAGAAGAATCCTATGTGAAGGATTACGTTTTCGGCAGCATTTGATTCTTGTCAAGCGCCGTTGAAAGCGAAAAATGAGTTTAAGGCATCCCAACAAAATCCGTTTTATGAACAATTCGGTTTTTGATCAGTTACCCACCTTAACTCAGTGGTAGAGTGCGCGGCTGTAGTTTGATCATTTCACGGTCTGTGAAATTCGCGCAGGCACCGCGATGCCCCCGGTTCGAGTCTGGGAGGTGGGACTTGTATCATACGGAAAAATCCTTTTTGGTTTTTCCGTATTGAAAACGTTATAAACGCGTATTCACGTTGTTTAAATAAAAACTCGAAAAAGCGTATAAAACGGGTAACCTTTTTATATGAAAATAACATTTTAGGGGCGCAGGTGCGAGCCTGAAATAAACAAATGCTCGGATAGTGTAGGGGACTATCATGAAGCCCTGTCGAGGCTTCGACCCGGGTTCGAATCCCGGTCCGAGCGCTTGATGTCTAATCACATCAACAACCCAATTAAAACACACAAAAAAAGGCCTTTCAGTCCACGGATTGGAAGGCTTTTTTTATGGATTTTTTTGAAATTAACTTTTAACTTAATTGTTTTGCATCGTTAAAACAGCTTTAAAATCTCTCTCGCTAAATTTACTCGCTTTTCTTCATCCGTCATCATTGTATCCAGCGCAATCGCTTGAATTCCCATCGCTTCCAATTCTTCGGGATTTAAAACGTCATCGCGGATGTCATAAACGAAAATATCAATAAAATCTTTGTAAAGTTCGGCAACGCCTCTTGACGAAACTTCCAAACCTTTGGATGCCATCAATTTTCCGGCCGGTCCGCTGACGGGCGCGTTTCCGATAATCGGACTGATCGCAATCACTTTTTTGCTTTTTAAGATTTCTTTCATTTCGGGAAGCGCTAAAATCGGACCGATGCTTGTCATCGGGTTGCTCGGGCCGATGATCACCAAATCTTCTTTTTCCAAAACAGATTTTGCAGCCGGCGACAATTTTGCTTTTTCAGCCCCTTCATGTTCAAAAGAAAGAACTTCGGGTATACCTTTCTTTGTCACCCAAAATTCTTGGAAATGGATTCTTCCTTCCGGCGTTTCAATCATAGCGGTGACGGTTTCATCAGACATCGGAATAATATTCGCTTTGATTCCGAACCGCCTCGAAATTTCATCAGTTGCTTCCATCAATGTTAATCCATCGTTCAGCATTTCTGTACGAACCAAGTTGACAGCGCGGTCGCGGTCGCCGAGCGGCAATATTTCATTTTGCCCGAGCTCTTTCATTTGCTGAAATGTGTGATGGGTGTCGCCGACAATGCTCCACCACTTGTTTTTGTCCAAAATGCCGGCAAAAAGATAAAGAACGGTATCGATGTCGGGCGTTATGAACACCCCCGATGACCAAATGTCTTCGCCCGTGTTGACAATCACGGATATTTCCTCATCGGGAATTAATTTTCGAAGGCCGTCGATGAGTTTCGGTGAGCCGGTGCCGCCGGAAAGGATAATCATAACATTTTAAAAAAGGCGCTGATTCATTAAATAATGATTCTATTATTCTTTGATTTTTTGAAAATCTGTTAAAAGAAACGAGATCTCAATTTTTCGAACAAATCTTAAATAGGATTGTGAAGACATAAAGAAATAATGTCAATGAAAATTACGCTTTTGGGAACGGGAGATGCGACCGGAACGCCGGCAATCGGCTGTTCCTGTGCTTCGTGTACAGATGCGGGAGATGGGACAAAAAGCAACCGAACGCGTTTCTCTGTTTTGGTTCAAACCAATCAGGGTAATGTTCTGATTGACACGAGCCCCGATATGCGTACTCAGCTTCTGAAAGCAAATGTCGGGCACATTGACGGCGTGATTTGGACGCACGGGCATTACGACCATTACGGCGGCTTCCCCGAATTTTACCGCATTCAGCATGAAGTGAATGTTTACGGTTTTAAGGACACCGTTGACTACATTACGGAAATGGTTCATTTCATTGAACCCGTTAAGCATTATGTAAATTTTTATGAACCGTTTTCTTTAATCGGTCTTGAATTTTCGTTGTTTGAAGTCATCCATTTCCCTGAAAAAAATCCGGCGGGCGTTATGATTTCAGACGGCAGGCACAAAATTGTCATCAGCGGTGATTCGGAAAAAACGTTTCTTGAAAGAAGTTTAGAATATATTCAAAATCCGGATTTATTCATTGTTGACGCGATCGTCCCCGAAACGATGAGTGTGACGAAACATATGAATTCAAAAGAAGCGCTTGAAATCGCTGAAAAGATTCACGCGAAGCGAACGGTTTTAACGCATTTGAGTCACTATTACGGGCCGCATGATGAAGAAGTGAAGAAGCTGCCGCTCGGGTATGACGGGATGATGTTTGAATTTTGACCTTGACCGGTTCCGAAGGAAACGGTCAACTCAGAGCGCAGCTCTGAGGAGAATATTTTTCATTTATTTCATCTCATTTTATTTCATTTTTTCAGTTCACTGACATTTTTCAATCGAAACGGAATTTATTTAAATAAGGAAAAACATTTGTGCAACCTTTACGATGAGTTTTGCAAAAAGTATAAATCAAAACGAACCCTTCAATCGTAAACTTTCGATTTGATTTATCTGAAATCAGATGCGCTCAGCGCATCGCACAAATTTCATTCCTTAAATCATCCTTTCACAATCATTCACTTATTGAAGATTTAAAAATAAAAACGGCAAGCGAAAATAAATGTCCATTCAATTTAAAATAACACATTAAATAAAATATTTAAACTAAACAAATTAAACGATTCAAAAGAGGATTAACATGGGAAATATTAGACACTCCAACATCAAAACCATTTCATTCAAGCTTTTAGACAACTACGGTGACGTTTTCACCGAAGACTTTGACCAGAACAAACTTCTTGTGACCAAATACACAACCATCGAGAGCAAGAACATCCGCAACCAAGTTGCCGGATACGTCACAAGAAAAGTCAGACGCGCACCCAAATACTAATTGGGTCCTTTCTTCTTTTTCATCTTTTTTACTTCATTCGGCTGTTTTTCAGCTTATTGATTCATGACACGGCAGCTTTTGCTGTCGATACCGTTGGGTCAGCATTGCTTGTGAATACTTTCACCTTCCAAGCCAAAGTCCTTTTAATCGTTTGAATCTATTTATTTAAAAAAAACAGGTCTTGAAAAATGGCAGCGTCATCCAAAGAAATGATAACAGTCCTTGAGAAGAACTTCGGCTATACCGCGTTTCGGCCGAATCAGGAAGAGGCAATCCAATCAATTCTTGATGGTCGTGACGTTTTTGTTTTGATGCCGACGGGCGGCGGAAAATCACTTTGCTACCAGATTCCCGCGCTTATGAAAAAAGGAACGGCTGTTGTTGTCTCACCGCTTATTTCTCTCATGAAAGACCAAGTAGACAGTTTAGTTTCAAACGGCATTTCCGCCGCGTATTTGAACAGCACGCTAACGGAGTCGGAAAGCGCTGATGTGAAAAGCCGTCTTTTAAGCGGCGATTTAAAAATCCTTTACGTCGCGCCCGAACGTTTAATGATGCCTTCAATGCTGTCGCTTTTAAAAAGAACTCAAATCAGCCTTTTTGCAATTGATGAGGCTCATTGCGTTTCGGAATGGGGGCATGACTTCCGTCCGGAATACAGAAAATTATCAGAATTGCGTGACAAATTCCCGAATGTCTGCATTGCGGCGCTCACGGCAACCGCGACGGAGCGTGTCCGAAAAGATATTGTTCATGTTTTAAGGCTTCAAAATCCGGTTATCAAAATTTCCAGCTTCAGCCGCCCCAACCTTTCTTACCAAATTGTTGAAAAGAAAGACGTGATGGAACAGCTGGAAGGCTATATCAGAAAAAACCGCAATAAATCAGGAATCATTTACTGTCAGAGCCGTGATGCCGTTGAACGGCTGGCTGCGCGTTTGAATAAACTCGGCTTTTCGGCGCTTCCTTATCACGCCGGCCTTTCCGATGACAAACGCGCGCTTCATCAGGATAAATTTATCCGCGACGATGTTGACATTATCGTTGCAACCGTCGCTTTCGGAATGGGCATTGACAAACCCGATGTCCGTTTCGTGATTCATTATGATTTGCCGAAAAATTTGGAGAGCTATTATCAGGAAACCGGCCGCGGCGGCAGAGACGGTCTGGAATGTGAATGTATTTTGTTTTTCAGCCGCGGCGACTGGCACAAAATCCGTTTTTTGATTGAAAAGAAGCCGAGCAAAAAGGAAAGAGATTTGGCGTTTCAGCAATTGTCTCAAATTATCAGTTACTGCGAAAGCACGGATTGCCGACGCAATGTTCTTTTGCGTTATTTCGGTGAAGACATCGAGGAGCTGTGCGGCAACTGCGACTCCTGCTTCCATCCGAGAACAAAAGTAGACAGCACGTCAGAGGCACAGCTGCTTTTGGAATGCGTCAAGCAGACCGGACAGTATTTCGGCATGTCTCATATTGTTGACATTCTTTACGGTTCCAAAACACAAAAGATCAAGGACAAGCGCCATGATAAACTGCCGCTTCACGGCGCCGGCAAGCATCTTTCCAAAAACGAATGGAAACGAATCGGCAACGAACTGCTTCAAGCGGGCTATCTCAGCGTCAGCGGTGAGCGTTATCCGATTGTCAAGCTGAATCCGAGCAGCCGAAAAATAATGTCGGGCGAGTTGACAGTGGAACTGACCGAAGCGCCGATTTCAAAAATTTCAAAAGGCAGAACCGTTCTTCCGGAAGGTGCTGCCGGTGACTCGGATCAAACGGCGGGAACTTATATTGATGAAACTTTCGAGGAAGAAAATGAAATCATAGAAAATGATGTTTTTGCTGAAAATTCGGGCGGCGCAATTGTTTACGGCGGCCGGAAATCCGTTTTAGCTGACGGCATTGATGATTACATTAAACCGCCCGCGGTTGCGAAATCGTCTGTGACGGTTCAGAAAACTTTTGAAACGGAAGAAAAGAAAGAAGAGAGGAAGGCCGAAGCTCAGAAGAAAACAAAGCCGAATGCGGCTGTCCCGAGGATGGTTGAGAAAGGAAAGTTCGACACCGTTTTATTTAATCGTTTGCGGGATTTAAGAAAACAAATCGCGTCCGACAAAAACCTGCCGCCTTATATCATTTTTGCGGACACGAGCCTGCGCCAAATGGCAACGGATTTCCCGACGGATGAAGCCGCATTTTTAAAAATCGCGGGTGTTGCCGAATATAAACTTCAGAAATACGGCGGCTTGTTTATCAGCGAAATCAGCGATTATATCGGAGAAGCGGAATTTCCGATGCCGGCGTCGGTGCCTGTTCTAAACATGAATTCGGTTCCAATCAAAAAAAATACAAATGGAGTAGGCGAATTGGAGTTATCGGAATCGGCTGTTCCGATTTCAGAAGAAGATTTGAAGAAAACGTTAATCCTGTTTTCGCAGGGACTTTCCGTCAGCGAAATTTCGGAAATCAGAGGCCTTTCTGTTTTGAAAATTGTCGGGCAGTTGGAAGCGCTGATTGCTGCAGGAATGATTGATAATTTAGATGTTTTAATCGACGGTCAAAAGCAAAAAGCGATTTCGGATGCGATTGAAAAAATGCAGATTGAATTTACGAAGAAACTGATGAATTCGATTGTGATTGAAAAAGCGGATGCGAAGTGTTCGGAAGAAGAAGTTCGCTTGATGAAAGCGCTGATGATTGCGGAAATGAAAAGAACGCAGAAATAAATATTATTTTTTTGAAAAACGAGAGACAAGTTTCAACAATTTATTAAATAACGGGCGGCATTTTTAACAAAAAAATGAATAAAATTGTTGCGAACGCGCGCGGTGGAGCCAAATTTTCAGAAAAAAAAGGAGAAAAGGGAGAGGAACAGGTTGACATCACAAAGCGACAAAATAAAACCGCCTGTTATTGCCGGCAAAAACGGAAGCCGAAGCTTTAAAGCATGAACGGCTGAAAACTTTTCAGCCGAAATCGAGACGGGTTGTTTGAAAATTTTTGATTCTTTGAGAATGTAAAAGATTGAAAATATAAGTGAAAGAAATAATGAATTAAACAGAACGGAAAATGAAAGAGAATTGAGAAAACCACTGCTTTCAAACGGAAAAAGGATTGAAAGAAAAAGAAACGCCTTGCAGTCCGCGCCGCCGAAAAATCGAAGGGAAAAGCAGACAAGGGAGAACAAAAAGAAGAATCCCATTGAAATAAAAATATCAAGTAAACGGGAAAAACCGATAATAAATATTTCAACGATTATCATTGGGAGAATGAAGAAAAATCCGACAATCCAAACTCTGTCGGATACCGTCTGTGTACGGACATCCTGAACGGAAGCGATGAGAAGAAGAAATAAAAAAACGGCTGATTTAAAAAGAAAGATAAATGACAAAAATTCAGGAAAAATCTCGGCGAGGTTCATGAATTTACAAAAAAAGAAGGATGGATAAATCTTTTTTAATATTTTCAAATGCAATAGATTGAATTTGAATAAAAATGAATGGTTAAATGAATAAAGTGCTTAATGAAATGAAGAAATTTTTAGAAAAAATTAAAGATAAAATCACGAAAAACATTTACAAAAACGTTCATATAATAACATATAATAGCTCTATAATACGATTTTATAACTTTAAGGCATATTCTATACAGCACATTTACAAGGTATTTTTAGGAGTTCATGAGAATGGAAAATGTCAAAGAATTCATAACAGCGGAAATTGAAAAGATCAAAAATCAAGTTAATGGGACTGCCCTTATTGCACTTTCCGGCGGCGTTGACAGCTCCGTCTGCGCCGAACTCGCCTACCGCGCAATCGGTGACAGGCTTCTTCCAATCTTTATCGACACCGGTTTTATGAGAAAGGATGAGCCCGAACAAGTCAAAGCTGCATTTTCTCATATGAATGTCAAAATTATTGATGCGAGCGATCGTTTTTTTGAAGCCGTCAAAGGACTTGAAGATCCCGAACTCAAAAGAAAAGCCGTCGGCGAAACATTCATCCGCGTTTTTGAAGAGGAAGCCAAGAAAATCAATGCCGATTACCTGATTCAGGGAACGATTTATCCCGATGTCCTGGAATCCGAAAAAGGGATCAAAGCTCACCACAATGTCGGCGGCATGCCTGAAAAAACGGAGTTCAAAGGCGTTATCGAGCCGCTTTACTATTTGTATAAAGACGATGTGAGAGCGGTCGGACGCGAGCTCGGCCTTGCCGTCGCGCTCTCCGAGAGAATGCCGTTTCCCGGCCCCGGATTATCCCTCCGCGCCTGCGGAGAAGCGACACGCGAAAAAGTCGCTGCCGCTCGCGAAGCTAATGCAATTGTCGAAGAAGAAGTCATGGAAGCGCTTAAGCCCTGGCAGGCACTTGCAGCCGTCATCGGAAAAGGGACAGGCAAAAAAGATGATAAGCGCATTTACGGCTGGATTATCGCAATCCGACTCGTCAGCTCCGACAACGCAATGACCGCAGAGCCTTTGGAAGTTCCGTATGACATATTGAAAAGAATTCAGGAAAGAATCACAACGGAAATTCCGGATGCCTGCCGTGTTGTTTACGATGTGACGCCAAAGCCGCCGGGAACGATTGAATTCGAGTAAATTTAAAAAATAAAAAAGGAAGAAGTGAAAAGAGATTTTTGGTGGCTTCTTTTCGCTCGTTTTTATTAGGCCTCCTTTTTAAAGAGACCGATTTCTTTTCATTCGTTTTTGGGCTTCGTTTTTGATAGACTTCCTAATTTTTGAGGAGGTCGATTAGAAAAGAAAAGTGAAATTCCTTGGAGCTTTGTAACGATTGACAACTCCCGGAAAATTGCTGTTTGACCGCTCCTTCGGACCGGTCAAACTTTCAAATTATTCGGATCGGCTCTTGTCCTGTCCACAAGCTCCTGCCGCTTTCCTGCATTCCAGCCGTCAACGGACTGCAGATAACCCGTAATTCTGGACAAGTGGTCAATGTTTTCGGAGCCGCATTTCGGACAACTGTCTTTGATGCCGGAGGTGACATAGCCTTCATCTTTGCAGATCGTTATGTCGCGCGTAAACGCGAAATATCCGGTCGCCGTGTTCTTTGCGATGTGCATCGCCATTTCCTGCAAGCCGTCGGGGTCAGGCGTTCCTTCGCCGAGCCAGATATGGAGAATGTTTCCGCCGTCAACGATCGGGAAGAACGTTTGTTCGTAATTGATTCTTTCAATGACGGAAATGTCTGCGCCCGGCGGAATGTGCGTTCCGTTGGTGTAGTAAACCGGCAGGTCTTTCGTTGTTCCGAGTTCCTTTTTCGTCAGCTCAACATCGCCGTTCATATTGTTTTCAGCCTTGCCGGCATATTCGGGGTGGAGCAGGTCAGACACTGCAAATCTCTGAGCGGTTGTCTCGGCAGGCGTTCGAGCAAGAGCAATTTCAATGCCGTTTTCCTGCGACAGCCTCTGAGCGTGCAGCTTCATTTCGTACATGATGCGAATCGCGAACTTGAAAGAATCCGGAGATTCGTACATGGATTTTCCGGTGTGGTACTGAACCATTTCGTTGATTCCGACAACGCCGATTGTGTAAACAAGCGCGGCAAAGTCAACGGCAATCGCGCCTTTTTCGCCCGTGTTCGGATCCCTTGGAGTCATTGCCGCAAATGGAATTCTGTTGGATGCCAAAAGGTGATCCATCCACTTTTTCTTCACGCGGAAAACCTCAACGGATTTGTTCATGAGATATTTGAGCTCATCAATCAATTTCTGATCGTCGTGGTCGGCTTTGTAGGCGGCGCGCGGGCAGTTCAAGGACATAACCATCCAGGAGCCCATTGAGAAGTGCTTTCCGTCTTTGAAGTAAAGCTTGTCATCGAAGTCGGCATCGTCTTCCGGATTTGCGGAGAATTGTTAAGCACAGCACTGGTAGCAGCTGATGCCTTCACCTGCGCCGCGGTATTCCGGAATCTGGTTGTCGAAATACGGCGTTCCGAATTTGGCGGCCAATTCAAAGGTTAAGCGGTAGAGTTCTTTATAAGTCAAAACATCCGGGTTGGCGGCGTTGAACGCGGCGTCTTCGTCCATGAAATCCGGCTCGATTGAAATTTCCGGCTTCGGGAAGGAAAACGGCTTGCCCCAGTCATCGCCTTTGAGCATGACGACCATCAAAGCGCGGAATCCTTTCCTGACTTCCTTTTCAAGATCGCCGTAAACCCACTTTCTCGTGCCGTTGGTGCCGTCCCAAACTTTACCCATCGCAACGACGGGCTTGTCTTTCCAAAGCTTCGGAACGCCCGGAGAAAGCTGAACGGATGAGAAAACGGTCTGGCCGCCGCGGGCGCACATCATCTGCATCATTTCGTAAACGAACATCTGCATGAGCTGCTCAAGCTCTTTGTCTGTTTTGTCAACAAAATACGGCGCGAGGAAGGTGAGGAAATTATAGAAGCCCTGGCCACCGGCAAAGTTTGTCTGAGCGGAGCCCATGACTTTAACGGCGTGAAGAATCGCAACTTCCGCTTTCATGGCGGGGCCTGCAACGCTTGACTGGACGCCGACACCGTCGGGCATCAAGCCGTAATAGAAGAAATATCTGAGATCCCAGTCCTGACAGAACGGGCGCGTTCCAAAGTATTCCAAGTCGTGAATGTGGAAGTCGCCGTTTAGGTGAAGGTCGGCCAGATTTCCGGGCATCAAAAGAAGATTCTGTTCCTTAGACATCTTGTCCGCTTTCTTCTTGTGAGATGTTTCGGCGTTGTCTAACTGGTTGGCGTTGTCGTGGGATTCGAATCCGAGACCTGTGTCAATTTCGCAGGCGTCATAAACGGATGCGCCGACTCTTGTCATCACGTTACGCCATTCGGGGTGACCGCGTTCCAAAAGGATGCAGTTGACGATTTCACGAACCAAGGGGCCTGAAAGAAATTCAACGCCCATTTTTCGGATGCGTGTTTCGGCTTCTTTTGAAATTTCGATGGCCTCTTCTTTGGTAATTCCTGGAACGCCGTAAAAGCGCTCCGCGAGCGGCGTTTCTTTCATCAGCTGGCGGACAATTTCGTTTCTGTTCCAATCCATCATGTAGCCGTTGGTCGTTCTGACCTTCGGCATGGTCGGAACGGTGCCGCCGTCAAGCGTCTGCTGGACTCGGCCTTTTCCTTCTGTATTTTTGCTGAATTGTGTTGACATGAGCCTTCACCGTGTGTATTATTTTTTGATTATATGAAATAATAATGAAGTATAAATGTAAATGATTGATAAACCGTAATTAAACCGCGTGTAAGTCATGTGAAAGTAATCGATTCGAGATCGGTTCAAAATCCGATTTCATTTTTTATGCGATCAGTTTCGTAATCTGTTCTTCTTTGACAGCGTTTCCTTCAAAGATCTCCCTGTATGTGAGGAATTTGCTGTCAATTTGGAGAACCGGGGCAACGTTTGTAAAAATGTTGTTGACAGCGAGTTCTGTGAGCGCTGCGGGCGTTGTCATGTCCGCTTCTTCGTATGCGATATTTCGGGACTCAAAAAATCCTTTTAAAATTTTACATTTCGGGCAGACATCCGTTGTATAAATGATTACTTTTGACAAACCTTTCACCTGTTGCTGTTTATTTCTGTTAATTTTGCTGCTCTCTTTTATTTATAAACAAAAATATGCTGTTTACAAATAAAAAAGACAAACAAACGTATTTTGTCCTCATTTTCGACAGCGATTTAATGTGTCGAAAACATTCATCATTAATATTTTATTAAAATCCGATGATTAAATGAGCGGAAACTTTGATGAAACTTAAATAACTGTTTTTTTGTTTAATAAACTTTTTACCACCATCTTTGGATACAAACAATGAAAACGAATGCAGTAAGCGCTCATAGTTTGAATACAAAGAAAAACAGCAGAATATAAATCTCTTGGAAATGATTTGGTAACATATTTGGTATAAAATTCTACAGCGTTCGAAAATTTCGAAAAAAATGAAAAATTGAAAGCCGAAGCGGCCAAACTAAAAAGAAAGTCAAAAAATCAAGAGATATCGAATTATAAAAAATTTTTAATAAAAACTTGAAATTGAAAAGCAAAGTAAAATTAAGACAAAATTCAAAACCGAAAACAAAACTCAAAACCAAACATTGATTTTTGTATCAGACTCATGAAACTCGAACGCCCGATAAAATCCTGAAATTTAATAATTGAAGTTTTAAAAAATTTCGTTTACAGATCGGCCGCCTCTATCGAGCCGCTCCGTTTCTCTCTCAAATATCGAATAGAATGCTCTCTCTTTTTCAAATTTGAGGTCATCGTAAATGTTTTTATAGAACGGCACACATTTATTTGCCAAATCTCGTTATTTTACTATTTTTAAATCAATTACGGTCATATGTTTTGGGAGGCTGAAGTATGGGTGTTGCCATCGGCGATCTGCTGGAAAGGGATGAAATTTCCCGCTCGGATTTAAAAGGCAAAATCGTTGCGTTTGACGCGTATAATGTAATATATCAGTTTCTCACAACCGTACGCGGCCGCGACGGAAAGCCGCTCACGGATTTAAACGGCAACTTAACTTCTCATCTCTCCGGCATTCTGTACCGAACGTCAAGCTTTGTTGAAGACGGCATTAAGCCCGTTTTTGTTTTTGACGGCATTCCGCCCGAATTAAAAGCCGAAACGCTTGACAAACGCCGCGAAATTCGTGAAGCGGCGCATGAGAAATGGAAGCTTGCAATGGAGCTCGGCGATACGGCTGAAATATTAAAATATTCACAAGCCGCTGTTAAAATCGACCCGCAAGTCGTTGAAGAATCGAAAATGCTGCTTGCAATGCTGGGAATTCCGGTCGTTGTTGCGCCCTCAGAAGGTGAAGCACAGGCGTCTTACATGGCAGACAAGGGCGATGTTGATTTAGTTTCGTCTCAAGATTATGACGCTTTTATTTTCGGCGCCAAAGCCGTCATTCGCAATTTAACGGTGTCGGGAAAGCGCAAACTTCCCGGAAAAAGTGTTTATGTCGATGTTTTGCCCGAAAAAGTGGATTTGAATAAAAACTTGGAGCGTTTGGGAATGACAAAGGATCAATTTGTTGACCTCGCGCTTTGTGTCGGTACTGATTTTAACAAAGGGATTGACCGTGTTGGTGCAAAAACGGCGCTCAAACTCATTAAAGAATACGGCAGCTATGAAGGCGTTTTAAAGTCCAAAGGACTTGAAGACCAAATTGAACGCTATGCCGCAGCAAAAGAATTTTTCAAAAATCCGCCGACAACGGATGACTATACAATTCAGTGGACGAAACCCGATAAAGAAAAAATGATTGAATTTCTATGTTCAAAACACGATTTTTCGGAAGAGCGCGTGACATCCGCTTGGCAGAAAATTAATGCTGCGTTTGAAACAAAAACCAAACAGCCGACTTTGGATCAGTGGTTCTGATTCGGCGGCCGTTTTTCTCTTCATTTTTTGAAATTTTTTCCTCTAATTTTCAATCAAAAAGTGCATAAAAACGCATTTTCCTTTTTGGAATATTTTTGAAAAATTTGTGCGGCTCGCGCGACGGCGGCAGCAAACAACGCCCTCCCTCTGCCATGAAATTTTTTGAGCGAAGCGAGCAAAATTTGAGCAAACTTTTGTCACAAGATATTTAAATATCTTTTAACATTGAAAAAGGAAGCAAAAGTTATAAAAAACCATACGCAACGGAACAGAAAATTAAACGGAAAAATTGAGAATTATGAAGATCGTGATGAAATTCGGCGGAACTTCCGTCGGTGACGGGAAAAAAATACGCCATGTCGCCGAACTGGCGAAGAGTTATTATGACAAGGGAGATCAGGTTGTTTTGGTGACATCCGCTCTCGCAGGCGTTACCGATCAGCTTCTGGATGTCGCGACTGCCAGCCGTGAAAACGGAAAAGTGACGGTTGTGACGGAATTTATCACCGCGCTGAAACAGCAGCATTTTACCGCCGTCAACGAAGCGATTGATGACGAAGGGATCAAAGCGGAAGTTGTCAGGTATTTAACCGGCCGCATTGATGAGCTTGAAAAAGCACTTATCGGCATCTGCTATTTGGGCGAGCTGACCCTCCGCTCCCGCGACAACATTTCATCCTACGGCGAACGCCTGGCAGCGCCGGTCGTCTCAGGCGCGCTTCGTTCCATGGGCATTGATTCTAAAGATTACACCGGCGGTGAAGCCGGCATTATCACGACGGACGTTTTCGGCGGCGCAAAACCGCTTTCAAGATCATACGAATTGATTCAGAATAAATTAACGCCGGGGCTGAAAAAATCAATTCAGGTCGTCACGGGTTTTATCGGTGAAAATGAAGAAGGCGTGATTACAACGCTCGGCCGCAGCGGATCGGATTATACCGCGTCCATTGTCGGCGTCGGCATCAAAGCGGACGAAATTTGGCTTTGGAAAGAAGTTGACGGCATCATGACCGCCAACCCGAAAATCGTTCCAAGTGCGCGCACCATTCACTTTATTTCATATCAAGAAGCGATGGAGCTCTCCTCACTCGGCGCGGAGGTACTGCACCCGAGAGCGATTGAGCCTTCAATGATGCACAATATTCCTGTCCGCGTCAAGAGCACATTCAAGCCGGACTTTGACGGAACGCTTGTCATTACCGAAAGCAAAAAGTCCAAAAACGTCGTCAAAGCTGTCAGCATGATCAAAAAAGCATCGCTGGTCAATGTTTCAAGCCCGGAAATGGTGGATTCCGTCGGAAAGCTCGCAGTCATTTTTTCAATTTTAGCAAACAAAAAAGTCGGCGTCCGCTTAATCAGTCAGGGTTCCGAATCCAGCATTTCATTTATTGTCAACGACGCCGACCGCGCAAAAACAGTCAAAGCATTGAAAGCGGAACTCGGAGAATCATATACAGTTGACTATCGCGCAGACGTCTCTGTTGTTGCGGTCGTCGGTGCGGGAATGGCAGGAACGCCCGGTGTCGCAAAACGTGTGTTTACGGCGCTTGGCAAGGAAAACATCAGCATCATTATGATCAGCCAAGGCTCTTCCGAATACAATATTTCCTGTGTTGTCAGCAGTGCTGAAGTCAACAAAGCGGTTGCGGCTTTGCATGCCGAATTTGAACTGGACAAGCCCGAAAACGGGAAGAATTAAAGACAAGATTATAAATGAGGCTCATGAATGGCGGGAAAAGAACAATCGACTTACGCGACTTCCGGTGTTGACATTCGTCAGGAAGAAGACACAATCAAATCATTGACAAAAGCGATGACCTTCAAAAGAGAGGGTTTCGGCGCACCGTTAACGGATATCGGCCACTATGCCGGTTTGATGGATTTCGGTGAATTCGCAGTTGCCATGGCAACCGACGGCGTCGGCTCCAAAGTTCTCATCGCAAACGAAATGGGAAAATGGGATACGATCGGCATTGACTGTGTTGCGATGAATGTGAATGATTTGCTTGCAATCGGCGCGGAACCCATCGGTTTTGTGGATTATCTCGCGCTCGAAAAGCACAAACCCGGATTGGCCGAAGAAATCGGTATTGGTCTTGCAAAAGGCGCCGAGATTTCAAAAATGTCAATCGTCGGCGGCGAAACCGCAACGCTTCCGGACGTTATTAAAGGGTTCGATCTTGCCGGCACCTGCATCGGCATCGTCAAAAAAGAAGATGTTTTGACCGGCGAAAAAATCAAAGTCGGTGACGTGATTATCGGCCTTAAAAGCAGCGGTGTACACAGCAACGGCTACTCTTTGGTCCGCCAAATCATCAAAGAGTCCGCTTACGATTATAATGATTACTGCCCGTACGATTCCAAAAAAACAATCGGCAACGAACTTCTCATCCCGACAAAAATTTATATGGAAGTTTTGGACGTTATCAAACATCATGAAGTTCACGGTCTCGCCCACATTACCGGCAGCGGCCTTTTGAAACTGAAACGCATTACAAGTCTCGGCTTTGATTTCGATGATCCGATTGAGCCGCCTGAGATATTCAAATTCCTTCAGGAACAGGGCAATGTCAGTGACCTTGAAATGTATAAGACATTCAATATGGGAATGGGCTTTATTATCGTCGTTCCCGAAGAAACGGCGCCTTATGTGATCGGACTGACGGGCGGAAAGCGCGTCGGAAAAATTGTTGAATCCGGCATTAAAGTCAAAGATTTAGTGATTGAGTAATCTTTCAAGAACTCAATCGTTTCTTCTCTTTTTCCTTTTCTCTCAATTATTTTTCAGCTCTTTCTCAACATCTCAATTTCAATCAAAGCTTCAATCAAAATCTAATCAAAGTTAATTTCGGGGTCTTGTATGGTTTGCGTTAATAATCTGGAAGTTACCATCATCGGAAATGACATGACGCTTTCGGAATGTGAAGAATTGATTTTGGAAAAATCCGATGAAGTTTGGCTTGTTCCAGGCGGTTATGAATTGCTTGGCGCTTTATTGAAAGGGGCGAGACCGTTTCCGGTTGGAATTTCAAGCGATAATTTATATTTTCAATATGTGAAACCGTGTTTCGGGATTTTTGCTCTTTGGCTTGAAAATTGCCGGGAAATTGAAACGCTGAAAGAAGATTTTTTGAAAAACGGATTTAAGAAAATAAAATAAAAACAATATTTAATAAGAATATGAGCTCAGCTACTGGTGTATTTGCGTTTGTTGCCGTTATCCTGCTTGTTTTTCTGTTCTGCCGCCGCCTGCGCGCGAGCCGCTCCATTTTTTGCGTTTCCAAAATTGAATGAATGCGCCCCTGCGTTCTCTTTCAAATATTGAATTTTTTGTGTCTTTTTATACTATTCAATAGTTTCACTTTGCAGGCTGATTATTTATAAGAAAAAGCGCCATAGAACTGTACATCCAATCTGAAAGAATCCGAGAGGCAACAATGTCAGAAGAGTTTTCAAACAAGCAATACATCAAGCATCCGCTGATTTTGGAAAACGCCGTTGAGCAGCGCTTGTATCAGCTCAACATTGTTTCCGGATGCACGGCAAGAAATTCGCTTGTTGTTTTGCCGACATCACTCGGAAAAACAGTTGTCGCTCTTCTCGTTATGGTCATGCGGCTTGAAAAATTCGGCGGCAAAGTCTTGCTTCTCTCTCCGACAAAACCGCTTGTTGAGCAACATTTTGATTTTTTTTCACGCGTCATGAAACTTCCCGAGGGCTCAATTAAATCCTTTACGGGAAGCGTCGCGCCCGAAAAGCGCAGTGAAATGTGGTCTGGCGCGAGCATCATTATTGCAACGCCGCAAGTCATTGAAAACGATTTAATCAATTCAAGATTTTCTTTAAAAGATGTTTCTTGTATCGTTTTTGATGAAGCGCACCGCTCCGTTGGCAATTACGCTTACACTTACATCGCTGAAAAATATATGGCCGCTTCCGATTTTCCGCTGATTCTCGGGATCACTGCAAGCCCGGGCAGTGAAAAAGAAAAAATTGATGAAGTCTGCGGCGCTCTTTTTATTGAAAATGTCGTTGTCAAAACTGAAGGGGACGCCGATATCAAACCTTATGTTCATAAAAAAGAAATCGAATGGATGAGTTTAGAGCTTCCGAAGGAGCTGGCTGAAATTCGGGAAGCACTTAAGAAAATATTGGATGAAAGATTGGACAAGCTCGCCGAATTCGGATATCCGCTGGATAAGAAATTTTTAGCCAAACGGGATCTTTTAGCGCTTCAATCCCAATTGACGGCGGCGCTGAGAAGTGAAGACGCCGATCCGAGTCTTTATCAAGCCGTTTCCGTTATGGCTGAAATTATGAAGATTGAACATGCGGTTGAACTCATTGAAACGCAAGGCACAAAAGCGCTTCTCGCTTATCTGAAAAAAATGGATGAAGAAGCGGGAACATCCGGCGCAAGTAAAGCTGTCAAGAGGCTGGCAGCCGACCTTTATTTCAGGCAGGCGCTTCATCTGACAGAAAAATGCGGCGTCGAGCACCCGAAATTTTATGCCGTTCAAAGAATTGTAAGCGAACAGCTTTCACTTTCTCCCGATTCCAAAGTCATTATTTTTACGAATTTCAGAGAGACCGCAAACATTGTCAAAGAAGCGCTTTCGGAGGTTCCGGGTGTTCGCCCGATTCGTTTTGTCGGACAGGGTTCACGCAGCAAAGACAAAGGGCTGACTCAAAAGCAGCAAACTGAAATTATCGAGCAGTTCCGAGCAGGTGAACATAATGTTCTCATCGCGACATCCGTTGCCGAAGAAGGCTTGGATATTCCGTCAACGGATATGGTTTTATTTTACGAGCCTGTTCCGTCTGAGATTCGAAGTATTCAAAGAAAGGGGCGCACCGGCCGTTTTCAAACCGGCCGCGTCATCATGCTGATTACAAAGGGAACGCGTGACGAAGCTTATCGATGGAGCAGTCAAAACAAAGAAAAGCGGATGCTTTTTGAAATGAAAAGTCTTCAAAAGGAGTATTCCGGCGGCCAACGCGATGTTTTTTTAAAAGGAACCGAAAATCAAAACGAAAATCAAAAGACATTTTCGGATTTTGAAAAAGAATTTAAAAGCAAATACGGAAGTCAAAAATCTGATATTCAAGACTCTATCCGAAAATCCGATGTTCAAAAATCAAACGCTTCTAAGATTTCTGATTCTGGAACATTCTCTTCGCCCGCCGATGATTTTCACATTTCGGAAATGATTGCAGTTTCGGCCGAACCACCCCTTCGTTCTCATGCTTTTTCCGAAAACTTTGCTTCATGCTCTGATTCAAATCCCGATTCTGATTCGGCTAAAATTCCTGAATCGAAATCGCTTGAGCCGACGCTGAAAATTTTAGCCGATACGCGAGAAATTAAAAGCGGCGTTTTGAAATATCTGGATAAATACGGCATTGAACTCAAAACAACGAAACTTGATGTTGCTGATTATGTTGTCAGCGACGACATGGCTGTTGAACGAAAAACAATTGCCGATTTTTCGTCTTCCCTCATTGGCGGCAAGCGCAGTCTTTTTTCTCAATTGATTGATCTTTCCCGCGCCTATAAAAAGCCGATTTTAATTATCGAGGGCGATGAAGACTTGGCTGTCGGTCAAATGCATGAAAACTCCATTCGCGGCGCTTTGCTCTCGATTGAAATCGATTTAAATGTGTCCATCTTTTACACAAAAAACGAAGAGGAAACGGCTTTATTGCTTAAAATGATGGCCAAAAAAGAACAAATCAATGAGAAAAAAACGGTCAACCCGCACGGGAAAAAGCCGGCGAAAACAACGCATGAGCAGCAGGAATACATTCTCTCTTCCATTTCAGGCGTCGGCCCGCACGCCGCTCAAATTCTGCTTCAGGAATTCGGTTCACTCAATCATATTTTTAATGCGTCCGAAGAAGAATTGTGCCGCGTTAAGGGTATTGGAAAAGTAACTGCTAAGCGTATTCGAGAAGTTGTTGAAGCGGAATATAAAAAATGATTTTTCTGTTTTTAAAAAGAGCTGCTTAAAATTGCTGAGGGGTGCCAAAGGCACCCCAAAAAAGGGTGACAGACTCCAACTACCTCTGAAATTTTGTGAGCGAAGCGAACAAAATTTTTTTACAACTTTTGACACCCCGGACAAACATATACGGATCCGCCCATCAACGCTTCTTTCAATATGACTTCTCCGCAAACTTTACAAGGCTGCCCAACCGTTTTGTTTGACAGAATCGTCACATAATTGCCGGAATTTCCGTAAATATCTTTTTCAACATCACGGCCGCCTTCATCTGCCATTTTTTGCAGCGTTTTCTTAATGCTCTCATAAAGATTTTTCTTCTCCGCTTCGGACAGTGTGTTCAATTTACGTTTCGGATGAAGTTTTGCATTGAACAGAATGTCTTGAAGAACGCCGTTTCCAAGCCCCGGAATTCTTTGTTCCGTTGCCAAAAAAGCTTTCATCGTTAAGGTTTGCTTGCTGCTGTTCATCAGTTCAGCGAAATAAGCCTCATCAAACGCATCCGAAAGCGGCGACGGTTTTTCGACAGCAACTAAATAGTACGGGTTGTCATTTTCGCCTTTCCGATAAGCCCACATGCCGCCGTACATTTGAATTGTACAAACGATCGCCGTTTTATCGCCAAACTCGACAAGAAGCTGATGCTTTTCGGGGACTTTTTCTCCTTCTTTTAAATATCGTGTATTGACGCCTTCACCAAGCAGCAATATTTCATCGCCGAATGAAATCTCTACAAATCCCGCAATCGGCTTGATTTCCTGAACTGCTTTTCCGCTTAAGAGAGCGTTGTAATTCTGCGGGTCGCCGCCATAAAATGCAAATTTATGAGGTGATTTGTCGGCGACGACGGAGGAAACGGTTTTTCCGATTAATATTTCATTCATTTGTTTTGAGAGAGCGATGCATTCCGGCAATTCTTTCATCTGTTGTCACCTTAATTTTTTAAAATTGATATACGGTTGAATGTCATTAAATAAAATCAATTGTATTAATAAAACGAAAACCAAGTATAATTAAATAAGGGTCATGATAAGAATAATCATATTTTTGTTTTTAAAATCGTGCATCCGGATTTGATTTTGAATAATTTTATGAAAAATGATGCGGCTCGCGCGCAGGCGGTTGCCGTAAACGGATTTGACTGGTGGCAGCGGCAAACGGAAACGGTAAGGTAAAAGCGGCACGTTCGCGACAGTGAACGGATGTTCTAAAAAAGAGCAGATGCATACGGCAACACAAACCAAGTGGTGACGGCAACATAAACGACAGAGTTTATGAAAAGCAGTAAGTATAGATTTATTTTATTTCATGGGTAAGAAGCCGCAAATTTCCGATTTTTCGCTTTGCTCAAAATCAAAAATTAGCGGTCGTACGTGAGGTTTCATACATTTTAGGGTTTAACTGAAACATCGTTTTTCATTTTAATTTTCAAGAAAAAGTTGGAACGCCGTTTTTCCATCTCAATCTAAAACATCTTTAAATTGAGGTTTTATCGGGCGTTCGGATTTTAATCATTTTATGAAAACTGGATGTTTGGTTTTTACACCCACAAAAAAGAAAACTGCCGATTCAATTTAATGTTCTAAACACGGTGAAAGGCTCAGCTGAGCCTCTCAATTAAATCTAAACCTTTTTCAATCATTTCCAAATATTCAAAAACGCGGCGCGGGTCGTTTTCATTCTGCATGTCTTCGGCAACCGCCGTGAGCTTGAGCAGAATTAATTCACGAAGCTGTTCTTCTTCGGCAGAATAAATCGGCTCCGCCGCATAATCCTTAAAGTTTCCAGCGGGTGTAACGGATGCGGTTTGCTTTTTGTTTTCTTTTTTGCATTTTTGGGGTATACTTATTTTTTGGGCGGGAACGCCGGAAGGGCGTAACGCGAGAGACGTTTCGGTTTCAACACCGCTGCAAAGCGGGCAAATGATTTCTCCTTTAAATCGGAAGAGAGGGGCGCCGCAGCCGTCGCAGTGATTGGCAAGCATCGTGCCGCCGTTTTCAAGGAAACGGGCAATCTTTTTAACATTGTCATCTGAATCCATTTTTTCACCTTTTATTTGTTAAAAATCGTAATTATTTAAACGAATTGAAATTTGAAATAATTATTTGAAATCATAGAAAATAGGATTGGATTTTTGTTCTAATTAATCTTTCCAACAGTTCAATTTTTACCGACTTCATCTCTTCATTTTCACTTCAACTGCTGTCGATTGATTTCATCATGTCTGTTTTTTCTTTTCAAAGGTTAAATTTAAATGAGAGTTATCTCTACTAAAGTTACGTCTAAAAGGCGACATTATGAAGTAATAAATCTTTAAATTTTATTTAACTTAATTAAATCTTATAAATCATTATATTTATCAGAGAGTCCGTTCAAAAACAAATGTTTTGGATTTGGAGAAACTGTAAGACAAGTTTGTTTTACCTTCGTTTGTTTCTTTTCCGTTTTTTGAATCTGTCAGAAAATGCGACAGGTTTTTGATTCAACTCCGACTCAGGTGATATTATGGCAGCTGATGAACACCAAAAAACAATTGATCAATGTATTGCGGAATTGGATATGATTGCAAATGATACATCCGTTCCGAGAAATATCAGACGTTCCGTTACGGAAATTATTGAAGTTCTTAAAGACAACAATCAGGAACTTTTCCTGCGCGCAGCATCTGCGCTTAAAACCCTTTCCGATGTCAGTTATGACTCCAACCTCCCGATGCACACGGGAACTTACATTTGGAGCATCCTCGGAAAGCTCGAAACAATTCCGCCGGAAGCTTAATTCCGGTTGTTTTTTCATTTTTTGACTTTGACCGGTCCGCAGGAGCGGTCAATCATTAGAGCAAAACTCCAAGGAAATTTTTCTTTTTTTCTTTTCTATTTTTGACTTTTTAAATCTGATTTTTCAAAGGTTTTTTTGGGTTTCTTCTTCATTTTCTTGTTTCTGAAGAATGGTCATACAGATTCACTTCACGTTTTTATTCATAAACTGAATATCTCTGTCATTTGCGGTGTTTTAAGGAGGCAGGCTGTTATTATACACCACCTCATATAAAAATAAAACATTATTTATAGAAGGTATGAAGATTATTCTTTATTGTTGATTTTGTTGAAAATCAGCACATTTAATATTTCAAAAAGGTGATTCAAAAATGAAAAAAATACTTAAGCTCTTGCTTATTATTATCATCCCCGTCATTATTGTTGCTGTTCTTTTGGAACTCCATAAAAAAGGCGGATGCTGCTGCTTCTTAGGCGGAAAAAAGAGCGAAAAAGAAGGCAAGAAAAAGCATCACCTTTGGTAAATCCTCCGATTCACCAAAGACTCTTTTTAATTTTTCAAATCAATTATTAAATCGGTTTTAGAATTCGTTTTTATATGCTCGTTATTCATGAATGAGTGTGATCAGAGTCACTTCCGGTCTGGCAAAAACTCGGGGGTAATATTCCCCAACGCCGCGGCAAACATAAACAGGTGTCCCATCTCCGGATTCGGCCCACCCCTGCCGAAACCTTTCTCCATAGTCCGAAATGACTCTTGATTCAAGCCCTAAAGACCAGAGTCCAAAGAAATTGATCTGCCCGCCATGGGTATGACCGCTCAGAATCAAATCGACCTTCGTGGTATCCTGTAGCATTGAAACGTCCGGATTGTGGGACAGAAGAAGTACAAAGCTGCCCGGCTCGGCTCCCGCTATGGCTGCAGAGACATCAGGATTGCGATTCCATAAATCCTCCACGCCTGCCAAATAAAAGTTCTCGCGCACGTAGACACCGCTGTTAGACAACGGTGTGATATTGTGTGCCTCCATTGCCGGAAACAGGTATTGATATTTATCATGATTTCCTTCAATACCAAAACTTCCATCGGGAGCTGCAATCTGTGATAAAATCTCCATTGTCGATTCTACATTATCACTGTCATAAGTAAAATCGCCTCCCAGAAGCAATAAATCCACTTGCCTCCGGTTTAACTCTTTTGCAATTGCCTGCAAACGCCTGTCGGATTCAACATGGGTATCTGTTACAAACGCAATTCTATAGCCGTCCATTTCTGCCGGGACATTCGGTGAGGAAAAAGAAATTTCGTTGTATACAACGATTCGATCCAGCGTAGCCGCATGAACGACATGAACCAAGACAATAAGTACGGTTATCGTAAGTAAAATTTTTGCAGCGGTTCGTGCTCTTGATTTGATTTGTTCTTTATCCATGGGGCTCACCGAAATGATTTGAACTGTTCGCCTAATCCTCTGTGAGTCTTTAGGCGCTCTTTAATTAAAATCGCTGCCTGCCTCACGCAAAGCAAGGCAGCGTACAAAAAAATCATTTTCGACTGAATTTTTTTAACTTTATTTTAGATTGCTCAAATATTTGCTCAATGTACTACTTGCTCTTTTAATTATTTTTCTATTTAAATATTTGTTTTCGTATTATTTTTTCTTTTTAGAAGCTTCACGCGCAAAAATAAAATCGCGCATCAATTTTGTCGCCAAAATTGCGGATTGCCCCTCATCGTATTCCGGAGCGATTTCAACAATATCAAAACCGACTGTTTTTGGTGCAAACGCGCGCAGCACTTCACGCACTTCACGGTCTGTCATGCCGAACGGCTCCGGCGTTCCGAGACCGGGGCAGTAAGCCGGATCAATCGCGTCCATATCCAATGAAAGGTAAATGTGTTCGCTGTCCAAATATTCCGCCGTTTCTTTGATGATTTCTTTAATTCCCATCTCAAAAACGTCTTCATTGGAATAGAATTTGATGCCTTCGCTCTTCGCGTATTCCCATTCTTCGCGCGGGCCGCTGCGAATGCCGATTGAAACATATTTTCTTGTAATATTATCAATAATGTGACGAGAAACACAGGCATGATTGTTTTTCAGGCCGCGGAACTCCGTTCTCAAGTCGAAATGAGCATCCAAAACCAAGACGGCGAAATCATCTTTTTCTTCGCAGGCGTCGTAGCAGGCTTTAACAGGCGCGTACGACAAAGAATGTTCGCCGCCAATCATGATCGGAAATTTTCCGTCGTTAACGATTTGTTTTGCGTCTTCGTAAACCCACTCCAACGTTTCGTCAATGTTGGCGGAAACAAGTGAATTGCCTGCGTCGTGAACCAAAATGTCGGTCATGTCCAAATCGTATTTCGGGCTGTATGTTTCAAAGTTAATTGCCGCTTCCCTCATTCTGTCAGGAGCCCAGCGGCTGCCTGTACGGAAAGATGAGGTGTTGTCAAACGGCACGCCGAAAATAACGTATTCGGCCTCTTCATAGTCATAAATTGCGTCATAGAAAGTTACGGGTGAAAACATTTATTATGTCCTCTATTAATTGAAAAACCGTTTCTTGAAAGCTTTTTTTTCAATTTGCTTCCAAACGGGTGCTAACAAACAATAAAATAAAAGTCCTCTATTTAAAAATTTGTTTTTTTAAATTTGAATGATTTGTGCAAAAATAAAATGGCCGCGACAAGAATAATCATATTTTTTTGTTAAAATCTGGCACCCAAATTCGGTATCAGATTATGAATAAATGACAGACGGGTTGAAAATTAAAGATCGGCTCGCCGCTTCGCGCCGCCCGAAAAAAGAAAAGTGGAGCGGCTCGCGCGCACGGCGGCAGCCGCTAAAAGTCGCAAAGCGACTTTTTAAACTTAAAACGCCCTCCTCTCCTCATAAAAATTTGCGAAGCGAAGTTGAGCAAAATTTCCTTTATTCTTTGTGTACCACTTTCAAAATGGAGTGGTTGACGGTATTGACCGGACAGTTTGAAATGCAGCGCTTACAGCTTGAGCCGAGACATTTCTGGCTGTCGATGACAATATAATTGTAAGGTTCGCTCTTATGAACCGTAATTGCGTTTTCCGGGCATATTTTCTCGCATTTGCGGCAGTAAATGCATTTGTAAACGGGCGCTTCCAAAAAGACGCCGATATGCTCGACCATTTTGACACCGCCTTCTCCAACGTCATCGATGTCGCGGACGACGCGGCGCTCGACATTCGGACTTGTTTCGTCATGCGGGAACGGCCTGAGGTGAAACATTCTCAGCATTTCATCATACATCTCCATCGGCATGCCCTGTTCCCAGTAGGAGAGCTCACAAACGTAAATGTCTTTGAATGTCTGAGAGGTCGCCATCATCAAATGGTCGGCCTGAATCCTTTTCGCCATTTGGCTGACTTCCTCCAGCTTTTCCGGATGAATCGCAAGCTTTCGGGCCAGTCCAATGGATGTGTTTCCGAATTGAATAATGTTTTTCGCGTAATTCGGAACGGAACCGAGATAAGCCGCTTTTTTGCCGTCAACGTACGTTCCGGTTGCGCCTGAAATGTAAGCGTATTCGAGCTCGTCATAACCGAGGCCTGCCGCTTCCATAAGCGTCAATTGCGCGGCGCGGATGGCGCCGATTGCCTTTCCGATTTCAATAACATCTTTTTCAGTGATTTCAATGTCGTCGCCGAGAATGACTTTGCCGTTCGGAAGTTTCGGAATCGTTGTCATCAATTTACTTTTCAGCATAACGGACATGCATGAAATGACGCCGGTCCCGGTGATGCCGACGGCTACCATATCGCCTTTTTCAATCACTTCGCCTGTGACAGGATTAACCAAATCGCCTTTGGCGGATTGCATTTTCTCATCCAATACAGATAAGCGCCAGTAGTCGCCTTCAATATTGACGTCGTTGATTGCGCCCGGCGCTGCCAGCATACCGCATTCAATGCCTTGGCCCTCAATGGACGGGCCGGCGGCGGCGCTTGCCGTAATAATTTTGTCGCCGACTTTGATTGCCATTTCAGCGTTCGTGCCGTAGTCGGTGACCAAACACGGTTTTTTCTGAGTGTAAAAGTCCGTTTCCGTCATCATTGCCAAAGCGTCGGCGCCGATTTCGTGCCTGATTGCGGGCGGAACGATAATTTGACAGTTCGGCAAATCTGCAATGCCTTTGAATAATTCGTTTGCCGGAAAGATGCGCGCATCGCGTGAAACGTTTTCAATGCCCAATTTTTTCTGTTTCGTTTCGCCGGCGTAAGCCAAATCTCTGATTTCGGTTTTTTGAAACAGGGAAAGCTGAATGGGATTGCCGCAAATGGCAATATATTGAATGTCTTTTAAATCGACTTCAAAAGCATCCAGAATTTTTTTAACCGTTCGAAGCAGCACTTCATTGGCGACGTCTTCACCGGTGACGATTGCAAATTCCAAATGGTCAATCACATTGCCGCCGGGGAGCGGATGTCCCATTGTAATGACGGTTTTCAATGTTTTATTTGCTTTTTGGTCAACCAACTGTGCTCGTAAACCGCTCGTTCCGAGATCTAAGGCAATCACATACATTCTTTTTAATCCACCGAATTCATTTTTTGTTTTTAACAAGTCTGTTAATTAACAATATTAATAATTATCAGCAATTATTAAATCAGCATTATTAACAATTGCAGAATAATTTCCGGAATAATCATTAACTATTCTCCCCGATGTAGTTTAAAGGTATCGGATTTTGCGTTAACAGCATGTTTGTAAAACTCAACTCAATTGTATTTTTATAACAGCTTTATATTTTTGCTTACCCTTCTCGTTTTTCATTACAATTTCTCTCAAAATCAGGAAAAATTATAAGAATCTTTAATGTTATAGTCAAGTAAGTTTATCCGTTCGATTAGGTTTTTGAAATTTCGGTTCGCCGTTTGAGCGAAATCAATTTTATTTGAAAATCTGATGATTTAAGCGCAAAATTTGCAGGATAAGCAGCATACGACATTTTGACGGTTCAATCGTCGAAACGTACGATTGTATCGCCTGATCTCGGAAGAGACTGTGTTTTGGCCGGCAATCGTTTAAAAACTATCAAGCGAATTATGTAATATTCAACTTTGACTATATCCAAATTGGGGGAGATCAAGTTATGACAGAATACACACCTAAAGAAAGATTATATCGCACGTTAAAGAAAATGGATGTTGACAGAATGCCTGCTGTTTGTTTCACACAAACCGCAACTGTCGAGCAGATGGAAGCATGCGGCGCCTTCTGGCCCGAAGCCAACGAAGAACCTGAATTGATCGCAAAATTGGCAGAAGCAGGTCACACCGTTGTCGGTTACGAAGCAGTCCGCGTCCCGTTCGACATCACCGCAGAAGCTGAATTCTTCGGATGCCAGATCAAACCGGGCACGCGCGAACAGCAGCCCTCCGTTATCGGCCACGTCGCTGCAACGCCTGAAGATGTTGACAGGCTGAAAGACTTCATGTTCGGCGGCACAGCCCGTGTTGACAGAATCATCGGCTCCATCAAGATTCTGAAAGCCAAATACGGCGATAAAATTCCGATTATCGGTTCCATGATCGGCCCCTTCTCCCTTGCGCAGCACCTGAACGGCGACAACTGGTTCATGGGTCTCATGATGGACGATCCTGTCACCCAGCCGTTGATTGACATGACAACCGACTTCTGTATCCAGTACGCGCAGAGAATGGTTGAAGCAGGCGCAAGCTGCATTGTCATCATTGACCCGACAGCCAGCTATGAACTTCTCGGCGACGAATTCTATTCAAAATTCGCGATCCCGTACCACAAAAAGATTGCAGAAGCAATGAAAGCAATGGACACCCCGTCTATTCTCCACATCTGCGGCGATACGACAAAAGGCATCCATTTAATGGACCAGGCCGGCGTTGAATGTATCAGCGTTGACCAAAAAGTCGATCTCAAGAAAGCATCCGAAGCTGTAAAGACAGCTATCATCGCCGGCAATCTCGACCCTGTCCAACTCATGTGGAAAGGCACACCCGCAGAAATTAAAGAAATGTGCGTGAAAGACTTTAAGAACGGCGCAAAAATCGTTACGCTCGGCTGCGGTACAGTTTCCGCAACATCGACAGAGAATTTGAAAGCGTTCGCTGAATGCGCAAAAACTTTAAAATATTAAACTAAAAATTAATTACATGAGATTTCGGAATGATTTTTCATTCCGACAATTTTCTTCTTTTTTTGAAAAATTGTCAATTGTCGTTTGCTTTTGATATTTTTTTGAAAAAAAATCACGTTCGTTTTTGGCTGCTTGTTTGAGAAGCGGAGCGGCTCGCGCGCGGCGAAGCCGAACAATTTTTTAACGCAGACTCTCCCTACCATTTGAAAATTTGCAAACACAATTTTTTGACAAACGGTTATATAATGTGCGGCAGTAGTCATTTTAATCATTTAGTCTTTTAAATTCGATGAAAAAATTTTAAAGTCAGGCGGAGTGAAAAACATTGACGACAGAAAAAGATATGCTGATGTGGGATGAAACTCTTTTTCGCGATTCCGATATTTTTGAGCTGGATTATCTGCCGGACTACTTTCCGCACCGCGACAATCAACTCAATTCCATACGTTACGCACTTAAGCCCGCAGTTCGCGGCGGCCGTCCGCTCAACTGTCTTCTTTACGGTCCGCCCGGCACGGGAAAGACAAGCGCCGCTTTAAAAATTTTCGACGAGCTGAAAGAATACACTGATAAAGTCATCACGGTCAAAGTCAACTGTCAAATAGACGCCACCCGCTTTGCCGTTATTTCACGCATTTATAAAAGCGTTCTCAACATTACGCCGCCCGCATCGGGCGTTTCTTTTAACCGCATCTTTGACAAGCTTGCCAAGAAGCTGATTGATACGGATAAAGTTCTCGTTGTCGTTTTAGATGACATCAATTATCTTTTTTATGAAGGTCACGCCGATGAAGTGATGTATTCGCTTCTCCGCGCCCACGAACAGTATCCCGGATCCAAGATCGGCGTCATTGCAATTGTCAACGACCCCGAAGTCATTTACAGCCTTGACAAGCGCGTCGGCTCCGTGTTTCTTCCGGAAGAAATTGAGTTCCCGCGTTATGAATGGCCGGAAATTGACGATATTTTGGCTGACAGGATTCAGCGCGGTTTTTTCCAAGGCGTTGTTTCCAACTCGGCTCGTGAAGCGATGACGGATTATGTTGCCGAAAACGGTGACCTGCGCGTCGGAATCGACTTGATGAAGCGTTCCGGATTAAACGCGGAAAAGCGTTCGTCGCGCAAAATTGATGTTGAAGATGTCAACAAAGCCTACTCCGCTTCAAGGTCTCTTTATTTATCCCGAATGTTTTCGGTTTTAACAGACCATGAGAAATATTTGGCGGTTCAGGCATCCGCAGCCGGCTCAATTTCGGCGGGGGAGCTATATGAAAAGTTCCGCGACCATACCGGAATCGGCTATACACGCTTCTATGAAATCGTCAACAAAATGGTTTCCGCAGGCCATCTCACAGCTGATTTTTCGGGGAAAGGATCCAAAGGCCGGACACGCATGATTCGTTCGGGGTTCAAGAAAGAAGAACTGGATGAGCTTTTGAAGTAAGATAGGCGGTGCGTGTAAATCTATGCTCGGGCGTTTTCAATACAAGAATATTGTTTTTTCGGGAGAGATTTTCGACGATGTTGTTTATCCCGACCCGGTTTATCAGCAATTGGATGATGAATACCCGCTCTCTTCTCTTTTGATTCTGCCGCCCGTTCTGCCGACAAAAATTGTCTGCGCGGGGCTTAACTACGCGGATCATGCGAAAGAATTGAATATGGAACTTCCGACAAGCCCTCTTTTATTTCTGAAGCCGCCGTCTGCGATTCTCCCCCATGAAGGCTTGATTCAATATCCGCCGGAAAGTGAACAAGTAGATTATGAAGCGGAACTCGGCATCGTCATCGGCAAAACCTGCCGCCATGTCTCCGTTGCGGATGCTTTTGATTATATTCTCGGCTATACTTGTTTTAATGACGTGACTGCTCGTGATTTGCAGCGGGCGGACGGGCAGTGGACGCGCTCAAAAAGTTTTGACACATTTGCGCCTCTTGGTCCTTTTATCGTGACACAGGAAGAACTTTCACAGCAAAATCTGACGCCGGAAAATCTTTCCGTTCAATGCCGCGTTATCAGAAATGAAAATGAAGAGGTTCGGCAGAATTCGTCTACAAGTGAATTTATTTTTGGCATTCCAAAGCTGGTTTCGTTTATTTCTTCCGTGATGACGCTTGAGAAAGGAGATATTATCGCGACGGGAACGCCGCCGGGTGTCGGAGAGCTTTTGATCGGCGATGTTGTTGAAGTGGAAATTGAAGGTGTCGGGATTTTGAGAAATACGGTTGTTTCTGCTTAAAGAAGTCAGAAAAATCGCAGGCCATTTTCAAATTGAATTGAAAAGCGGAGCGGCTCGCGCGCGGCGGCAGCCTCAATTAAGGGTATACAAAAAAGAATTCAAGAAGAAGTCTAAAGGACTTCTTCCTATATACGATTTTATCGTTTCAAACGGTTTACTGAATAACCTGTTTCGTGTCTCTGGCGATGACCAATTCTTCATTGGTGGGGATAATCAAAGTGCGTACCTTTGCGCCGTCCTTTGAAAAATCAACTTCCTTGCCGCGGACATTATTCTTTTCGGTATCTATTTCCGCGCCGAGGTAGGTCAGGTACTTACAGATATCTTCTCGGGTTTGGATGCTGTTTTCTCCAACACCGGCGGTGAATACAATCGCGTCCACACCGTTCATGGCGGCGCTGTAGCTGCCGATATAACGGGCGACCCGATAACAGTAAGCATCCAATGCCGCTTTCGCCTGTTCGCTGCCTTCAGAAGCGGCTTGACCGAGGTCCCGGAAATCGCTGGACACGCCGGAGATGCCAAGAACGCCGGATTTTTTATTCAAAAGATCCAAAGCGGCCTGTGCGGTCAAATTTTCCTTTTGCATAATAAAGGTGAGAACCGCAGGATCAATGTCACCGCTGCGGGTACCCATGATAAGACCTTCAAGCGGCGTTAAACCCATAGAGGTATCAACGGAGCGTCCGCCGTCAATCGCACAAACGCTGGCGCCGTTGCCCAAGTGGCAGGTAATAATTTTCAGTTTATCGTATGGTTTGCCCAAAATATCCGCCGCCCTCATGGAAACGTATTTGTGGCTGGTGCCGTGAAAACCGTACTTGCGGATTTTGTGCTTTTCGTACAGCCCGTAGGGAATGGCATACAAGTATGCTTTCTTAGGCATGCCGGAGTGGAAAGCCGTGTCAAACACCGCAACTTGCGGAACGCCGGGCATGATGTGCTTGCAGGCGCGGATGCCGATCAAGTTCGGCGGGTTGTGCAGGGGCGCCAAATCAGCACACTCTTCGATGACTTGCTCCACTTCGTCGGTAATCAATACCGAGTCGGTGAAACGTTCACCGCCGTGTACGACTCGATGACCCAC
>JAIRKA010000098.1 GCA_031260345.1 Methanosarcinales archaeon
CGGCGATACAATTGCAATCGAACCGTTTGCAACGGCCGGCGACGGTTATGTTGAAAACGGCAGCATCAAAGAAATTTATTCACAGGTCAAGCTGAAGCCGACCCGAGTTCCCTTCGTCAGAAAAATTTTGGATGAAATCAATACTTACAACGGCCTGCCGTTTGCAAAGCGATGGATGAAAGGCGACAAGCTTGATATGGCGCTCATCCAATTGGAAAGAGACGGCATCATCACAAGCTATCCGGTTTTGGTTGAAGCTTCGGGCGGCTTGGTTTCGCAGGCGGAACACACCGTCATCGTCACGGAAGACGGCTGCGAAGTGACAACAAGGGATTGATTTTAAAATAATTGAAACGATAGCAGCAGAAATCAAAAGAAACAAAAATAAAAAGGCCGGAGCGAAGGAAATGATTGTTGAAAAATTGATAATGGACGGGAAAGAATTTGACGCTTATTCGATTTCGCTTCATCCCGCGCCGTTTCTTCTGATTCGCTCCGCCGATAAATCATTTTTAGCGTGCGGCTATTTAGACATCGACGCAGCGGACAGCCTTTCTGCCTGTGCTGCAAAAGTCAAAGGCGTCAAAACGTTTGATGATATGATGAAAGCGGAAGTTGCCGCCGTCACAAAAGAAGCCGAAAAGAAAGGCGTCCAAGTCGGTATGACGGGAAAAGAAGCGTTGCTGAAGTTTTAAAATTTGACAAATCCTCCAAAAACAATCCTGAATTTAATGGAGAATATGCACTTCCCCATTAAATTCGGGTTAATTGATTTTAGATTATTCTAAGAATTTTAGTAATCTTTTTGTTAACATATCGTTGGCTTTGTCCTATCCTTTAAAATCTTCAATAATATAACATTGAGTTTTTAAGTGAATTTTATTTAACAAAAGTTGATAATCTTGAATTTTTTCTTTACTTTCATCTGTAAGATCCGTTTTTTGTTCAAATAATTTCAAAACTGTGGAGCATAAGAGAGCTAATACGTTTACAAGGTAACCAAACGGATAATCTAAATCTAACGTTGAAAATTCAGGGTATGACTCTATTTCTTCTCCAAATATGTATCGAGGAGAGGCATGATTATAAATATTTGCTTCATCAACTGGTGCATAAATTGTGTATAATGATGTTTTTTTAGCAATTGAATTGAAATCAATTTTTGTTTTTTTTCCAAATGCTTCGCGCGCCCAATCAAATTCGCTTTTTATATTAGATGCGTTCTTCGCTTCTAAAAGATCACTGTATCTATTTCCTTTTTCATCTATGTCTCCTAGTTTTTCATGCAATCTGCGTGCAAGTTTATAGGCAGAGAAAGGAAATTGTTCAAGATATTTAACTGCCGAATTTGGATATTTTAAAATGAACTCGGAATATACGGCTAATTCATATAATGTTCTCCATCTGGCCAAAGCTCCCTGAGCCGAACCGTATTGGATTAATATGCAAGCTTCTTCATATACTAAAGTGCCAGTATTCAAAAATTCGGACAGAACAAAATAGATTTCATTGTTGTCATCAGGATCACCATATAATGAATGGCATAGCCAATAAATTTCATTTGATACTCTCAGTAGCCCTGCTGAGTAAACCATACTATTATTATATTTTTCAATTCTTTCATGTTTGTCTTTAAGTCTTAGTAATTGATTCACTCCAAAAGCCTGATTGCAGTACTCAATCATCATTTCATCTTTTTCAAGATATCTTTTAAATAATTCAAATTCATCTTTATCGGTACTTTCAGTCATGACATTTATTAGAGAAATATAAGTGATATAAATTGTTAGGACCATGTTAAGAATAGAATTATCTTTTATAATCTTTATTTTTTGATACCTACCTTCAATCAAGAAACTAAATTAAGAAAGGCGAAAAAAACGAAATCGAAATGATACTATGAAACGCCGCGCTGCTCAAGACCGAAACAAAATCGCTTTAGAAGCGATTGAATCTATTCTGCCTGAATTAAATGGCGTCGGCGACGACGGCAGTAATCAAAATTCAGCCGATTCTCTTTTAATTATTGTGGAAGGTCGAAGAGATGTCGTCTCGCTTCGAAATCTCGGAATCACTACAGAAATCATTCCTTGTTCAAATCAGCCCGTCGCTGAATTTTGTGAGAGTATTGCGGAAAAGAAAAAAACCGTCATCATTTTAACCGATTGGGACCGAAAAGGCGGCATTTTAGCGTCTCGGCTGGAAGAACAATTCAAAAACCTGGAAGTGCCGTGTGAAACAGCGCAGCGCGAAAAACTGCTTTTTTATTCAAAGCGTGAAATCAAAGATGTTGAAAGCCTGTTTTCATATGTCAAAAAATTGAAACGGATAACAGGCACTTCTGTTGAGGATGAAACGGAAAGATTCTGAAAAAACTGTGTTATCAGCTTACTTCATCCGATTTTTTTAATTTGCGGCAGCCGGCTAAACTTCATAAGGCCAGCATATTGGGGGAGCCGTGGTTGCTATAGTACCAGCAATGTAAAGGGTGATCTCCATGCCGACTTTAATATCTTCCGTAAAGTAAGTTTCGGGATAAGAGCTGCATCGTATAAGAGTGCCATTATCAAGCATTATTTCATCAAGACTTCCTCTTCTTATATTTTCAACAGTTCCGTTTAAAACGCGCATGTTGTCATAAAATACTGTTGCATATATTGATTCCACAGGCCTTTGCAAATTGCCGTCTGCAGGAATCCTGTAGCTGATAAACATATACTTATCGATTTCAGGCGCGTAGTGAAAATCGCTGATTGTTTCATTATTCAGAATAAAAGTCATCTGAGCCTGCCCGTAATAAGATTCATGGTTCGTTTTCAATACAATTAATGTATCATTGCCTGAGGCGGAAATGCTCGACACAGTACCGCTGAATGTAGCAATTCCCGGGTCGGACGCTTTGATAATTTCAGGCTCCGGCATATCATCATTCATGCCGAGACATCCCGAAAAAAGAATGACGCATAACACCAGCAAAAAACAAATTTTGAATTGTTGCATTAATATTTCCTTTGTTTTTGAATAATTAATCATTTTTGAGCAGGGCTCACGATTTGAAACAAAACGCCCAAGTGAAAGAAAGAATGAAAGAGAAAATGTTCAAAGAATTTAATTTGTGAAAAGAAGTGTTTTTTATCAGCTTGAAGGCTGCGTTGAGATATCAACCACCGGACCTTCGGAGGCATCCATTTTAGAAACAGTGAGTAAATTGCCTTTGCGCTCAATTAACGTCGCTTCCGTGACTTTTAATTGATTAACGCCGTCTTTGCTTTTATGAACGACGAGGAGTTTTTGACCTTTCTCGGGATTATTGCCGAATTTTTGAACCATATTTGAAACAACTTGTTCAAATTCGGAATAAATGAGAATTTCCGTCTTATTCGCCGATTTTCTGATACTGCCAATCGGCTCAACTGTCAAGAGCATAATCTTTTGCCAACCCAATTTTGATTTTTGCTGATTGAATAATTGAAAGAGCAAATGATGAATTATTCATGAGCAAACATAAACTAAACGAACGAAACACATGCAAACGAAGAATCATCAATCACAATGATTCATTTATTCGTTATTAGTCGAAGAACGACAAGCCAAGTATATATTGGTTTCGTTTACCAACAGTCGGAAAAAACAGGTAAATAATTGATTTGAAAAAATGATAATTAAAATAAAATGCTGCTTTATTTTCGATGACAAGAGGTGCCACACATATCTCAAAATTATAAATCGGGACAGAACTGTTTCAAAAATATAACTATAAATGATGATGATTTCAAAGCATTTAAAGAGAATAACCGTTGTCAAAAAAATCTGAAATTGTCGATATTTCAGCCCTTTTCAGAAAAATGGCATTGAAAGGGAAATAAAAAAGCATCCAAAATTTGAAAAATGGAAAAATAAATGAAAGTACGAATATAAAATCAAAACAGATGAAAGAGAAGGAAATTAAAAATTTCCATTCTCAAATTCAATTGTCTTTCAGATTAATTCAGCGTTCCAAAGTGTAAAAAGGTCTCACTTCATAAGCGAATACCTGCGGCGGCTCACTTGCCGTAATAATCCAGCCTGCGAAAATGTTAACCTCTGTTCCTGCTGTCAGATCAGACATATTCATATAAAACTGTGTACTGTCGTCGTAGTTAAAGATCATTAACGAGTTGTTTTCGAGCCTGATTTCAAGCTGTCCTGCAACTGTTGTGCCGTTCGGCGGCGGCGTTACGCTCGTTACAGTAACGATTGCGCCGTTATAGACAGTCATGTTGGCGTACTGAAGCAAGTTTGCGACAATAATGGTTCTCGGCTCAGTAGAGTTGTTTGAAGATCCGTAGAACACTTCCACATATTGGCCTTGTCTTAAGTCGGAGACGTTGAAGTTCAGTCTTGAATTGTTGTCAACGACGAAAGTCATATTCGGGGCACCGAAGTTGGTTCCTCTGACTTGTGCCAAAGTAATTGTTGTTGTGCCGTTTACAGTGCTGATGTTCGTCACGTTGCCGCGGTACATTGCAATATCGCCAACGGGCGGTTCAATCCGGTCCGGCGGCACAAAGGGCGTGTTGTTGGTCGTGTTGTTTGTCGTATTATTGTCGCCGCCGCCGAGACAGCCGGCAGCCAAAACGGCAACCAAAACAAGACACAGCCCGATTAAAAGTAATTGCTTTTTCATATTGAGAGCTCCTGTATCAATTAAATAAGTTTGAAATATGCAGTAAAACGATACTGCATTTAACTGTATTAAAAGATTTATATAATATATATCTTTGTTTCTCAAAATTATAAAAAAGCAACGTCTAAATAGGCTAAAATAAACTAAAAACAAAAAGCTTCTTGGAGTTTTAAATAATGATTGACCGCCCCAAAGGGGCGGCCAAATTTCGAATACAAATTTGCTTTCGCAGAATTACTCTTTGTCAAGCTCGAATTTAGTGCCGTAGTAAATCATACCGCTGTCACCATCGCTTCCGAGTTTTCTGAAAACGGAGTGAACACGTTTTCCGATCGCGACTTTTTCGGGCTCATCAACAATCTGTGACGTAAGTCTGGCGCCTTCGTCCAATTCAACGATTGCGAGCGCATACGGAACCAGGTCGCTGAATTCATCGGAAGTGCTGTGCGTGATTGTGTAGGTCACGATTTTACCGGTTCCTTTGAACTTGTACTGTTCCATATCGCCGTCACGGCGGCATTCCGGGCAGAGGTTTCTGATCGGGAAATAGTAGCTGCCGCACGTCTTGCAGTGTGAGCCGATAAGGTTGTATCTGCTCGGCTGCTCTCTCCAGAATCTTGGTACTGTCATCTTAAATCACCTCTCGTTTGAGAAAATATGGACCACAGCTGTTGCGCCGGAGCCGCCGACGTTGTGCGTCATACCGTACTTTGCACCGTTAACCTGACGTTTGCCGCCCTCGCCGCGGAGCTGATGGACAGCTTCAACAGCCTGTTTGACACCGGTGGCACCGACAGGGTGACCGGTTGATTTCAAACCGCCGGAGGGGTTGACGGAGATCTTTGCGTTCAATGCCGTTTCTCCGGCCATGGAAGCCGGGCCGCCTTTTCCTTTCTCAAAGAATCCGAGGTCTTCAATCGCGCAGATTTCAGCGATTGTGAAACAGTCGTGGACTTCAACAAAGTTGATGTCTTTCGGAGTCAAACCCGCCATCGCGTAAGCGCGCTTGCCTGCCATGACAGTCGCGTCAAGCGTTGTAATGTCGCGTCTGTCGTGCAATGCGATTGTGTCGCTTGCCTGAGCGCTGGCTTTAACGTAAATCGGCGCGTCTGTGTATTTGTGCGCTTCGTCTGCAGGAACAACAATCACTGCGGCCGCGCCGTCAGAAACCGGGGAGCAGTCCAAAATGTGAATCGGGTCAGAAACCATAATGGATTTCAAAACCTGGTCAATCGTGATCTTGCTCTTGAATTGGGCCATCGGATTGTTCATGCCGTTTTCGTGGTTTTTAACGGCGACTGCTGCCAACTGTTCACTGGTTGTGCCATATTTTGCCATGTGCAGTTTGGCAATCATACCGTAAATGCCCGGGAATGTCGCGCCCTGGCTGCCTTCCCATTCACGATCGGCTGCGGCTGCGAGTGCATCCGTCACGCCGGACCCGTCGATGTCGGTCATTTTTTCTGCGCCGGCTGCGATTACAACATTTTGGTAGCCGGAAGCAACGGCCATAATGGCTTCGCGAAGCGCGAGACCACCCGAAGCGCAAGCCGCTTCGACACGGGTGGACGGAATGTGAAGTCCTTTTGCAAGACCGGCATAGTCCGCAATCAATGCGCCCAAGTGTTCCTGCTCAATGAATTTACCGCCGCTCATGTTGCCGACGTACATCGCATCAATCTGCTCGCCGCTGATGCCTGCGTCTTCAATGGCGCCGACACCGGCTTCAACGACGATGTCTCTGAGGGATTTATCCCATAATTCTCCGAATTCGGTTGTCTTTGCACCGACAATTGCTACATCTCTCATTTTTTCACCTCATCCGAAATTGATTTTACCTTTGTGGTGCGCGTATTTGCCGTAGTCCAAGTAAATCGGATCGGCGAGAAGCTGCTCAACCGTCGGGACTTTGCCGCGGTGTTCTTCGATTTTGTCCGTCACGCGGATGCTGAACGCGTCAGCGCCTGCGCCAGAACCATAAGCGGTCGCAAATATTCTGTCACCTGGTTTTGCAATATCGAGTGTTGCCGCAATTCCCATCAAACAGGAGCCGGAGTAAGTGTTTCCGAGTTTTGGAACGACAAGCCCGGGCTTAATCTGTTCTTTTGTAAAACCGAGCATTTGCGCGGCTTTTTCGGGGAATTTGCCGTTGGGCTGGTGGAAAACCGCGTAGTCGTAGTCTTCCGGTTTGGTTCCCATTTTCTTGAGAAGACCTTTTGCGCCGTTTGTGACGTGTCCGAAGTAGCCGGGGTCACCTGTGAAGCGTCCGCCATGGCTCGGGTAGTCCTGACCTTCACGTCTCCAGAAGTCGGGCGTGTCGGTTGTATAGGAATATGTATCTTCAATAATTGCGATGAGTTCGGATTCTTTGCTGCCGATCACAAATGCAACGCCGCCTGCAGCGGCTGTGTATTCAAGAGCGTCATTGGGCGCACCCTGAGCAACGTCTGTACCGATTGCAAGACCGAGATCGACCATGCCGGAGCCGGCCAAACCCATACAAACTTGAACGGCTGCGGAGCCCGCTTTACATGCGAATTCAAAGTCTGCTGCGGTCATGTGGGGTTGTGCGCCGACGGCTGCTCCAACGATTGTACTGGTCGGCTTGACCGCGTACGGGTGGCTTTCAGAACCTGTGTAAACAGCTCCGATTCTTTGTGCATCAAGACCGACGCGGCTGATCGCGTTTCTTGCTGCGGAGACGGCAATCGTTGCCGCGTCTTCGTCAACGCCCGGAACGGATTTTTCATAAACTTTTAAGCCGTTCTTTAAAATTTCGGCATCTCCGCCCCAAACCTTAGCGATTTCTTCGGTTTTAATTCTGTAGCGGGGAATGTAAGCGCCGTAGGAAACAATTCCAACTGTCAATTTATTCACCTTTTATGTTCAATGATGACTGCAAAATAATCTAACAGAAGCGCAGTCATTTCATATTTGGTTGTGTTGTCTCAGCTCGCTTGAACTGTTCTGTGCGCATAAACAAAATTAGAATCCGAAAAAAACAACGCTGATTCAATGAATAAAAACTTCAGTGAATGAAAGTTTCAATGAATTAAATATTGAAATATGAAACATTGAAACGATGAACTTTCAATCAAAAATCCGATTTAAAGCCGAAATGAGAGACTAATTAATATTTTTCCCTGTGGCGAATCAGAAAATTGAAAAAAGACCGATTTTTGGATGCTATTAATTGTTTATGTATATGGGCTTTGAAACAGACCAAAGACTGCTGCCGGATTTTCGATCAGGGTTCGAATCAAATCAAAGTCGGCTGCAGTTCTTCAGTGCAGATGTTTGCGTTTTTCCTCATTAATCCGTTTTTATGTTTTTAAACCATTTCTGTCTGTTTAGAGTATTACTCTTATTGACTTCGGATGTTCTTTGCGTCCTTTGAAAACTCAAAGCAACATACTCCGAAGCACTTATTTTCAAAGATGAAATCGTGATATATAAAAGTAACGAAGATTGATTCGTTTATTGACGAGAATAATTAGAAAAATTTGCTGAAAAATACGGCTATTTAATAAGTGAAACAAATGGCGGTAAAATGAATGACAAATGCTTTTTTAAAAGTGTCGGAGACTGCGAAATAATAAAAACGGGAGAAAACTCAAAATAAAAATCATATTGAAAAACAGAAAAGAGAAAGAAACAGCATCAGATTCCTTTAATAGAATACTGACCGTATTTTTTCAGTTCGGCAATCGCCTCATCCAAATTTTTCATTGTGCATAAAAGCGGGATTCTGTCAACTTCAGCCATTTTGACCGCCATCGGATCGACTTCATCTTTGGTGAGTCCGTGAAGAACGATTGCGCCGGGCTTCAAATTCGTCACGCGGATGGCGACGAGCGGGGACTTGCCGGTGGAAACTTTTGTAAAAACCATTGCGCGGTCGGTGCTCCAGCCGTAAAGGCGCTGGAATTCATAAGAGGTCATTTCCAAGATGGAGCGCTTGCTGTCAACAACTGAGAAGCCGTAAAGCGGGCGTTCCATGCCGCGGTAAAGAACTTGGGCGTCGAGAAGCGAAACGAGCTTTTGGAACTGAATCGGAATGGAATATTCATAAGTGGAATAAATGGATTCTTTGGAACTGTCAGCCGTCAGCATTGTTTCATAAGCGTGAATTTTTTGGCCGCCGCGTTCCGTGTCGATTGCGAGCAGCGATTCAACGATTTTACTGACCATGAGCGTTCCCGGAGATTTACGTCTCCCGGATTCATAATCGCTGATAACGGAGGGCGAAACCTGCAGCGAATTAGAAATGTCTGTTTGAGAAACTTCAAAATTCAATCGCCATTTTTTGAGACATTCGCCGGGTTTTTCGGAAAGCGTGATCTCTCCCGCCATCTTTTCGGCAAGTCTTTTCTTTAAACTCTCAAAAGCCTCATTGTCTGTCATGACAAAAGAAAAACGAGCGGCTCCAATATAAATTTATCCTATGTAATACAAATTGCGGTCTCAAATTGTGTTCGTAAATTTTGGCGGCTATCGCCGCGCGCGAACTGCTCCGTTTTATTTTAATTGTCTGAAAAATGAGGTTCGTTTTTAAAGTTATCGTTTTTTAAAAAAACGTAAGCTGAATATACTTTCGATTTCAGAGAAAGCAGCATGAAAGAAACAAACGATAAAACGGTTTTTGTATCTGAAATTCGAATGTGGACGGCTTGTCCAAAACAATTGTATTTCAAAATATCCGCCGAGAAAAAAAGGCATCCCGATTTAATTTTTAACGAAAAGAGAGCCGGCGTTTTTGAAAATAAAATTTGGCGTGAAATCTGTCTGGAATTGCCGGCTCTTGTTTTGGAATTTACGGATGAAAATCCGGATGTCGTTTTTGCCGAAAATCAAGAGTTTGAAGAACGATTGAGAACGATGTTTCAAGAAATAAAGAGGGAAGTTGATGAAAATAACAGCTCTGTCATTGAGATTGAAAAAGGAATCAAGGAACTGAGCCGAAATATTGATTTGACAATTCAAAGAAGCGGAACAGCGCTTTTTGAAGCCGCCTCAAATCCGATCGCTGTTGAAAAATCTTATTTGTTTGAAAAAGCGGACCTTTTCGGGGCGCCGCCCAAAGTTCTCGCAGCGGATGGAAAACAGCTGCCGTATTTGATAAAAATTTCAAAAGCACCGAGTGACGGTTCCTGGGAATCTGACCGGATAACGGCGGCAGCTTATTTGATTCTTTTAGAAAAACAGATTGGGCGGCAGTTTGTTTCCGACAGTGCGATTGTTGATTATTTCGGAGATTATCGAACAATTCGAATTCGTCCGCAGGACCGAAGAAAAGTATTCAGAGCAATCAGAAAAATAAGAGACATCAAGAAAGGAAAAATGCCGCGAGAGAAAAATATCCGTTTATGCGGCGGATGCGTTTACAAAGAAAAATGTCATGTGAAAGCAAAGAGTTTGTTTTCGAAAATATTCGGTGAAGAATGATTGACCGCTCCTTCGGATCGGTCAAAGCGTGAATTTAAATAAAACGAATCATTTTACGAATAGGCTCAAGGAAATGTAATTATGGAAATCGGAAAAGTACCGCACGATCTTTTGCAGAAAATCGTTTTTCAAAAGCTGAAAAACTTTGATGACAAGGTCAAAGTCTCACCCGGAATCGGTGAAGACTGCGCCGTCTTAGACATCGGAGACCAGTTCTTTGTTCTCTCAAGCGACCCGATTACGGGAACGGCGAAAGAAATCGGAAGGCTTGCCGTTTATGTTTCCTGCAACGACATCGCCGCAAGTGGCGTTCGCCCGCTCGGTCTGCTCACTACTATTCTGATGCCGCCCGAATCGACGGAAGAGGATTTGGATAAAATTATGGCGGAAATCGCCGAAACCGCAGCCGCTTTAAACGTCAGCGTGATTGGCGGCCACACGGAAGTCACGGACGCAGTCACCAGAGTTGTCATCAGCACAACCGCGATCGGAATTTCAAACAAAAACAATGTCATTTGCTCGGCAGGCGCTGCGGCAGGCGACAAAATCATTATGACAAAAACAGCCGCGCTTGAAGGAACGGCCATCATCGCCTTTGAAAAAGAAAAAGAATTGACGGAAAAGTTCGGAAATGCTTTTGTTAAAAAGGCGCAGTCAATGATGTCTCAAATCAGCGTGATTGAAGAAGGCGTGACGGCCGGCGATTTAGGCGCTAAAATTGTTCATTCCATGCACGACATCACGGAAGGCGGCCTTTACGGCGCGCTTTGGGAAATTGCCGAGGCCTCCAAGACCGGCGTCATCGTCTTTGAGGAAAGCGTTCCGGTAACGGACGAGACGAAAAAGATTTGTGAATATTATCATTTAGACCCATATCGATTGATTTCAAGCGGCAGCATGATTATAACGACGCCTTCTCCTGAAATTGTTTTGGAAAAGCTGAGGGAGAAAAAGATTCAGGCGGCCGTTGTCGGAGAGATTGTTTCGAACCCTCAAAAGCGCCTGATTTATAAAAACGAAAAGCAGGACATTGAAACGATGAACGTTTTACGCGCCCCGAAATCGGATGAGCTGTATAAGCTGCCGAAGTGAAAAATCAAAAAAATGATTTTTTAAGCTATTTTTAGCAATTTAAATAAAAATGGCGGCAATCTCTCAAATAAAACTGCCGCCGGCTATTATCTGTTTTTTTGCTTGCGCTTGGTTATTTGTTACTTTTCTTTCTTTGATCCCTCATTTATCCTGTAAATGAAAACGGCGACCGCAACCGTGAAGAAGAGAACAACGACGAGAACTTCTTCGGGTTCGGGACCCGGCGGTGGTGGTGGCGGCGGTGGTGGCGGCGGTGGTGGTGGCGGCGGAGACGGTCCGCTTCCGTTGCTGTCATTGACAGTTGCATTGCCGGTCCCGTTGCCCCCTCCTCCTCCTGTACTTTCATTGAGCTGCCACTGAGCAAAAAAAATGATATTGCTGTTGGGCATTATGAATTCGTTGCCGGGCTGATATAATCTCGTAAACCGAGCTACTGAGCCGGCATAATGATTGCTTGTTAGACCTAAATTGGCAATCACTAAATTGAGATCGGTATTATCAATAACGCCGTCCGCGTTTAGGTCAAAAGATGCCGAATATCCGGGAGCGCCCCATTGTACACCAAGACTGCTCGCAAGTAGTATTGCATCACTGAGGTCAATGATTCCATCGCCATTTACATCACCTGCCCAAAGTTCAAAAACATCGGCGCCCGGTGGCGTAAGGACGATTGGATCAGAATTGCTTTCCGCTATTGTGACGGGCATTGTCCGCACAAGATAACCCGGGCGGCTTATGAAAAGAGTGTAATTGCCATAGGGCACGTCCTCAATCATAAAACTGCCTGTCGCCGAGTCGGCCGTTACCACTGTTCTCAGGGAATCCGGTGCCGGTATGGAAGGGTCCTCCCTCAGCTCTACTGTAATATTAAAAGCTGAGAGAAAACCATCACCAAATCCGCGGTCATCAAATACGGCCGGGTATACACTGCCTGTGACGGTGCGAGTAAGAGGGATAACAATTTCCATCCGCCAGCCTGCAAAGCTGTAGCCGTCTTTACTTAAATCGCCGTGTCCTAAAACGGTTACTTCCGCGCCCGCTGCGTAGGGGCTGTCAGGATCAATCGGAGGGGTGCCTGCTGTATGACCGTTGCCGTCATAGGTGACAATGTAGGTGTTTCCGGCAGCATGATTTCCTGCAAATGAAAGTAAAAGAATCAATACTGTGAAAGTCAAGAAAAGGATTTTCAAAACACGATTCAAATCAAAGTTGATTTTAAAGGAGGGAGTTTTTTTCCCTCTCCTTAGAAAGCAAAACTGACTGATTCGCTGGGAAATTGCCGAATTGCTCAAGACTTTATTATGCATCATAAAATAATATTAGATGTGTTAATGTATTAATATTATATTATTAATGTTGATTATTATTGCTACTTGCCAAAAAAGCGCAGCTGATGACGTCTCAAATAATTAAAAATGGGAATAAAAATCATTTAAAATAATTAAAAAAAATACGGCGGCTTCTCAAATGAAGCTGCCGCCAATCGTTTTGTTTTTTTATCGGTTACTTTTCTTTTTCCGATTCCTCAACTCTTCTGTAACAGAAAACGGCAACTCCGATCATGAAGAGAAGGATGATGATTATACCCCCTTCCGGTGGAAGCGGCACTTCATAACCCGGGTCTTGGTCGGGATCCGAAGGAGGTAAGATGACAGAGACGTTGTCTCTCACGGTTGCGTTTCCGGTTCCGTTGCCTCCTCCTCCGCCTGTACTTTCACTGAGCTGCCACTGAGCAAACAAAATGACATTTTTATCGGGCATTATGAATTTGTCTCCGGGCTGATATATCCTATCATCTTCAGCCTCCTCAGCAACGGAAATCGAGAAACCTGATACTCCATGCGGATAGTCATTACTTGTTAAGCCCAAATTACTGATCAGAAGACCATAATCGTCCATATCAATAACACCATCCGCGTTTAGGTCAAAAGACGCCGAATATTTGGAATCACCCCATTGTGCACCCAAAACGCCTTGAAACAACATCATATCATCCACGTCAACGCTCCTATCACCATTTACATCACCTCCCCAAAGCTCAAAAACTTGGGAACCGGACGGGGCAAGGACGACTGGATCTGGATTTTTTTCTTCGATTCTGACGAGCATTCCCCGCGCAAGATAACCTGGCCGATTTATGAAAAGGACGTAATCACCATAAGGCACGTCCTCAAATACAAAATTGCCTGTCACCGAGTCGGCCGTTACTATCGTTCTCAGAGAGTCCGGCGCCGGTACGGAAGGACTCTCCCTCAGCTCTACTGTAACACTATGAGCTGAGAGAAAATCCAAACCAAATCCGAGGTCACTAAAAACGACCGGATATACACTGCCTGTAACGGTGCGGAAAGGCGGCGGAGGCGGTGGCGGAGATACAATTTTCATTTGCCAGCCTGCAAAAACATAACCATCCCTTTCTAAAGTGCCCGGCCCCAAAACGGTGACTTCCGCGCCCGCCGTATAAGGGCTGTCGGGGTCTGTCGGCACACTTCCTGCCGTATGCTCGATGCTGCCGTAAATGACATTATATTGCAGGCCAAACGGATTTCTGTCATAATTGACATCAAAATTATTCAAAAGGTGAATACCTGTAACGGTGCCGACACTGTCAATCGTACCGCCGAATGTGTTTTCGCCTTGCCATCTGATTTGGCTGTCAGCGGCAGGAAGAGCGGGGTCTCCTGTATAATTAAAAGCTGCTGAAGCTCTGTTGTTTTCAAACACGGAAGTACTTGAAATGGTGAGCCACAGATATTTGGTTGCATCGTCATACGGATCAGCGTGCTCATAAAACACGCCGCCGCCATCACCCTCAGCGACATTGCCGCTGATGATACCGTTGATCATATCAAATGTGCTGCCCCGGAGGAACACGCCGCCGCCATCATTTTTTGCAGTATTGTCGCTGATCGTGCCGTCGGTCATATACAATGCGTTCCCCTCGAGGAACACGCCGCCGCCGTCACCCTCGGCAGTATTGCCGCTGATAACACCTTCCGTCATTTCAAACGTGCTCATAAAAATATACGCGCCGCCGCCATCACCCCCGGCAGTGTTGCCGCTGATTTCGCCTTCCGTCATTTCAAACGTGCCCATAAAAATATACGCGCCGCCGCCGTCACCCTCGGCAGTGTTGCCGCTGATAACGCCTTCCGTCATTTCAAACGCGCTCCTAAAAAGATACATGCCGCCGCCGTCACCCTCAGCAGTGTTTTCGCTGATGACGCCGCCGGAAAAATGAAACATGCCCGCACCTGCCGCGTAAACGCCGCCGCCGGTCTCGGCCGTATTGTTGCTGACAGCGCCATCCGAGATAGAAAACTCGTATGCGCCTGCCACATAAATGCCGCCGCCGAAGTAGGCTGCCGTATTGTCTTTTATCGTGCCGCCGATCTGATTAAAGATGCCGCCCTGAGAAGACACGCCGCCGCCGCTGCCGTCTAAAGCTTTATTACCGCTTATAACGACATCTCCGCTGATTATAAGAGGCGCACGGGTTTTGATTCCGCCGCCGTTTTCACTGGCGGTATTGTCCGAAATCCTTGCATTTCCTGATATTGTTATAGCGTCGGAGCTGCTCGATTCGGGGGCCAGGAAGTAACCGATCCCGCCGCCGTTTTCAGCATTATTGCCCGATATAACAGCATTTTCGGAAACGGTAACACTGCCGTAACCGTCATCAAGCCAGCCGAGATCGTGATCAATCATTATCCCACCGCCCCAGCCGTGCCAGTCATCGGTTCCGGTACCTCGATCCGCCATGTTTCCGATGATACTTGCGCTGCCGCGTACGACCACATCTGTGTTGTGCGCATTGATGCCACCGCCCCATCTGGCTGTGTTGTGTGATATTTCAGCATTTCCGGAAATTATTAATGAACCGGCGGAATCCCCCCATTCGGGGCTGCTGCCAAGTACGTCAATGCCGCCGCCGCCGTAGGTGCTGGCTGTGTTGTATGATATGACCGCATTACCGGAAATCTCTACGGTACTGTTTGCCGTCACATGAATACCGCCGCCCCATCTGGCTGTGTTGCGATATATGCCGGCGTCGTCGGAAAGAGTCACTTTTGCCGATACATTGTCACGCGGATCATTCGCAGGAAACGTTATACCTGATGCGTATATCCCGCCGCCGCCGTTCAAAGCTGTATTTTCTCTGACCTCTGCATTCCCGATGATCTCAACGGGAAGGGCAGAAAAAATGCCGCCGCCTTCGACTGCTCTGTTACCTTTGATTTCGCCGCCGGTAATCCGAACACCCACGACCGGATATGTTGAGATTGCAGGATCTGTTTCTAACGTTATCCTCAGGCCTATCCCGCCGCCCCCGTTAATATCGTTACCGATCCTGGTTCCAAAATTGTTGTCATTCACTTTGCCGCCGTGCATGATAAACTGCGCTGTTTGGATGCCCATGCCTCTGGCGCCGCCCGCTGCAACATTTTCGACAAAGTTGTTCGATACGCTGCCGTTATGCATCGTAAATGTATGAAGACTGAGCACACCGCCCGCAATTCCGCCGCTGCCGGCATTCGTTCCGGCTCTGTTGCGGTCAATGTTCCCGTTCCACATTGTCAGCCCGCTGCTTGTATATACGCCGCCCGCATTTCTGCCCGCTTCGTTATTGATTACATTTCCGCTGTCTATTGCCAAGCCGGCACCGAGGTTGTAAATGCCGCCGCCGTCCAGACCAGCCGTATTGCCGCTGATTGTGCCGTCCGACATCGTGAACGTACCGCTGCTGTTAACTCGAACGCCCCCACCGTATTCTGCTGTATTGCCGCTGATTGTGCCGCCCGACATCGTGAATCTGCCGAAGTTGACCAAAACGCCGCCGCCGTTATCGCCGGGATTTGCATGCGTCAGAGTGACATCGTCCGCCAGCGTCAAGTCGCCGCCGGTTTCAATTCTAAAATGCCTGTAGCTGCCTGTGACCGTTAATATGCCTGTGCCTTCCAGCGTTACGATATTGTTGATCAGTATCTCATCGGTCAGTTCAATATCGCCTGCAAGGGTCACAATGCCGCCTCCGGCAATTGCCGTGCGCAGTTCAGCTTCGCTCGAAATTGCATCGACACTTCCGGCAAATGAAAATAAAAGAATCAGTGCTGCAGAAATCAGAAGAGCCGATTTAAAAAACGTCCTAAAATGATAGGTATCGGAATTGAATGAAAATAGTTCGCTATACATAGACCTCACCAAAAAATATTTTTTCTAAATGTACCATTTTATCGGATATACTTTTTGGATAAATAGCAAAAGTGTGATTAATAATTGCTAAAGGGATGACATTCAATCAGCGCTCCGGCTTTTAAAAATGGCAATAGAAATAAAAAAAGGCGGCAGTCTCTCAAATGAAACTGCCGCCGACTATTCTATTTTTCTTTCTTGCTTGTGTTTGGCTATTTTTGTTACTTTTCTTTCTTTGCTTCCACATTTCTCCTGTAAATGAAAACGGCAACACCAATCATGAAGAAAAGAACAACGATGAGAGCTTCTTCAGGTCCGGGGCCCGGGGGTGCGGGCGGTGACGGTCCGCTTCCGTTGCCGTCACCCGGCCCTTCAGTGCCCGGGGTGTTGTTGCTGTCATTAACAGTTGCGTTACCGGTTCCGTTGCCGCCGCCGCCCGGCGTTGTTCCGGTCAATTCCCACTGGGCAAACAAAACGACACTGGAAATCATCGGGCGGATCTGTTCCGGCTGATATGACTCTTCGGGAGTGATGCCGTCTGTTTTCCATCCTGTGAAAGTGTAGCCGGTTTTCGCCATATTGCCCGGACCGAGAATCGTTGCTCTTTCGACCACTCCGTCCCATTGATAAACGGTCTGATCAACAGGAACAGTACCGGCCGTGTAGCCGTTGCCGTCATAAATAATCATATATTTCGGAATTAAATGTGTGGCATCCGCAATGACGTACGCGTATTCAAGAAGGGGATTCTCGTTCCAAATTTGGATATTCCATGTTTGAACAGGCATCATGAACTTGCCGTAAGAGTTCAAAGTCCAGTTGGCTGCGTCAAATGTTGACCAAACATTAATTGTTTGAAGAGGACTTGTCGGATAAGACCGCCAAACATCTTCAGAAGTTACGACAGTCACCGCGGTGAGATTTGTAATGGTTCCGGTCGTACCGTTGGAGATGTTGTTCCAAACAAACAAATTCGAAGATCCTGTTCCGGTCATATAGCCAAAATCACTGTTAACTCTGTTACCGGTTCCATTGACAAATTCATTTAAAGCCATACTGTTTTGGATTATACCGTAGTTATTCCAGCCGACCAATCCGCCGACCAAATCCACTCCGGAAACATCTCCCGTAACATAACTGTTTGAGACCGTTGCTCCCGATCCGGCCTGCCCCATAAACCCGCCGACTTGGTTGCCGGATCCTATTGTGTTTCCGGCCATGAAACTGTTTGAAATAGACGTTGTATTATTTGCAAATCCTGCAAAACCGCCGACAAATGCGACTCCATTAACATTCCCCGTAACATAACTGTCTGAAATGTCTGTATTCATCGCATATCCTGCAAATCCTCCGGTGTAACTTCCGTTAGACGTTACGTTTCCTGCGACGACACTGTTTAAAATATTAGTTACGGCAGGTGTGTATCCGATCATTCCTCCGGTGTAACTTCCGTTAGACATTACGTTTCCTGCGACGACACTGTTTAAAATGTCGGTCCTGCTTGCGACAGGTATGTATCCGATCATTCCTCCCGTGTAATTTCCTTCAGATGTCACGCTTCCTGCCATTGACATGTTTGAGATAATGATTTTATTAGCTGAACTTCCATATCCGATAACTCCTCCGGCAGCATCTCCGGTAGCCGTCACGTTTCCTGTAAAAGAACTGTCTGTAATGTTGAATGGTTGCGCAGCAGAAGACAGTGCGTATCCTATAAGTCCGCCGACATCATCATTTCCGACGACATTGCCTGAGACAGAACAGTTTTCAACGCCGGAGGACGACAAGTAACCGACTAACCCGCCGACTAAATCATTTCCGCTGACGTCAACGTCAGATGTACAATCTATGAATGTCACCATGTAGGCAAAACCCGCAAAACCGCCGACATAGTCTCCGTCCACTGCTGATGTGACAGTGCCTTTTGAAGAGCTGTTGCTGATTATTCCGTTTGTGTGCTGTCCGACAAAGCCGCCGATTTCTGCTGAACCGCCGGTGACAGTGGCATCAGATGTACAATTTTCAATCAAGCCCGAACTGAACCCGGTAAAACCGCCGAGATACGACGCATTGAGGCTGAGGGAAACATTTTCGATTCCTGTAACCGCATTATTGACGGAGGAACTGTTTGCTATATGACCGAACTCAATGCAGCCCGCAAAGCCGCCCGCGTACTGTACGGCAAAATTGACAATGCTCGTGATTATGTAGATGGCTTCCAGCGTCACTTCGTTATCTTCTGACACACAGTCAATAATCTGAGCAACAGAACTGTAGCCCATGAATCCGCCGACATTGTATGCATTGCCGGTCACCGTATTTGAAACAGACGAACTGTTTTGAATGGTGCCGCGCTTCATGGAGCCGATAAGACCGCCTGCGTTTTCATAGACTAAAATATCGCTTCCTTCAACGGAACTGTTGATAATAACACAATCAAAGTAAGTTCCGCCGATGAGTCCGCCCGCATTAGCCGTCATCGAATAATGGATACTGAGGGTGGGAGGGACACGGCCGGCCGAAAGCGTATCATGAACGGTGACATTTCCGGCTGAGGAATTATAGATTTCAATATCATACCCTCTGCCGACCAAACCGCCTATGTACATTCCGCTTTGAATTGTGCTGTCCGAAACATGGCAGTTGCCAGCGATCGAATTGTTCATAAAACCGACTAAGGCGCCGGCAGAAAGGCTGGTCGTGTCGAAATCAGCGTCATTGAATATTGTCACTCTTGAAAGATTGACATTTTTAAACTCGGCATTGTACGCGTAACCGAAGAAGCCTGTCGCATTTCCTCCGGCAGTGTAGCCCGGAACTGCCGTGAAATTGGACAGCTGATATCCGCCGCCGTCAAATGTGCCTGTAAAAGGATAGGAAACGTTTCCGATTGGAGTTAACGACTGGCCGCTGAAATCAATATTTTCCGTCAGTCTGTAATTTGCGCTCAGCAAATAATAAACGCCGGGCTGACCCGCAACTTCTTCACTTGTACCGATTTTATCGACATTGCTTGAGTTAATGAGAATGACCGCGCCCTGAACATAGAAGGAAACCAATTTCGGATAAGAAACGCCGTCTTCAATGTACCAAACCAATGAAGAATTCGGGCGGCCGTCAATAGACCAGTTCAAAGTATTTTCAAAATATGAAAGTGACGTCATATCATTCTCGTTTGTTCCGTTTTTCCAAACAGTTTCATTGAGAAGACTATTGGAAGACTGATTCACAAAAACGGGGATTGGCGCAGAAGAAGAATCAGTGGAAGATGAATAGCTTGTTTTGATTTGCCCGTTGCTGATGTTGCCTCCAAAGCTTCCCGGGCCGGCAGCTCCCGTCACGGAAACTGTACCTGCAGAATAGCTGTTTTCAATCAAAACGTAAGTCTGATCGGGTCCGGTGAACCCGCCGACAAATCCGCCGGCATAACCTCCGGCCGCTGTCACATTACTTTCGGTATAACTGTTTTGGACATAAACCTTGAGAGTATAAACATTGTTAGTCAAGTCATAATCGCCCGTCATGAACCCGATAAGGCCGCCTGTCATTTCATTTCCGGTTGTGCCGGTCGTCTCAACTTCTCCTGTGGAATTGGAATACAGGATAGTGGAATTATTAAGAAAACCCGCAAGGCCGCCCGCGTATGTGCCGGCCGTAACGACAGAATCGGAAGAAGAGTTGTTGATTTTTCCGTAAACACGAAGTCTGGAGTCAAATTGGCCTTCAAAATATCCGACAAGGCCGCCGGCATAATCACCGGCAGAGGTAATGTTTCCGGCAGATCCGCAATTATTGATGTCTATAGCTATCCCGTATCCGATTAAGCCGCCGGCTGCATTTGTCGCCTCGACATCACCGCTGAACATAGAATTTGAGACATCGCCAAAGTGCCACCAACCGGTTTGCTGTGTGCCGTCGAAAAACCCGACCAAACCGCCTGCGTTTCCGCCTTGAGATTGAATGATGGTTTTACTGCCGGAAGAAGAAAGATCGGTGCTGAGAACGCTGCTTTTTGAGATTTGACCTTGTGACAGAATGCCGACTAAACCGCCGGCATTTGCTCCGCTTGCAGTAACCGTCACATCAATGACATTGACTTCTTTGATATCCCCGGAAATTAATTGCCCTGCGAGTCCGCCGGTAGCGTTGTTTGATGAGATGACCGTGTCAGAAATCGAACAATTGACAAACAGGTACTTATTCGTCTGATTGTAGATGGGAAGACTCAGAGCACTTCCGGCGATACCGCCCGCATTGTTATTTGCCGCCGTAACGTAACTGTTTTTAACGGAAACGTTGGAAAAAAATGTATCATTCGCAGAACCCGCAACAGCGCCGACATTTGAAGAGCCGTTAACGACGGCGGACTCAATCGTTAGATTGATAATAAAGGCGCCGCTTGTTGCGGCAAATAAACCGACATTGCTTGATGTCAAATCGACACTCAAATTAGAAATCGTTTTTCCGTTTCCGTCCAATCGGCCTGTAAACGGTTGAGAAGAACCGAGCGGTGTCCAGCTTATTCCGGACAGATCAATGTCATTGCCTAAAATGAAGAAAGAACCCAAAGAATCGTTAATTGCCGCTAAATCAGCCGCATTTCCTATGATATAAGGATTTGACGGAGTGCCTTCACCGCCGCTGAATCCGCTGCCCGCCGCATTTACACTTCCGGCAAACGAAAACAAAACAATCAATGCTGTGAAGATGAGAAAGGAATATTTTATAAAATCCTTCAAATTAGAATCGGACTGTAAAGAATGAACTGCTGTCATAAATCTCTTCCAAGAATTAGATATATTTATATAAATATTATCGGTTAAATATAGATATAATTATACAGTTATAAAATAGTATTTACTGTTGTATTTTTTTTACGAAGTGTTCGCGATTTAAAAATTTTTATCAGCCGATAAACTGCCTGAATGAAAAATGAAATAAACAAAATGAGAAAATGATTTTAAATAAAAAAAGCGGCAGTCTGAAAATCAAACTGCCGCCAATTGTTTTGTTTTTTTCTGTTTGCGTTTGTTTCAATGTTACTTTTCATTTTCTGTTTCTTCAAATCTTCTGTAGCAGAAAACTGCAATTGCAACCATAAAGAAGAGGATGACGGCCGTCATTCCTTTCTCGGGCTCAGGATCGGGTTTTTGTTCCTCTTCATAACCCTCATCCGGTCTTTCAACGTCGGCTGTGTTATTATTTCTGCTGCCGCCGCCACCGCCGCTGGGCGTTGTTTCATTCAGTTTCCATTGAGCAAACAAAGTAATATCAGAAGTCATGACGCGAACATTTCCTGGATTATATGATTCTGCAGGAGTCACTCCCGGTCCGGTTTCCCATCTTACGAAAGTATGGTTTGTTTTCGTCATATTACCCGGGCCGAGAATTGTCGCGGATGTGCCCTCAAGATAATTTGTCGGGTCAACAGGCGGAGCGCCTGCGGTATGCCCGTTGCCGTTGTAAGTGATGCGGTAAGTTTCATTCAGCTTCCATTGAGCAAATAAAGTGATATCAGAAGTCATGACGCGAACATTTCCGGGATTATATGATTCTGCAGGAACCACTCCCGGTCCGGTTTCCCATCTGACGAAAGTATAGCCTGTTTTTGTCATATCGCCCGGGCTGAGAATTGTCGCATCTGCACCCTCAGGATAATTTGTCGGGTCAACAGGCGGAGTACCTGCCGTATGTCCGTTGCCGTCGTAAGTAATGCGGTACGCGCCGGATGCGAGCGGGTTTTTGTCATAGTTGACGTCCCAATTATTCAGAAGGTGAATGCCTGTCACAACACCGGCGCTGTTAATTGTGCCGCCGAATGTATTTGTGCCGGACCATCTGACATTATTGTCAACATTCGGAAGAACCGGAACGTCCGGCGGATCATCAATGCCCGTGTAGTTGTAAACAGTCATCGTTCCGGCCATGTTGTTTCTGATGACAGAAGTGTCCGAGATGATGAGTCCCCGATACGTATTGCTGCCCCACCATGAGGAGGAGCAAGAGCAAAGTGGGGCCGCACTGTTCTGAATTCCCAAGAGAACGGGTACAACAGGAATGTGATCGCACCAAAACACGCCGCCGCCATTTGCAGCGCGATTGCCGCTGATTTCGCCGTTTGACATATTGAACGCGCCTTGGCTGAACACACCGCCGCCATTGTTTTTTGCAGTATTATTTAAAATATTACCGCCTTCCATAGTGAAAACGGAGTATGGAGAGAATGACGTATAATGATTGCATACACCGCCTCCGTCGGTCCCGGCTTCGTTATCGCTGATTGTGCCGCCTCTCATGGTGAAGAAATAATCGGGAGGGGGCCATATGAAAAGCGGGAAGTTTACATTGTATACGCCGCCACCGTAAACTCCGGCTTTGTTCTTGTTGATCGTGCCGCCTTCCATGGTGAAAGCGCCGCTGTTGTACACGCCGCCGCCGTCTCCGATAATCCAATCATAGACCCACTCAGCTGTATTATTGTAAATTATACCGCCGGTCAGGGTGAATGTGCCTGTGTTCGTCACACCGCCGCCGCACTAATCTACCTCGTTGCTACTGATCATACCGCTATTCATGAGGAAAGTGCCGTTGTTGTACACACCGCCGCCGGCTCCGAGTGGATTATTAAGGGTATCCCACAAAGCTGCGTTAGTATTGATTTCGCCGCCGGTCAGGGTGAATGTGCCTGCGTTCGCCACACCGCCGCCGTACCGATTTACATCGTTGTCGCTGATTTTGCCGCCTTCCATATTGAAAATGCCGATGTTGAACACGCCTCCGCCGGCTCCGCCGGGCGTTTGCCATTGGGTTGCCCCTTCAGCTGTGTTTTTGCTGATTTCGCCGTCAACCAAAGTGAATGTACCGACGTTAAACACACCGCCGCCGGCCCCGACGGGCCAAGAAGAATGGTCTCCCGTGACTGTGTTATCGCTGATTGTACCGCCTGTCATGGTGAATGTGCCGAAGTTAAGCACGCCTCCGCCGCCGCTTGCAGGTGTGTCGCTTCCCGAATATGTATAGGAATTGCCGCTGATTTTGCCGCCCTTCATGTTGAAGGTGCCGCCATGGCTGACGTACACGCCGCCGCCGTCCTCATCCGGATTTATGTGTGTCAGCGTCACTTTGTCATCGAGAGTAAAGGTAACGCCGCTGCTGACAGAAAAATGCCTGAAATCGCCGATGACTTGTATCGTGCCGTCGCCTGTTAAGATTATGTCTTTATTGATTACGATTGCAGTGGAAGGACTCCCTCCGTCAGCGTATGTCAGCATAATTGTCTGGCCGGTCAGGGTTATCGTGCCGCCGTCTGTGATTGCCGTTCGGAAAGAAGCTTCATCCGTAATTGCATTTACGCTTCCGGCAAATGAAAACAAAATAATGAATGCCGCAAAAACAAGAAAGAAATTCTTAAAAAGCGTCTTAAAATGAGTATTCAAATCCGTATCGGATTTTAAAAAACGATTCAATGCAATCATAAGTAGTCCTCAAACACTTAAAAATAATTTACAAAGTCTGCTGATAAGCAATTGTTATTAAAATTACAACTGAATGAAGTAAACAATTTTAATCATATATAATATATTTGGGAATTTTTACAAATATAATTTAGAATGTAGTCTCAACTAATAATGATTTTTAATAAAATGAATAGAATTTATCTTTACAGACAAACTTTTTTAGGAAAATCAACTATATCTGTATCAATTGATTTTAAACAGAAATCAAAATAATTTAAAATAAAAAAAGCGGCAGTCTCTTACATGAAACTGCCGCCGGTTATTTTTCTATCTTTTGTTCGCGTTTGGTATGATTACTCGTCTTCTCTCACTTCCCCAACTCTTCTGTAACAGAAAACGGCAATCGCGAGGAAGGAGAAAAGAACCACTAGTACAATTTCGGGTTGTCCTTCGTAACCCTCGTCCGGATTGGTCGGAGGCTCAGGGTCGGCCGGAGGTTCAGGGTTGATCGGGGGCTCGGGGTCGGGATTTGGTCTCGAAGGATCAACAACCGTTGCGTTGCCTGTTCCTCCGCCGCCACCGCTTCCACCGCCGCCGGGTGGCGTATACGGATTCAAATCATAGTTGATGTCATAATTATTCAAAAGGTGGACGCCTGCAACAACACCGCCACCGTCAATCTCTCCGCCGAGGCTGTTTTTGCCATTCCACTGAATGTTGCTGTCAACCGCGAGAAGGGCGGGGGTTCCCGTATAGTTAAAAGCCTCCAAAGCCGTGTTGTTTTTGAATTCAGCTGCGTTTGAAACGAGGAGACTCTGATATTTCGTTCCGTCATCTAAAGGATCTATGTGTCTGTGGTAAATACCGCCGCCGCTGTACTTTGCTTCATTATCGCGGATGATTCCGCCGGTCATATTAAATTCAGTTGAAGACCACTGAGTATGCAAATACACTCCGCCGCCGTCTTTTGCGGTGTTGCCGCTGATTGTTCCGTCCGTCATATCAAAAACAGCATCTACAACATAAACACCGCCGCCGTAATCTTCTGCCGTATTATTTTTGATTGCGCCGTCAGACATTTCAAAAGTGCTACCCATGTCTATCAATATGCCACCGCCACGGAATGCAGCCGTGTTCTCACTGATGCTGCCGCCGCTCATTGTAAAGACACTGTTCATTACAGCAACACCGCCACCGCCGCTTCCCCATTGATTGGTTCCTTTATCTATGTTCTTTCTGATTGAGCCATCGTTCATGTTGAATGTTGACCCTATATACACCGCAACACCGCCACCGCTCAGACTCGCTTCATTCTCTAAGATTTCACCATCAGACATTTCAAAAGTGCCGCCGATAACATAAACACCGCCGCCAAGGGAAGCAGCTGTATTGTCTTTGATCTCGCCGCCGTCCATGACGAAGTCGCCTTGAGTTCGTACACCGCCGCCGTGCATCAATCCAGTGTTATTGCTGATCACACCTTTTTTTAAGGTAAATTCCCCACCTACGGCAATATTGACACCTGCGCCCTGCGACGCTTCATTATCTGAAATGCTGCCGCCGTCCATGGTAAACACACTGCTGTCATTAACAAACACACCGCCTCCGGTGACTGAATAACCGTCAGAAATTGTGCCGCCTTCCATCGTGAAAACGTTATTATTGAATATCCCGCCGCCGTGATTGGTTGCCTTGTTGCCGTCAATTGTCCCGCCCTTTAAAGTAAAAATGCCATTATTTTGGATGCCTCCGCCCTGCCCATTCACCCCGACAGCTTCATTGTCACGGATCGTTCCGGCGGTCATAGTAAAGCCGCCATTACCGTTGATAAAAATACCTCCGCCGCTTTCTGCCTTGTTTTCCGCGATGAGGACATCAACGATTGAAAAGCCGGGACTGTTGATGAATATTCCGCCGCCCATGGAGTTTGCCGTGTTGTTGGAAATCGTTCCTTTTTCTATCGTCATTGTGCCGAGAAGGTGAAGAACGCCGCCGCCGAGGGTTGCTTCATTATCGGCTATGATGCCGCCGTTCAGAGTAAAAGTTCCGGGTGCAGAAGCGCCGTTGAGCACGCCGCCGCCGTAGTTACCTGCGGTGTTGCCGGAAATATTGCCGCCCTGGAAATCGAGTGTTCCGCCGTTGAACACGCCGGCACCATTGTAAGCGGTGTTGCCTGTAATGTTGCCGCCCGTAATGACAATGTCTCCGTGGGAAAAGCCGATAATTCCACCGCCTTGGTTAGCTTGATTATCTGTTATGTCGCCGCCGCTCATCTCAAAATATCCTCTGACGGAGTTTCGCATATCAACGACCACGCCGCCGCCTTCTGAGCTTGCCGTATTTTGTGAGATGGTGCCGCCGGTCATGTAAAAGCTTCCGCCCCAAACCTCAACACCTGCACCCCGCACTGCAGCGTTTTCTGTGATCGTTCCCCCGTTCATAGTAAAGCGGCCACCGTTGGTGATAAGTATACCGCCTCCGGGAGCACCGGTACTTGCTCTTGTAAGTATGACATCATCGTCCAATGTTAAATGACCGGTCCCGCTCACATTAAAGTGCCGAAATGATCCGTCCGTCAGCAGAGTGCCTGTGCCTGTTAACGTAACATCATTGGTGACGGCAATCGTTGAGGTCAGCGTAATTGTCTGACCTGTAAGAGTAACCGTTCCGCCCGCAGCGATTGCATCGCGGAATGAAGCTTCGTCCGTAATTGCACCTGCGCTTCCTGCAAGTGCAAACAAAATAATTGAAATTGCCAGAACAAGAAAAGAACTCTTAAAAAGAGTCTTTAAATGAATTTTCGAATTTATGTTGGATTTATAGTATCGTTTTAATATCATTATATATCATCTCTTAAAAATTAAGACAGTTTATAATTTTATATTATGAATGTGTATATAAATGTTATGTTTAGTCACTCTTTTTCGATTTGAGATTTTCTGCTTCCTCCAAAAATGGCTTTTAATAAGATGAGTACATTTATACCGCCCATGGTCAAACCTGTTTTTTTAGGAAAGTTAGTCTTACATTGGTGTCCCGCGTGCAATGTCCCTGTTCTGGAAGAAAAATGCGCCTGCGGATGCCAAACAAATTTTGTAACGGTCACGCCGCCCGCGGACATACGTCCGGCTTTTCCATATGACATCAGCCGTATTAACGAAGTTTCTGTTCGGCAGTTCGGCAAAAAAATGATTGCCGATGGCGAAATTACCGTATACAATAAAGCGCCTTATGATGACCGCATGGAGGAAATCATCTGCGGCGGCGAAGTTATCGGAACGATTCGTTTTGAAATCGACAAAACCGAGTGGGTTCTTTTGCCGCGCCTGACGGGTGCACGGCGCATTTTTAACAAAAATTCCAAAATTGAAGATCCCGACGCGGAAAAAAACCTTAAGAATTGGATAATGGTTCATGAAAATGCCGTTCCTTTCGTTGCGGACGGTTCAAGCGTTTTGGTTCCGGGAATTTTGAGAACGGCGCCCGGAATTGAAAAGGAAGACGAAGTTGTGATTGTCACGCCCGATTTTGAAGTGATTGCCGCCGGCAGAGCCAAAATGACATCTGAGGAGATCAAAAACTCTGATCGTGGCAAAGCTGTCAAAATCAGATGGAAAGGCATTGAAAGCGAAACTGGGAATGAGAGGAATACGGCGGCAAGCGTCATGCCCGCAGATATTGAAATTCCGGCAGGGACACCGACTCGGGAAATTTGGCGGAAAACCGTTGATGCAAATCGAAACGTTATTGACAAGTTTGAAGCGGACAGCATCCGGTTTATGCAAAACGCCGCCAAAAACATGAAAAAGCAAGTGACTTGCTCTTATTCCGGCGGCAAAGACAGTTTAGTCACGCTTCATTTAACGGAGCAGGCGTTTGGAAAGGATTCCGGAAACGAGAGAGATTACGAAATCATTTTTGCCGATACGGGTTTGGAATTTCAGGAAACGCTTGACAATGTCAAAGAAATCGTTGAAATTTACAAGAGGCCGTTTAAAGAAACAAGCGCGGGAAATGCCTTTTGGGATGAATATGAAACATTCGGGCCGCCGAGCGTTGACAACCGCTGGTGTACGCAATCCTGCAAGCTGATTCCGATTACGGCCGTGATTGAAATGAATTACGCGGACAGCGGCGGCTGTATGACTTTTATCGGTCAGCGTCAATATGAATCCAAGGCGCGCGCCAGAAGTCAAAGGATTTGGAAAAGTCCGTCCGTGAAAGGCCAAATCGGAGCGGCGCCGATTCAGGAATGGACGGCGATGCATGTTTGGCTTTACATTTTTGACAAGGATCTGCACTATAATCCGCTTTATGAAAAAGGGCTGGATCGAATCGGCTGCTGGCTGTGTCCGGCAGCGTCGCTTGCTGACTTTGAAAATTTAAAGCATACGCATCCAAAAGACATGGAAATGTGGGAAAATAAACTGATTGAGGCCGGTCATGAAAAAGGAATTGAGAACCCTGACCTTTGGGTTAAATTCGGCCTTTGGCGTTATGAAAAATTGCCGCCGTCGATGAAGAAACTGGCTGATGAAAAAGGCGTCAAATATAAAAAGCAAACAGCAGAGAAGGCAGATTAAGTCGGCATTTATCGATTTCTTGCCAATTTCTTATCAGATTTTGCCGCATTCAATCAAACAGATAGGCTTATAAATTATCCCATGCTTATGATTTACTCGGTGGGCTAGTCAGGGCAGCTAGGCGTCGCTTGTAACCCGAAATCGCCAATATGCGGGTGACGAAGCTTTCGGTCAGGTGCATTGACTTTATGTCAAGTTCGAAATCTTAACGTTGAAACCTCGTCCTGCTGGGATTGTGGTGATTGCCGAGACAAAAGGAGTTTTGGTTCGGCTTTCTTAATCGTGGAAACCGGTTCAGGCCCGGAAGGGAGCAGACTTACTGCGGACAACAGTCGCTTGCGGGGTTGCGGGGTGGAGGAGAGGTTTCGGAGACTGCGTAGGGAAGGTGTATCGAGCCGGATGCGTGCCCGCCTTTTCGATTATTATCGATTATAATGAACTTGTGTTTTTCGATTCCACTTCGGAACGGTAAGCATTAAATATCTCCCTTTCTTTTATGGAAAGTCAAAAACGAATTGTCATCATGGCGAGATAGCCTAGCTCGGTAGGGCGTAGGATTGCTAATCCTATGTTGCTTTGCAACTCGGGGGTTCAAATCCCCCTCTCGTCGCTCTTTTTATTTTTGATCATTCAACAGGCGAGCTTTGCTTTTCAATATTGAAATTGAAAAAGGCAGGGGCAGACGCGAAAATTAAAGAAAAACGGCACAGCTCGCGCGCGGCCGCAGCGATGGTAGCGCAAACAGTAAGGTAACGGTGGCACGTTCGCGAAGCGAACGGATGTGATAAAAAAGAGCAGATGCATGCGCCAATGCAAACAGCAGGTGGCAGCAGCGAAAAAACAGTCTCAAGAAGTAGCTCGCTCGGAACAGGTTAGCGTTCTTCCACTTGTATCTGCCTCTTTTTTGAGCATTCCGCTAATTCCGATTTTGTTCTTCGCTTCACTCAGACCAAAACCGAAATTAGCGGTCGTACGAGGGGATTCATGCAATTTTCGATTTTATTGAAACATCGTCTTTCTTTTAATTTTCTTAAAAAATTAGAACGCCCGTTTTATCTCCCGCCTAAAACATTTTAATTTAGGGTTTCAGCGGCGTTCAGGTTTATTGCCAACTTCAAAAACCGATGTTTGGTTTTTAATAAGAAGAACACCGTAATTGAAATTCATGGAAATTGATGAAACTTTTTCTTCATTGGAAGAAATCCAAACTCTTTTAGAAAAAGACGGAATGACATGGCGCATCTCTGTTGATGATTCCATGGATGATATGGAAAATGACGACAGCATCGAAAATGATGCTACTTGCCATTCCAAAATCATTTTAGAATCTGCCTCTTTCTCTGCCGACGCCGACACTTATGAAATCGAAAAATGGGAAGCGGAACTTCCCGACGTTGAAGAGGGAGATGGCGAAGCGGAAAGTTTTGGAGAAGAAACAAAAAATACAGCTTCGAAAACGGCTTTGGAAAAAGCAGAAGTCATTTACTTTGATCTTTTCAAAAAGAAAACATATACGAAGACGCTTATTTTTCAGTCTGATGAAGAAAACGGCAGCCGAGTCTATCGTTTAATCGGTTTTTGTGAAGCGCCGATGTTTTGAAAAGAAGAAAAAAGTTTTTCAAAAGTATTTTTTGATGCCTTATAAACTATATATCCTTTATATATTCCATTTATATACTTGATAAGCGTTTAAGAATATCCGTATTGATTCAAGAAATCCAAATTCAAGAATTAACGAACCTATTAAGCTGCAATTATATAACTTATTTTTATACACATATCCATCAATAATACGGTAATAATTATGAGCAATGAATCAAACCTTAAAATCGAAAACGTTGTTGCTTCCACGAAATTGGCGGAAGAGTTTGACTTAAACTTAATCGTCGAAAAATTCCAGACGGCTGAATACAACAAACAGAAGTTCCCCGGCCTCGTCTACAGAGTTTCTGACCCGAAAGCCGCGTTCCTCGTCTTCACATCCGGCAAAGTCGTTTGTACCGGCGCCAAGAATGTGGCTGACGTTCACACTGTTATCGGCAACATGGCAAAGAAATTAAACGGCATCGGCATCAAAACAATCGAGAAGCCGGACATTGCCGTTCAGAACATTGTCGCGTCCGCCGACCTGAAAGCTGTTTTGAACCTTAACGCAATTGCAATCGGTCTCGGTCTTGAAAACATCGAGTACGAACCCGAACAGTTTCCCGGTCTTGTTTACAGAATCAGCGACCCGAAAGTCGTCGTCTTGATTTTCAGCTCCGGAAAACTTGTCGTCACAGGCGGCAAAACACCCGAAGACTGCGCGCGCGGCGTTGAAGTCGTTCGCGAACAGTTGGACAACATGGGACTTTTGTAAAGTGCCTTGTTTTTCATTTTTTATCATTTTTATTGCATTTTATTCATTTGTATTTCATTTACATTTGATTTCACTTGAACAGATGCAGCAAGCGGATTTTAATCGGGCTTCTTCAACTGCCTTTAGTAAATAACAGGGTTAATATCATGATACATATTGTAAAAGAATATGAAAAGTGTGTTATTTTCCGTTTAGGGAAATTTAAGAGAGTTGCCGCACCGGGTTTAGTAATTATCCCGCCGCTTCTTGAAACGGGTGTTAAAATTGACATGAGGACATTCACCATCAATGTTCCCAAACAAGACGTTATCACAAAGGACAACGTTACGATAAAAGTTGACGCGATGGTTTATTACAACGTCACCGACCCGAAAAAAGCAGTTATCGCAGTCCATGATTTTTGTTCAGCAACGACAACGCTTGCCCAAACGATTTTAAGAGATGTTCTTGGAAACATGGAGCTTGACGATGCTTTAACAAAAAGGGAACAAATTAATGCGGAATTGAAGGAATTGCTTGACAAAGGCACTGACCCGTGGGGTATATGCGTGTCAGCCGTCACAATAAGCGATATTAGTTTACCTGATACAATGCTGCGGGCAATTGCCAAGCAGGCGGAAGCTGAAAGAGAGAAAAGAGCCAGAATCATTTTAGCGGAAGGCGAAGAAATTTCCGCCAAGAAAATGATGGAAGCGGCAGAATTGTATGAAAAGATCCCCGTCGCGATTCGGTTAAGAGAATTACAAACACTTTCTGAAATCGCAAGAGAAAAAAATATGGTTATCATTGAGGGAAAAACGGATATTGCGAGTGCAATTGCGTTAAGCAAAGGCATAAAATGAAATTGCCGAGCAGGGATGTTGGTCATTTTCAACATCTTCTTATCTATAATTACATTTTTTATTTTCGACAGCAAAATAAATTTTAAAATCGAAAAAACCGCGTTTTTGCGGAAAAACACAATATATCGGGATTTTTATGACTGAGGAACAGACTATAACTTTTGACAAAAACGATGTTTGCATTTTTATTCCCGTTCTCAACGAAGAAGGCGCAATTAAAGATGTGATTGAAGGCTTTAAAAATGTCGGCTACAATAATATCTTGGTTTACGACGGCAACAGCAAAGACAAGACCAGAGAAGTCGCGGCTGCCGCCGGCGCCCGCGTTGTCACTCAAAGCGGCAAAGGTAAAGGCCAGGCAATGATTCAGGCCTTTAACGCTATAACGGAAAAATACGTCGTCATGATTGACGGCGACGGAACGGAACTCCCCGAAGAAATCCATCTCTTGCTGAATCCGGTTTTGGAGGGGAAAGCCGACCACGTCGCAGGGAACAGAATTGCCGGCAGAACGCCGGGAGCGTTTACCACACTGAATCTTTTTGGAAACCGTATGATCAATTGGTTCTTCCGCCGCGCTTTTAAATCCAACCTCCGCGACATTTTAACGGGCTATCGTGCCTTTACACGTGAATCCATTCAGGCTTTGGATTTAAAACAGCACGGATTCGTCATTGAAACAGAAATGACCGTCGAATGTCTGATGAAAGGACAAAAAATCATAGAAGTTCCGATTACGTATCTTCCGCGCCCCGAAAAAGTTGAAACGAAACTTCATCCGATTCGCGACGGCTACAGAATCAGCATGGCGGTTTACAAATATTCACGCTTTTACAATCCGAAGTTTTTCTTCGGCGTTTGGAGCCTGCTCTCATTCATCATCGCTTTGCTTTTGATTGCCGCCCATCCGTTCATCATCACATGGCACGGCGCTTCAATGCTTGGAACAGCGTTCTTCTTCTTTGCGGGCGTCAGCGTTCTGCTTCTTGCGGCAGGATATGTCGCCGACATCAATGCGACACTTCATAGAAAAACTTTGAAAGCGATTCAGGCAAACAGAAAAAAACAAGAAAAATAATATACAGGTGAACATATGCAATGGGCCGAATTGTTCGATGACGGGCGTGAGCCGTCAGAGAATCAAATAAGGGAATTTGTTGTTACTCCTTTATGGGACGATTTGGCGAATTACTTACAGCAGACGTACAATGTTCAGCCGAAATTATTTTTCAGCTGCTGTTCCATGGATAAAGGATTTTGGCAGGGATGGAACGTCAAATACAAGAAAAGCGGCAAAGCATTGTGTACGCTTTACCCGAAGCAAGGGTATTTCATTGCGCTCATTGCTGTCGGTGCAAAAGAATCTGCCGAAGCTGACGTATTAATTCCCTTTTGCGATGAATACACACAAAACTTATACAACCGGGCGAAATTTGGTTCAGCCGTCAAGTCGCTGGCAGTTGAAGTAACAAGCGAAAATATATTGCGTGATGTAAAGAGTTTGATTACGCTGCGGGTTGGTACTCGCTAATCCCTGTCTCTTTTTAATATTTCATCCTCTTTCATCTTTTTTTCATCATCAATTCAAAAAACGGGGACGTTTTATGAAATATTTTGAAAAGCGATGCGGCTCGCGCGCAGCGGCAGCCGTTTCAGCTCAAGGGTGCAATCGGCAGATAACAGCGGCAAAAAAGAAGAGAACATAAAAAAAGAGAAACTCCTTGGAGCTTTGTATGAGTTGATAGTTGAGAAGGGGATAGAACTACCCCCCGCTCGGTTTTTCCATTTTTATGAGGAATTTTGTTTTTATGACCGAGTGATCCAGGATCGCTCAATCAGCTTTATTTTGCAAGGTCGTAGTGCTGGTTGACAATCTTAAGAGCGCAGAAGTCACCGCACATTGTACAAGCGTCTGAGTCGCCCGGCGCGCGGCTGTCACGGACAGCTCTTGCGTGTTCGCCGTCAATAGCGAGTTCATACATTTTCTCCCAGTCAAGGTCTCTTCTTGCGCGGGCCATAGCCAAGTCTTCATCCCTCTTGCCGAGGCGGATCATGTCGCCGATGTGCGCTGCAATCTTGGAGGTTTTAACACCGGTGATGACGTCTTCAACATTCGGAAGAGCCAAGTGTTCTGCAGGCGTCACGTAGCAGAGGAAGTCGCATCCGTAGGAGGCGGAAACTGCTGCGCCGATCGCGGTTGTGATGTGGTCGTAGCCGGGCGCAATGTCTGTGACGAGCGGACCGAGCATGTAAAACGGCTTGTAGTTGCTCATGACTTTCATCAGCTGAACGTTGGTTCTGATCTGGTCGAGCGGAACGTGTCCCGGACCTTCGACGATAACCTGAAGGTCGTATTTGCTGTGTGCAATGTCAGCGCATTCGGAGTTGATAATCAATTCCTGAACCTGCGCGCGGTCGGTTGCGTCGTGGACAGCGCCTGCGCGCATGCCGTTGCCGGTAGACAAGGTAACTTCGTGTTCTTTTAAGATTTCACAAAGGTAATCGAATTGAGCGTAAATCGGGTTTTCCTTTTCATTGTGAAGCATCCAGGTGCTCATGAAAGCGCCGCCGCGTGAGCAGAGACCGCCGTATCTGCCGTGCCTTTTCAGTCTCTCAAGCGTAATCTGGTTGATGCCTGTGTGGATGGCCATGAAACAGGTACCGAGTTTTGCCTGGTCTTCGGTGGCTTTGAAGAGTTCATCTTCAGTCATGTGAACGATGGAGCCGTATTTTTCGGCCGCCTGAATAAATGCCTGGTACAGCGGAACAGACCCGACAGGCAATGAAATAGCGTCACAGACAGCTTTTCTGATACCGAGGAAGTCGCCGCCGGTTCCGAGTTCCATTAATGTATCTGCGCCTGCTTTTTCTGCAGCGATCGCCTTCGTAACTTCCATGTCCACATCGACGATGTCGGAAGAGGCGCCGATAGAAGCGTTGATTTTGGTGCGGCAGCCTTGGCCGATACCTGCAAGTTTGACATCTCTATAGGGGCTGGTCGGGATAACGATTCTGCCGGCAGCAATGCCCCTTCTGATAAATTCAGGGTCTAAATCTTCTTTTTGTGCAACGATTTTCATTGCTTCGGTAATTTTACCGTTCTTTGCGTCTGTAACAATTGACATTTTAAAACTCCTCTCTTTAAGAATAGTAAAACGGACTGAATTGACATCATAATATTGAAATCAAGCAGGTATTGCCTGCAGTCTCGAGTTAAGCCTTAAACGCGTTTTTCGAATATATACCTATTCAAAAAACAAACTTGAGTTTTAAACAATTTTTTTTGAGTTTTTAATGGCTTGTTGCTGTTATTTTTTAACGTAAAAAAGAAAAATTGATTTAAAAACAACAAAATTTGAATAGAATTCAAAGCAAAAAACAGAGGAATAAACGAGAAGGAGGAGGGCGATTTCTCGAAAATAAAAAAAACGAGCGGAGGGGTTTTGAAAGTTAAAGGAAAAATGGATGGGGTCGCGCGTGTGGGTGGCAACTGTCAAGCAACAGCGCAAAGAGGGAGGTAGTCAGCAGCAAATGGAATTGGTAAGGTAACAGGTGGTCACGTTCGCGAAGCGAACGGCTACTATAAGAAAGAGCAGAGGCGCACAGTAGCGCAGAAGGCAGCAATCTGCACAAAACAGTCGCAAGAAAGAAACTTGTTCGGAACGGGCGAGCGTTTCTGCGTGCATCTGCCTTTTTTGGGGGAGTTCCGCAAATTTTGCTTTTGTTCTTCGCTTCGCTCAGACCAAAATCAAAATAAGCGGTCGCATGCAGGGATTCATACAATTTTAAAGCTTTATTGAAACATCGTTTTTCATTCATTTTTCTAAAAAAGTGGAACGCGTCTTTTCATTTAATCTTTTAAAATTTTAGGGCTTTACTCGGCGTTCAAGTTTAACAAATTTTATGAAACGGATGTTTTTGTTTTAAATGAATTATAAATAAGCAGGATCAGTAAACTCCCATTTAATAATCTTGTGGGTGAAGTATCTCGCTTGAAATAATGCACAAAAATTCGTTCGTCGCTATACGAAATGCACAAAAAGGGTTCTACTAGCAGTATATCCGCCCGTCGTACCCTTTATATCTTGTATTCAAACATAAAGTCTAAGTTTATTTATTAACACCAGTTTTTAGCTTATTCCTCTGTATATCAACGTCTTTTATTTCTTTAAGCATTTGTATCACATAGTTCAACATACAGTCTTTTATGCGTGAATCAACTATCATCTTATCTGCTATGTCATATAAGACCAATGCTGGTATCCTTGCCGACATTGATATCTGTCTGGCAGATGCTTGATTTTTTCTAAATCGTACTTCATAAGGACTTGTGGTAGAATCCACAAATGTTTCAATCAGTCCCTTCCAGTTTCCATGAGTGCGATGGCTGAATTGTCTATATGCCTCGTATAAATCCCCCATGCCGGCATCATCAAATCTGTCTCTGATTTTTCTTTTGTGCCAATAGTTATGCTACTTTTCTTGGCTTGTCCTGAATTGTGTTACGCATGACTGTTGACTTATAAAGAATAATTCTATACGCTTCATCATTCTGTCTCTTAATTCAATTTCACGAGGACTCTGCCTATTTGGGTCTGACTTATCCTCGATAAGTTCATCGTATCTCGTCTTTTCTGCTATAAGTGAAAATCTCTTGTATTCGTCAAATATATTATCTTGTGAGTACCTGTTTATCATAATTTTAAGTGTAACCGCAGTTTCAAGTGCTGTTCTGTCTAGAATATATAATGAATCTTCTTCGCCCTATGCATCTCCTTCATAATCCTCGACCAAGATTATTTTCATATAGCTGTACATTATTTCTTCTATTTTCCGTAAAAGTCCAAGTATTATCACTGTTTTTTCGTCTGTTCTGTTAATGTATAAGTCGTCAATTCTTAAAGTCTTGTTAAGTAGATTAAACAAAACTCCATATGCATTACATGCGTAATTCTTAAAGTCTCTTTCATTTTTGAGTGAGCTGACATTTATATTTCCTGGCGTGTAAAAACTTAGTACCTCGTTTATCTCTTCAGATATTGATTTCTCCATAGTATGCCCTCCTAGTTATCGATTATACCATAATATAATACACACAATGTTTTCGTCATATATAACATCTAAATCCAAACGCTTTTCCAAAATTCCTATTGCTTTTGTGCAATATGCCAAAGACTCTTCTTACCAACAATTTGGTTAAAAGGGGGTCAGTAGATGGAAATTATGAATAAAATGAAGGACGCTTTTAATGACAAATTAAGAAAATAGGAGGAACAAAATAAATAAAATTCAGAAAAAATGTTGCGGCTCGCGCGCGGTGACAGCCGCAAAAATAGTGACACACTTTTATCGTTCCTTAAGAGAAGATTTATTAAATACGGAAAACTTTTGAAGTCTAAATTTGAAGTCTAAAACCATTAAATATTAAACGAATTAAAAAGGCAAATTATGGATAAAATCAAACTCTATACGCTCAAAAAAGAATCCGTCAACTTAGAACCGCTTTTAAGCGTCGGCAAAAACGGAATGGCGGACTCGGTGATTGAGGAACTCAAAAAGCAGTTGAAATTAAAAAAGCTGGTCAAAGTCAGAATTCATAAAAATTCCGGCGAATCGGATGATATGAAACAGACGGCAGCAGAATTGGCAGAAATGTGCAATGCCGAAGTGATTGATGTCCGCGGCAGAACCGTAACATTATACAAACAATAAAGCAACAAAACAATAAAACGTTAGAATGGTAAAGTAATCGGGATGGGGCGGAAAAAATGCTTGATGAAGAATATGAAGATATAACTTATTTCAGAGAAAACGGCTTTTTGGAAAAAGAGTGTTCCAAATGCAAAAAAACGTATTGGACACGCGACACAAATAGAGAAACATGCGGCGATCCGCCGTGTGATTATTACACATTCATCGGAAAACCGATTTTTTCAAAACCGATGAACCTCGCGGAAATGCGTGAATATTTCCTGAACTTCTTTGAAGAGCGCGGCCACGCCAGAGTCGGCAGATACCCCGTTGTCGCACGCTGGAGAGATGACATCTATTTAACCATCGCGTCCATCGCGGACTTCCAGCCGTTTGTCACCTCCGGACTCGTTCCGCCGCCCGCAAACCCGCTTACGATCTCTCAGCCGTGCATTCGCTTAAACGACTTGGATTCCGTCGGCAGAACCGGCCGCCACTTAACGACTTTTGAAATGATGGCGCACCATGTTTTCAACAATAAGGACAAAGAAATTTATTGGAAAGACAAAACAATCGCATTATGCGACGAGCTTTTAACGTCTCTCGGCGCTGATGTCACTGACGTGACTTACATCAAAAGCCCGTGGGCCGGCGGCGGCAACGCAGGCGCTTCCGTTGAAGTCATGGTCGGCGGCCTTGAGCTTGCAACACTCGTTTTCATGAACTTGAAAGAATCGAAAACGGGAACGATTGATATCAAAGGCAAAATGTATGAAAAAATGGACAATTACATCGTGGATACCGGTTACGGTTTGGAACGCTTCGTGTGGGCTTCTCAAGGAACGCCGACAATTTACGACTCCGTTTTTCCGACAATCGTCCAAGAGCTTACAAAATTAGCAGGCATTGACCACGATTTAAACAACCCGAAATACGCCGAAATATTTGCGAGCAACGCTCAATTTGCGGGTATTATGGATGTCAGCGGCAGCGCCAACTTGGCAGAGCTCAGAAAGCAGGTCGCAGACAGTATCGGAATGGATGTAGATGAGCTTTCCCGCATCATGAACCCGATGGAAAAGATCTTCGCAATCGCTGACCACACGCGCTGCTTGACGTTTATGCTCGGCGACGGCATTATTCCGTCAAACGTAAAATCCGGCTACCTCGCACGCCTTGTTCTCCGCCGCACGATTCGTATGCTTCAGGATTTAGGCGTTGACGTGCCGCTCTCGTCAATTGTTGCGCTTCATATTGAAAACATGCCGGAATACTCCGAGTTTGAAGACAGTTTCAAAGTTACGAAAGAAATTCTGGCGCTTGAAGAGGAAAAATACCGCCAGACGATTGAACGCGGCAGAAAAATTATTCAAAAGGCCGCTGTCCGCTATCAGGAAAAGGGCGAAAAGCTTCCGCTTGCGGAACTCATGGAAATTTATGACAGCCACGGCATCCCGCCGGAAATTGCGAAGGAAGCCGCAAAAGAGGTCGGCGTTGAAGTCGAATTCCCCGACAATTTCTATTCACTTGTCGCGGATATGCACAGCGAGGCCGGTGACAAAGAAGAATCGATTTCAGGATTCGAGTACATGAATAAAATCGAGCGTTTGCCGCTGACGAAACGCTTCTATTATGACGAGCCGGAAAGAATGGAGTTTGAAGCCGTTGTTTTGGACACCTTCGGCGACTATGTTGTTTTGGACAACACCTACTTCTATCCGGAAGGCGGCGGTCAGGAGGCCGACAACGGTATTTTGACAGTCGGGACTTTCGTTTACAACGTCATTGACGTTCAGATGTACAACGGCGTGGTCGTTCATAAACTGGACACGACGGGCAAAGAATTATTGATCCACCGCGGCGATATGGCCGCCTGCAGGGTGGACAAAAAGCGCAGAATGGCGCACAGCCGCCACCACACGGCAACGCACATTATCAACGACGCTGCAAGAAAAGTGCTCGGAAATCACATTTGGCAGACCGGCGCGCAGAAATCGGAAAAACGGGCAAGACTTGACATTTCCCATTACAAGCACATTACGCAGGAAGAGCTCAACGAGATTGAGATGATTGCAAATAAGATTGTGATGGAAAACAAAAAAGTTCATTTTGAAAGCATGGATAGAACAGATGCTGAGCAAAAATACGGTTTCGGCTTGTATCAGGGCGGCATTCCGCCCGGAAAAACGCTTCGCATTGTCAAAATCGGTTCCGACATTGAAGCCTGCGGCGGCACGCACTGTCTCGGAACGGGCGTCATCGGCCCGATTAAAATTTTGAAGACGGAACGCATTCAGGACGGTGTCGAGCGCTTGGAATACGCTGTCGGCGAAGCTGCCGTGACCGCGATTCAGGAGCTTGAAAGTCTGCTTCGCGATTCCTCTGAAATCTTAAGTATTCAGCCTGAAATTTTACCGCCGACGGTTGAACGTTTCTTTGAGGAATGGAAAGAACTCCAAAAAGAAAACGAAAAGCTCAAAGGAGAATTGGCAGGCGCAAGAACGATTAAGATGCTGCAGGAAGCCGAAAAAGTCGGCGCTTTCTCCATTGTTGTTCACGTCACAAAAGGGGACGATATTGATTCTTTGAGAATGGCGGCGATTGAAATTTTAAAGAATGATAATGCCGCTGCGATTCTGCTCAGCGAAAGCGACGGTGTCAAAGCGGTTGCGGCGGTCGGCAAAAATGCGGTCGCTAAAGGACTGAAAGCGGGCGATCTTGTCAAAATCATGTCCCAAGCGGTCGGCGGCGGCGGCGGCGGCAAGCCCGATCTTGCAATGGGCGGCGGTCCGAACGCGGCGGGAATTGGAAAAGCCAAGACGGAAGCGCTTGCAAAAGTTAAGGAGACTTTATCATCTTAACTTCTTTTTTACATTTCTTAATATTTTTCTTTCATTTCGGTGTCTATCATGACCGTTTCTAAAAAAGATGTCAATGCTTGGAACACCGAATATGAACACTTGAAATGGGGCGGCCTAACGGAAACTTCATGGATTCAAAATCGGCTGAAAAAGGACAGTTTTTTGCTGGATGCCGGCTCCGGCGAAGGCCGTTATTTAAGAGAGTTTTGTTTTAAATTTCCATGTATCGGTATTGACATTTCAAAAAATGCGCTGAGCCGTTCTGCTGAATCAATCACGGTGATCGCTGAAAAGAAAGCAATAACAGGAAAAGCAGGAAGCGGCTTTTCATTTCCGGAACACATTCTTTCAAGTACGGCCGAGCTTCCTTTTTCAGACCATGTTTTTGACGGAATTCTGTGTCTTGGTGTTTTGCAGCATTTGATTTCAAAAGACCGCGAAAAAGCGGCGGCTGAATTTCATCGTGTTTTAAAAAGCGGCGGGCTCGTTTTCTTTGAAGCTTTCGGTGAAGAAGATATGAGGTGTTTAGGGGAGCCCGCGGTTTTAGAGAATGGGAAGACGGAGCCGCGGACTTTTGAGAGACAGAACGGAATCATTTACCACTATTTTGAAGAAAATGAAGTGAAAGAGCTTTTTGAAGAGAACGGGTTTCAAACGATTGAATTGAAATCAATCCAAAAAGAGAAGAAATATAACGGTGAGATTTACATCCGCCATCATTATCGAGCGATTTTTGAAATTTGACCGGTCCAGCAGGAGCGGTCAATCATTAGACTTCTTTGGAAAATCGTTTTTCAATTCGTTTCCGAGGAAGTCAATTGAAAAAAGAGATTGCAATTTTTCAATCAATTGAATATAAAAATGGAACGGCTCGCGCGCGAGGCGGAGCCGAGCAAATGCAAACGCATTATATCATCAAAACGGGAAAAGCCCGAAGATGTTCAAAATGATCAAAACCAATGCACCAAGAGCACCGGTCAATGCCGTTACAATGATCGTTACGAGCGAAGAAAGAGACAAACTCAGAATCGGAATGTTTGTAATCCCTATAAGATTCGTAATGATGATCAAAATGAAGCCGACAAGGATGTTAATGACAAGTTTTTTTGCTGTTTTCAATATTCTGTACAGGATATAAGCAATAACAATTGCCAAAATAATTAAAATTATATCTATGAATAAACTGGGAATTGGCATAGTGAAAAACCTCTGTTAATTGAATCGAAATTGTGTGACTTACATTAATTAGCAGTATATAGCATACTCAACAGTTATCAACAGCATAATACATTTCTGTTAATTAATAAGCGTTAATTATTTTTTCCGCCTATATATTTTTTGCTGTCTTCTGTTTTGACTTCATAATGAGGGGAAATACATAAAAATCCCTTGTAAAATCATCCCGGCTCCGACAAGGAATGTAATAGCGGAAAAAAGATGCCGAACGTATTTTTGATTGACCCGATGAGAGACTTTGGCGCCGGCCGCTGCAAATATGACGCCGGGAATGACCAAAGCCGTCCACATTGCCAAATTGATATAGCCAAGTGAATACGGCGGCAGCCCTGCAATATTCATGCCGTTTATGGCATAGCTGATAACACCGCCGAACGACGTAAAAATAATTGTCGCGGCAGATGTTCCGATTGCTTGGCGCAGCGGCATTTTAATCAGAAAGATGAGGAGCGGAATTAAAACCATGCCTCCGCCGATTCCCGTCAGTCCCGAAAGCAGCCCCATGATGCAGCCGCAGATTGCAAACAAAATCGGCTTTGAAGACATTTTTTCGAGCGCTTCATTCGCATTTTTCATCGTCATAAATTTTAATGACGAGACTAAAACAACAGCTCCGAAAATCACGGAAAGATAAACGGCGTTGAGATGCGAAGCGATATACGCGCCTGCGAAAGAAAATATAAATCCGAATACGCCTATCAAAAGCGCTTTTTTCCAAAGGACGACTTGATGCTTGGAATGGTTGTAAGCGCTTGAAAATGACGTGAAAAACGTAAAACTGAGCGCTGTCGCAATCGCAACTTTCATGGCAATATCCGGAGGGTAGCCTGCTTCGGTTAAGAGATAAAATTGAAGCGGAACAAGCAGAATAGAGCCGCCGATTCCGAGAATTCCGGAAAATGAGCCGGCAACGGCGCCGCCGATAAAGAGGACTGCCAAAAATAAAAGGAACCCCGGTTCCAAAGACATCACCTGTTCGCACCCGCTCGTTGTTTTATTTAGATTTTTCGTTTGAATTCTCTTTGGTATGTATTTTTTGAATTGATTCCGCTGCGATTCTTGAAACGCGTTCATCCGGATGATTGAGATACGCCGTTAAATATTGAAGCGTTCCGACATTCCCGATATCGCCTGATATTTCAATGACTTTTGCAAGCACATGTTTATCTAAAGACTTCTGCTTCTTATCGAAGGACTTTTTCAAAATATTTACATTATCTGAATCTTCTTTGGTTTGAGAATCCATATAAGGTTTTTGCCGAGTATCGTTCTCTTTTGGATATCCATCTTTGGAATATTCATCTTTAGAACAATTTTCTAAATCATTCGCCATGATCGTTTCAAAGCCATTCAAAACAGCGGACCCGCCGCGGGAAAGAGTAATTGCCGCTTCATAAGCCGTTTCAAGGTCCGAGTCGGTTGTTAAAATATCAAACAGCAGAGGGTCATAACGCCGATCATTCAAATGGGCAAAACCAATCATACCGTTTTGACGGACACGCGGGATCCGGTTTTTGGCGAATGCTTCAAAAACATGTGGAGATGACTCCGAAATCTGAGAAAAAGCATATGAAAAGCGAATCTGAAGTTTTTCACAATCTTCACCCTCCTTGCCGCTGAATTTGCCGCTCTGATCGGAATAAACAGATAGGAGCATATCCGCTGCCGTTTTTCCTGCTTTTCGAAGGATCGGAAAGATGGCGGCGCAAATCATTTCATTTTCATTCGGGTCAGCGAGAAAGTGGATTAAAAGAGACAAATCCTCATTCGTCGGAGTTTGAATCGAACGGATGAATTGAAGTTTATTTTGAAGAACAGAGCCATCATTTTTTGAATTCATCATTCTCAAGACTCAAGCAGGAATTGAAGATTGAATATACTCGCGGAATTCTTTGATTTTGAAAGGTTTTTGAATGAATCCGTCAAAGCCGGCTTCTTCAAATGTTTTGCCGTCTTTCGTCATCGTATCAGAAGATATGGCAATCATTTTAGCGCTTTGATTTGTTTCCGTGCGGACTTGCTTGAGTAACTCCAAACCGTCCATTTTAGGCAGATGGATATCCGTTAAAACCAAATCAAAAGACTCTTTTTTTAAAATTTCCAATGCTTCTTTGCCGTCAGCTGCAAATGATAGTTTGTAATTTTCCATTTCAAGAATATCTTTGATTAATTCGGAATTCATAACATTATCTTCCACCAGAAGAATCCGCTTCAAAACTTAATACCCCCTTTTCACCAAAACCCCGTAAATCCATCTTTAATGACGGAGATTATTAAATAAATTGCGCTGGGAAATAATTTCGGCTGTTTTCAATAACGAAAAAAGCCACAGCGGTGGGTTTTTGAAGTTTCAAAACAAGCCCTGTTTTGAGCAAAAGCAAAAGAAGAAAAAATGAAAAAAGAAAAAATGGAGCTTTGTAAATGATTGACCGCTCCATTCGGACCGGTCAAACAAAGAGTAAAGAAACTCTTCACTTCGTCATAATTTCAATCATTCTGTCGGCAACTTCACTGAGCTTCTTGTCGCCGCCCATGTCGTAAGTCACATAACCTTCAGAAATTGCCTGTTCGGCTGCCTTGAAGATCTTTTGAGACTGTTCTTTTTCCCCGAGATAGTCAAGCATCCAGGCGCCTGCCAAAATCGTTGCGATGGGATTGACTTTGTCCATTCCCGTATACTTCGGGGCGGAACCGTGAGCCGGTTCAAACATGGCGTATTTGTCGCCGATATTCGCGGAGTAAATCATGCCGATACTGCCGACAAGCGCCGAACATTCTTCGCTGATCACATCCATGAATAAATTTGTAGAAAGGAGAACGGTTTTGTCAAACATTTGCGGATTTTTAATGAGCTGCATTGCGATGTTGTCAATGTGGTATTCCCAAACTTCAATATCGGGATAGTCTTTTGAAACTTCTTCAACGACTTCTAAGAAGGTGCCGCATGTCTTTTTCAAAATATTGCTTTTGTGAATCGGAACAACCGCTTTGTATCCGCGGCGCTTGGCTTCTTCAAAAGCGTATTTGGCGATTTTACGGGAAGCAGTTTTCGTGATTTTGCGGATTGCAATCACACAATCGTCCGTGAGCTGAACTTCTTCGCCGATGTAGAGGCCTTCCGTTCCTTCTCTGACACAGACGTGTTCGACAGCGCCGAGAGGACCAACTGCTCCCTCAATTGTTTTAATCGGACGGACGTTAGCATACAAGTCAAATGCTTTTCGGATGGAAACGGCAACGCTGCGCGGGGAGCCGATGCCGCCGGGCGTCGTTGTCGGGCCTTTGAAGCAGGCATCCGCATTTTTCATAATTTCCCAGGTTTTCGGCGGAATTAAAGAGTCGCCGCCGTTTGCTTTCCACCATGTTTCACCCGCATCGCACATTTTAAATTCTACTTGAGTTCCGGAAGCTTTCAGAACTTTAAGCATTGCGTCAACCAATTCGGGTCCTACGCCGTCTCCTTTGATGACGGCCGCTGTTTTAGTCATTTATGATCACCTGTTAAAAATAGGAATAATATGAAAATTGAAATTGTAAAAATCGGATTTTCACATCTGTCAATACAATTCTGAAATAAAATGTTTCCGTTTTGTAAAAAGAATGGAAGCAGAAATAAAAATAAGAGAACGGCAGAATTAAACGTTTTCAGAAACTTCCGCGACTTTTCGAATCATTTGAAAAAGATTATTTCGTTTGTTGAATCCGATTTTTTCAAATTTTTGTTTTAAATAATAGTCCACAAGACTTTTTTCACATTCAATAAGTATGTATTCAATTCCAATTTTTTGATGAACAGATTCAATGATTTCAAAACATTGCTGAAGCATAAACTGTCCGCCTTTTTCCCAATTATAAGAAACATTTTTGCACAAATGTCCAATCAAAAAAGTAATTGTCGTCTTTTTAGGCAAAACCGCTTGATTAGTGGAGATATTACTTTCATAAAGTATCTTAGCAGATATAGAAAAATATCCATATACAGGATAGGAACCACTTTTTAGATTTAAAACACAATTATTACTACTGTCAACTTTTTCAGATAACACAAAATAAACGCGGCAAAGGTGTTTATTTTCAAAATCAATAAAATTATTTCTTCTGGTGCCATCTTCATTAAAAGTCTCTTGAAGGAATTGACATAGATCTTCGCTGCCCGACCGAGAATTAAAAAGTGCTAAATCGGATAAAATTTCTTCAGAGGAATAATGTTGAAGATAAGATTTTAGATCAAGAATAGTGATAGATGGAGACATAATCCATCATCAGTCACATCGGTTATTAACGTTTTTTAATAGAAAAAAATCCAATAGAATTCAGTTTTATAATAGCTTCCGCCCTGCTTCAAGTTGTTCAAGCGCATTTACTCGAAACCTACCGGTTGTTAAATCCTCGGTTTCAAATTTTTTCAAAGCTCTTTGCAACTCTTCGCTATCTACAACAATATCCTCTGTTATTGATGACGTTGCCATTTTTTCACCACAATTGCTTTATTTTAATATAATAGTTAGATTGCACAAGTATAGGCTTATTAATACTATACCATCCACGTTTTCAATTCATTTTGATGCTATTTAAGGTTATTTAATTTGTTGGCGTTATTGACAATTACTATCGTTCAAATAATTTTCGAAAATTTAAGGGTTTAACCCCCAATTCCTTCTTTTTTCCAAATTTCAAAAGCTTCCATGACTTCCCAACCTTCAACGAAAATCATTCCATTCTTCTCACCATAAACCTTTGCGTCTTCCTTTGACAGCGCCTTCCCATTCTCATCATCCAGCATTTCGCAGACGACCATCGCAGGCGTTTCTCCTGCCATCAGCGCAAGCGCGATGGACAGCTCCGTCTGGCCGCGGCGCTCATCCAGCAGACCGGCAGAGGCTCGAAGCGTTGCCGTGTGCCCGGGCGTCCTGAATTCGGAAGCAAAATCAACCGGCTTTCCTTCAAGCGCGGCTTTTGTCATTTCGCCCAGACGGCGAATTGTATAAGAACGGTCATCATCGGGAATTCCCGTTTTGTTTCCACGGTGGTTGACCCAAAGCGAAAATGAGGATTTTTTATCGTACTGAATGTCGCCTTCTTTTTCGGCGAAAGTGCCAATCTCAAGCCTCGGATTCATTTTATCATTTGTTGCCGCCGCTGTAACAACATCTGCCATGAACGGAAGTTTCATAATAACGGATGCTTTCGGGCTGATTGCAACACAAATCAAACCGCCGCCGTCTTTTCTCATTCTTTTGACATCCTGCGGCTGAACTGAGGTTGCGGCAATGACAAAATCCGTCTCTCCCTCTCTTTTTTCGGAATCATAAAGCAAAAAGAACTTACCGTCACGAATTGCCTGAAGCGTTCTTTGAATTTTCTCCGAATATTTGCCGTCGTTTTGGTTTTGTGTTTTGTTTTCCATTAAATTTCACCTGAATTTGTGCTGAGAATATGATATTGATATGTATGATATTGATGAGTATGATACTGATTATTGATGACATTGATATGATAATTTAGAACAAATGATAATTTTGACTTGAACTTTCAGCAGATTTCACCGACTGTCACTTTCACTTCATCGCCGTCCTTTAAATTCAGCGTTTCACGCACTTTAACAGGCGCAATGATTTCCAACAAATCCATTTTATAATGTGTTCTTTCGGGAACAATAATGCAGCCGCAGATGCCGTTAATTTGGGCAGGATAACAATCGCTCGCTCCGTAAGTTCGCCGGCCGTCGGAAAAGCCGTCGATTCTGACAGACGGAAATTCTTCCATCCGCTTTCTTAAATCAAAACAATAGTCTTTAATTTTTACATTCAAAGTACCGGGAAACGGTTTGAATCCGAGTTTTTCCTGAAATTGCTTCATATAGCCGTCAATGGAAATGTAATATTGACCTTCGCCGAGACCTGAGACCACTGTTCCGTCTAAATCAATATGCTCTTTGACGTGGAAAATCTTCTTGTAATCTGCAAACTCTCTGGAAAGGAGCTTCATACCGGTCGGGCTGATTTGAATCAGCTGTCCCGACGGACCTACTTCACGCCCAATCAAGCCCCGCTCTTCCAAAAGTTTCAGATTTCTGGAAATTGTTTTGTCGCTCGCTTCCAAATCCGATTCCAAGTCTTTAACGGAAATTTTAATCGGTTTTTGATCGCAGCCGAGCAGCGCCAGCGTTTTTAAATATCTGATTTGATCCATATTCAGCAAATCCTGCCTCAAAAATGAGATAATTCTCAAATATGAGATGTATGTTCTATTTAATACTTTTTTAGCTGGATTGTCATTGATTCAGTCGTTTTATCATTGATTTAAATAGATGGACAATAAATAACGCCTGAAATTTCATTCTGACGGAAACATGATTTAAGTAAATTATCAATAAGCATTAAACTTCAAACGTCAAGCATTAAACATTAACAAAAGGAGCATTCATATGGATTTGTACGAATCAAAACAATCAAAGATACGTGAGCTTATAGGCGGGGTAATTATGGATGTCACAACTCCGGAACAAGCCGTAATCGCCGAGCAGGCGGGTGCTTGCGCCGTCATGGCATTAGAAAAAATCCCTGCGGATATACGCGCTCAGGGCGGCGTTGCACGGATGAGCGACCCTCAGCTCATCAAAGGTATTCAAGCCGCAGTCAGTATTCCCGTCATGGCAAAGGTACGCATCGGTCATTTTGTAGAAGCAGAAATTCTCGAGTCATTAAACATCGATTGCATAGACGAAAGCGAAGTTCTGACACCTGCTGATGACTTCAATCACGTCAACAAGCATAATTTTAAAACGCCGTTTGTTTGCGGCGCTAAAGATTTAGGCGAAGCATTGCGCAGAATACAAGAAGGCGCGGCAATGATCAGAACAAAGGGTGAGGCTGGAACAGGCGATATTGTTCAGGCTGTAAGGCACCTGCGGTCAATAAACGGCGAAATACGCATCGTCCAAAGCATGCCGAAAGATGAGTTATTCAACAAAGCAAAAGAGCTGAGCGTCCCGTACGAGCTGCTGAAATACGTACACGATAACGGCCGCCTTCCGGTCGTCAGTTTCTCGGCAGGCGGAGTGGCGACGCCCGCAGATGCCGTCCTTATGATGAGGCTTGGCGCGCAAGGCGTTTTTGTAGGCTCCGGGATCTTCAAATCAGGCGATCCGATAAAAAGAGCGACAGCCATTGTGCAAGCGGTAAAGAACGCCGATAACTCTTCATTGATTGCGCAATTGTCAGAAGATTTGGGCGAAGCCATGGTTGGAATAAACGCATCAGAACTGAATATAAAAATGGCCGACCGCGGAATATAATAAGGACCGGAGCAGAGTTAATATAAGTGTTCGATAAATGTTTCTACAAATATTCCTGGCTTATTCAAAATGAATAACAGTTTTGTGAGAATTATGATTGAAGAAGAAAATGAAGTTGAAATTAAATGCCCGAAATGTTCGCCTGCTGACGAAACATGGCATGAGATTTTAAAGCCGGGCCAGAGTCCGGTTGCCAAATGCATGGACTGCGGACACGTTCACAGCTACCGCGTTCCGCGTATCAAGATGAAGACCGTCAAAGTAATTGTCAGCCACATGGGAGATTCCATTGTCATGCAGGCGCTTTTGCCCGAAGATGAGCGCTTTCTCATTGACGATGAATTCATTGTTGAAGATGTCCATTCCGGTGACGTTGTTCCGGTTATGGTTACCGTTTTGGAATGCGGCGACAAAAGAAAACCGTCGGCCGCTGTTAAAGATATTGATACGATTTGGGGACGCGCCATCGATGAAATGACGGTCAAAGTCGCGATTCAGCAGAAAGAAGTCACCGAGGCCGCCGAAGTTAAAGTTCCCGGTGATTTTAAATTCGTTGTCGGCCAAAACGTTAAAGTTGACGGCAAAGATTATCCGATCATTTCAATCAAAATCCGCGGCGGCAGTTTCAAGTCAAGAGAAGGCGATTATGTCCTCGCAAAAAAAGTCAAACGCGTCTATGCAAAGAAACCGATGCACGGAAGACGCGGAAAGTACTGATAAAATTTTGCTCGCTTCGCGACTTTGGCGGTTCCGCCGCGCGCGAGCTGCTCCATTTTTTATTTTAGTTCACAACCCGCTCATCGTTTTTCTTTTAGTTTTTCAATCCGCTCATCAGCTTGTTTCACTATTCGAAAATTTAAAGATAAGAGAAAATAAAATAAAATAAAATAAAAACCCCTCGGAGCTGCGCTCCGAGTTGACCGTTTCCTTCGGAACCGGTCAATCATCAAACGCTTCTTTCACTTTTTTAAAAAAACCGCCTTTCTCCTTTTTCTCTTTCTTTTTGGAGCCGGCGGCCGTTGTCGCTTCAAAGCCGGAAGACTTGGCGAATTCTTCAAGCAGTCTGCGCTGGTCGGCGGAAAGCTTGTCCGGCGTAATCAAATTGACCGTCACATATTGGTCGCCTGTGGATTTACTGTTGACGTGCGGGAAGCCTTTGCCTTTCAAACGGAAAGTGCTGCCGTTCTGCGTGCCTTCGGGAACGGTCATCGTGACGTCACCGCCGAGCGTCCGCACATTAATGTCTGTTCCGAGCGCCGCCTGAACGAAGTTCAAATCGACTTTGACATAAACGTCATCGCCCTCGCGGACAAAGTAATTGTCGGGAGTGACTCTGACAATCACATACAAGTCGCCTGCGGGTGCGCCCGGGTCACCGACATTGCCGTCGCCGGGGTAGCGCAGGCGCATGCCGTTTGGAGCGCCGGCCGGAACCGCGACCGATATTTTCTTTGTCGAGCGAACCTTTCCTTTGCCGGAGCATTTCGGACACGGTGTTTCAATTATCCGGCCGCCGCCGTGACAAGTCGGACAAGAGGATTGTGAAATCATATTGCCAAAAGGCGTTTGAATC
>JAIRKA010000102.1 GCA_031260345.1 Methanosarcinales archaeon
GACATACTCTTTTGTCATTTCTTTCAAATTTGCCGCCGTCATGAGCGTTCCGTATCCGGATGCGGTTGAACATTGTGTTCCTTCTCCGACAATCGTCCCTTCAGCCCCTCCCATGAAAATTTTGGTTCCCGCGCCGATCGTTCGATAATTCGGGTCATTGGAAAGCGGAGACAAAATGCCCGCGCCGGAATACGTCACGTTTTTGTAATCCGGAAGCAGTTTGCCCATGTAAGTATGAAGCGTCTTTTTGGAGCCGTTGGTTGCGGCATCGTAACGTTGATAAACAGTTCTCGGATTGACCATGATGGCCTGATTCAAATCGTCCAGCGTAATCGCTGTTGTCAGCGCCTTTCTCGGATAACAGTCCGTGCCATAGGAATACGCGGCGATATCAACCTTTTTGCCGCAGATCAAATCCTCAATGACATGAGCGCCGCCGTATTTAATCCCGAATTTTTCAGATACTTGCGTTGAGCCCAAATAAGAATCAAAGGCAGCAAGTCCGCTGTAGGCTTCAACATCGTTCATGAACATTTTAGTAATTTTAATCGGAATTTCAGAGTGGCCGAAGTTGAAGAAAACGCCTGAAGAACACATAGCGCCGAAAGTCCCCGTGGTCACCACGTCAACCTCTGCAGCCGCCTTTTCAGCACCGATATCATCTACAATGTCGGACATTTCTTCAGCCGTCACGACACAGACATTACCGGATGCGATTTTTTCATTGATTTCAGCAATCGTTTTCGCCATATTTATTCGTCTCCTTTTCAAAAAACCGCATCAGTTATCAGCGATTTTCAACTTGCATAATATTTGTACAGATTAGATTCGCTTCTCATTATTTTTGAATTTGTCAAACAAAGACCGCATCAAACGGAAAAGTCCATAATGTCAATTTATTCATTTATTATGCTTTTGATTCTTAATTCTGTTGCATGTTCAGCAAAAATGAAAAACAAGCAGCAAAACAGAGAGGATATTATAGTATATAAATATTCCACATAATTATTACCATGAGTAATAGCTTTAAAAAAACAATTCAATATAATAGAAAAAATAAAATATACAAAAAATATAATGACAGTATAAAAATATAATCAGAGAGACCATTCAAATTAAATAAAGTGTTGCTGTTATACTTTTCGGAATTCAAAGAAACGGCAAACGCACTATTAATTGGTGATTGAATGAAAAAGAGCGAAAAATACCCGGATGTGACATTATTGTTTCAGGAAGGAGCAATCATGGATACGTATGCAAAACAATATTTGGAGCTCGTAAGTCATTTTTATGATTTGTTCAAACATGATTTGAAGAATTACCAGAACTCAATTTTTATGGCGCTTGACTTATACAAGCTGAAAAAAGATGAAAAATATCTGGAAATTGTGGAAGAAGCCTCTCAAAAAAGTTTAGAGCATATTGAAACCATTAAAAAGATCGAGCCGCTCGTTTACAGCGGCAGTCATCTCGGATTCTATTCGTTTTATGCTTGCATAGATAAACTCAAGAAAAAATATCCGGACGAAGAGTTTGAATTAAACGGCAATGACGTTTGCGTTTTCGCGGACGGTGCACTCTCGAAGCTTTTTAATTTGTTGATTCTTGTGACAGCCGAGAATGATAAGAAGTACAAAATTTCGTTTACAACATCGGAATTTCAAGAAGACGGCCTGAATAAATGCAGCATCAGAGTAGATGTTCATAATTTTTAGATTCCGGGAAGTACACTTGAAGCGATCTTAAATGAAGATAAAAGCAATATAATCAGCGACATGCTGAGTTTAACATTTTATATCTCAAAAATGATTCTTTACCGCTATTCAGGTAATTTGAAACTGACGGAGTTTTCAGAAGATAAAACGGTTTTAACATTTACTTTCCTGAGTGCCGATAATCCTGAATTACAGTCACGGCTCTAATATGTTTGAATAATTCAGACAAAATTCGGATAATCTTTTTATCCATACAGCACTTTGATTTTTCAGGTGACATTTTTGACGCGCGTTTTGGCAACAGGAACTTTTGACATACTTCATCCCGGCCACCTCTACTTCTTAGAGCAGGCAAAAATGCTCGGCGATGAGCTTTATGTCATTATCAGCCGCGACATCAATGTTAATCATAAACCGATGCCGATAATTCCGGAAAAACAGCGCTTGCAGATGGTGGCCGCGCTTAAGCCTGTCGATTTTGCGCTTCTCGGAAGTTTAACGGATTATTTTGAGCCGATTTCTGAGATCAATCCCGACATCGTTGTTCTCGGATTTGATCAGAAATTCCAAGAAAAAGAATTAGAAGCGGCGTTGAATAAACGCGGATTCTTTCCAAAAGTCATCCGGCTTCCGAAAGCGGATCCGAAAACAAGCGACGCGTTTTACAGCAGCAGAACGATCACCGCCGAAATCATCGAACGGAAAAAGAAAAACCAGCCGATGGATTAAATGGTCAGCGGATTTTTAAAAATGATTCAAAAGGATTATCAATTTGGAGTATCAATTGGATTACCAATTTCAATCTGAAACTCTCTTTTTCCGCGCCTGTGACATATATTTCTCTTTTTCAGCCGACGTGAATTTTTCAATCGAATAGCGAAGCATCGTTCTCGGCATAACGCCTGCATGAGCATCTAAAAATTGAATCAAAACGGTTTTTTCTTTCCGGCCGATTTCTCGAAGCATCCATCCTGTACATTTATGAATCAGATCATGCGTTGCCGGAAGGAAATATTCGCACAAATCCAATGTCGGCTGAAAAATACCGCTTCGAATGAAAGTATGCGTCGCCATTACTGAAATGCGTTGCTCCCATAAATCATCAGACTTCGCCAAATTCCAAATTGTGTCTTCTCCAAGCGTTTCAGGCTCAGTCTCCAGCGTCCATTCTCCAAGAATGTAAGAGGCAGAACAGTCAACCAAATCCCAATTATTGACAAACTTTGTATTCTTCAAATAAAGCGTTACAATCTCTTCTTTCTCGCGCACGCCTGCGATTAAATGGTCATCGGAAACCGACCCGTTTCTTTTCGGCAAACATTTTCGGCGCGCCGCATTGTATTTTTCAACCAATATGAAAAGAGCTGTTTGGCGATGTTCATGAATCGGTGATTTCAGCAAAACTTCCGTTTCCGTTAGAGAAATATCGGGATATATTTTCTTTGAAAGCGCCCGCATTTTCGGAACTTCAACGCCGATAAAAATATCGCCTTCGCCGTATTCGCCGGGGCCTGTTTTAAAAAATCTTTGATGATGTTTTGCTTTCGCAGGATCGCCCAGTTTCTCAAGTTCGTTTTGAACGTCTGCCGCCGTAAACATAATCGTCCTCATCGTTCTTCGGATTTTTTCTCTTTATTTTCTCTTTTTCGCTTGTTTTTCCGAAAAATTTTCGTTTTCCAAAATCAAAAGCTTGTGTTTCACATCCACACCGCCCGCATAACCGACAAGCTTTCCGCCGGTTCCGATAACGCGGTGGCAAGGAATAAAGATTGCAATCGGATTTTTATTGTTCGCCATGCCGACGGCGCGGCAGGCTTTCGGACTGCCGACGGCTTCCGCAATGTCTTTGTAAGCGACTGTTTTGCCGTACGGAATTTGACAAAGCGCTGACCAAACGCTTTGCATAAACGGCGTTCCTGCAGGCGCCAGCTGAACGGTAAATTCCTTTCGGCTCCCGCTGAAATATTCTTCCAGCTGAGAAAAGGCCTCAATGACGGCAGGTGGTGCGGTCATGTCAAAATGACGGGAATCTCCGGAGTTGGAAGAACTGTTTTCAAAAACGGCCTTTGTAATAAAACCGTCTTTTTCTTCTATTCCGATTTTGCAGACAGATGTTTCTTTAAAATAAATCATGAAATCAACTCTTAAATACTATTCATATGAATAAGCGATTCGAAAATATAAGCTTTCGATAAGAAAGGTGAAAGTAATCAGACGAAGATTAAAAAAAGTTTGCTCAAATTTTGCTCGGCAACGCCCTCATAAAATTTCAAGGTTTGACCGGTTCGAAGGAGCGGTCAATCAGAAGGTTTGGAGAGGGAAGGTTTTGTGAAACGCTTCGCGTTTAATGGCATCGCAGTCTGCGCTTGGAGGGCTGTTTTTCAGTTTGCGCTTGGAGGGCAGCGTCTGTTAAAAAATCGCTGCGCGATTTTTTGCTCCCGCCGCGCACGAGTCGCCTCATTTTTCATTTAAGTTGCTCAAAAGAGGAGGGGTCAGGCTTTTTTCATGATGGGAAAGTTAATTATATTATTGCATCCCTTCATTCATTACCAGCTATTTTTTTGCTTGGACTTTACATTGAAACGAATCATTAAATATAATTCTTATAATTCAATTGCAGGATGCTCGATTTATGACAGGAAGCCTTTATAATACAATTGTTGTTGGAGTAGACGGAACGAAATACATAAGAAAAGCCGTTAACACAGCGGTCGGGCTGGCTAAGTTGACCGGCGCAAAACTTTACGCGGTTTATGTGTCCGATGCTTCCTATGTCGTTCCGATCAATGGCGAATGGGAATTAATTTCCGATAAGCTTCAAATTGAAGCGGAAGCGGCTTTTGAATTCGTTCGTGACAGAGCCGGCGCAGAAGGCATTGACTTTGAAACGGTCAGCTTATCGGGTGCACCGGCTCAAGAAATAGTTCAATATGCCGATTTGGTAGGCGCGGATTTGATTGTCGTTGGCGCCGCAGGCAAAAAAGCGATTGAGAGACTGATTCTTGGAAGCGTTTCTGAAAAAGTCGTTCGCAGCTCCAAACAGCAGGTTTTGGTTGTCAGATGTAATGCGGCAGAACCTGATAAATGATTCTGCCTCCTGTTTTTTTTATAAATTTACATTTTTTATTTAATTTTTTTGTTTTGAGTTTGACTTGTATTTTTTTTCAGTTCAATCTGACGATTTCATATCTTTCCAAATAAATAATATCTTCACAAATGTTTGCAATATGATCGCCGATTCTTTCAATATGCCCGACAATCATGAGGGAGCAAAGTGAAAAAGACGTCGTGTCATTTTCTTTAATGATATCTCTTCTGATTTCCTCAAAAATGAGATCAACTTCATCATCTTTTTTTGCAACAATGGACGCTTTATCGGTGTCTCGGGATTTGTATGCATCGGCGGCATCTATAAGCATTTCATGAGTAATTGCTTTTATTGTTTTCAATACGTCTCTCTCTCTCGGATTATTTTTTATTTTCTCCGGACAAGTGTCCGAGTACTCATAAATATCCGCAATATGGCTGCCGATTTTAAGCCAGCTCATTGCGATTCTGACGGCACAGATGATTTCGCGCGTATCTTTTGCAACCGGCTGCTGAAGCGTAATTATACTCGCCGCCATTTTTTCAATGCCTTTTTCAATCGTTTCCAATTTCTTGACCATTTTTTCCAATTTTTCTGCTGAAACAGGCTCTTTGTCAAAAAATGTATCTGACGAATGATTAAAGATTTTAAGTACGAGGTCTCCCATCTGAATGACTTCGTCTCTCATCTCTTTCAGTTCTTTGTTATAGCTTTTTCGCATCATCCGAATCTTCCCGTAATGTATCCTTCAGTTCTCTCATCCTGCGGGTTTTCAAATATATGCACTGTTTTTCCGGTTTCAACCAATTCGCCGGAAAGGAAAAACGCCGTATAGTCTGAAATCCTGGCAGCCTGCTGCATATTGTGCGTCACGATAATAATCGTATATTCTTTCTTTAATTTTGTTATTAATTCTTCAATCTTTCGAGTCGAGATCGGGTCAAGCGCACTGCAGGGTTCATCAAAAAGGATGATTTCAGGCTTCACGGCAAGCGTTCTTGCAATGCAGAGACGCTGCTGCTGGCCGCCGCTGAGAGAGAACGCCGAGTCTTTCAGACGATCTTTGACTTCCTTCCAAAGCGCTGCGCCTTTCAGCGATTCTTCTACAATCCCCGGGATTTTCTTTTTCGAAACGCCGTGGATTCTCGGCCCGTAAGCCACGTTATCATAAATCGACATCGGAAACGGATTCGCCTTTTGGAAAACCATGCCGACACGTTTTCTGAGGTCATTGACATCCGTTTCTTTGGCGTAAATGTTTTCGTTATCAATGTAGATTTCACCTTCAATTCTGCAGTTTGAAATCATATCATTCATTCGGTTCATTGTCCTCAAGAATGTCGATTTTCCGCAGCCGGAAGGCCCGATAAATGCAAAAACTTTATTTTTCGGAATGCCTATTGATATGTTCTTCAAGGCGTGGTTGTTGCCGTACCATAAATCCAAGTCTTTGACTTCAATGATTTTCTTTTTCACTTTTCCCGTTGAAAAAGACGGAGCCGGTTCACCAGAATTCTCATTTTCAAATTCGGTTTCATTTTCAAATTCGATTTCATTTTCAAATTCGATTTCATTTTCAGACTCGAAGTCATCCTCATCACTATCGAATTCGTTTTCACCATTTAATGTATCTGCAAAAGAAAACGCGTTTTCTGATTTTGTTGCGTTCATTGTCTTTTTCCTGTAAATCGTAATATTTATTATTTTCTGATTAATGTGAACTGAATGACTTCTTTTTGTAGTGCCTTCTGATGCCGACAGCAATTAAATTCATTGAGAAAACAATTGCCAGCAATACAAGCGCTGTTCCGTATTGAATTTCCCGTGTCAGTTCAATGTTTATGCTTTCCGTTGCCATCACGAACAAGTGATATGAAAGCGCCATGAACGGCGAAAAAACGGAATCCGGCAGTCTCGGGTAGAAGAAAACCGCACCCGTAAACAAAATCGGAGCCGTTTCACCCGCTGCGCGCCCGGTACTGATGATGATTCCGGTTATCATTCCTGAAAAAGCAGACGGCAAAATGACGCGGCGGATGGTTTCCCATTTCGTCACACCGAGTGCGGCGGAGGCTTCTCTGTATTCTTTCGGAACTGCAATCAGCGCTTCTTGAGCTGTTCGAATAATCACCGGCATAATCAGAAGACCCATTGTCAGCGATGCCGTCAAGAGAGAGAGTGGCAATCCGAGATACATAACGAACAGCGCCATACCGAAGAGACCAAAAACAACGGACGGCGTCCCGGCTAAATTATTAACCGCCTGTTCAATGATTCGCTTCACCTTTCCGTCTGCGGCATATTCCGCTAAGTAAACGGCCGTGATAATTCCAAGCGGCACGGCGACCAAAAGCGAAAGAATGACAAGCTGAATTGTTCCGACAATAGCCGGAAGGATACCGCCTTCTGTCATTTGGTTGGTCGGCATCTGCGTTAAAAAGCCGATGCTGATTGCAGGATATCCTTTCAGAATAATATCGCCGATGATAATTATTAAAACAGCCATCGTGACAACAACAGCTAATCTCATCAGTGAAAAAGCAATCTTTTGATACAGGTTTTGCCTTTTTTTATAGGCCGTATTCCTTTTCATTAATTTTTCCGTTCTGTTTTTTTCTGTTTTGCCCTTTTCCGGAGTTTGATTCTGACCACTCATTTTATGCCTCCAGACGGTGTTTTCTTTTGATCGCCTCGGCAATCAGATTGACTCCGATGGTCATAACGAACAAAACGGCGCCGATTGCAAACAGCGCGAAGTAATGTTCGGTTCCTCTCGCCACTTCTCCCATTTCAAGAGCAATCGTTGCCGTGATCGTTCGAACCGAAGAGAGAAACAGATCCGAACCCGGAATGATCGCCATGTTTCCGGTGACCATCATAACAGCCATGGTTTCTCCGATTGCTCGTCCGATACCGAGAATAATGGCGGCCGAAATGCCGGAGATAGAAGCCGGAACAATAACTTTGTAAATCGTTTGCCAATGGTTTGAACCGAGCGCGAATGAACCTTGTTTTAAAGCGGAAGGAACGGACGAGATAGCGTCTTCGGAAACGGAAATGATGGTCGGAAGCGCCATAATGGCCAAAATGATTGAACCCGTCAAAGCCGTTTGCCCCGTTGTCAGGTTGAAAATGGATTGAATATGGGGCACAAGAATTACCAAACCGAAGAAACCCAGCACGACGGAAGGAATTCCTGCGAGCAGTTCGACAGCCGGCTTTAAAATACCGGCCGTTCTCGGTCCTGCCAATTCTGCAATGTAAATTGCGCTGAGAATGCCGATTGGAACGGCAATAATAATTGCGCCGGCAGTGACGATCACCGATCCTGCGAGCAGCGGAAGAATTCCGAATCTTTCAGGCGATGCACCCGGCATCCATTGTGTTCCGGTAAAGAATTCAATTAAACTGTAAGTTTTGAAAAAATTGAGCGCTTCTGCGAACAAAAAGACAAAAATCAATAGCAGAACAAGAATCGTTGTGATCCCGCCAATAAAAAAAAGAGATTTCATTGATTTCTCTTTGAAATCTCTTATGCTGCGTTTTGACATAATTTTTCCTGCAAATCTGTTGTTTCAATATTGTTAGTGTTTGTTAGTGTTTGTTAGTGTTTCATTTATTAATGTTTCAATATTGTCAGTATTTCAATATGTTAGTATTTCAATATGTTCGTCGTTGATTGAAATCGCTGCGTTGATTGAAATTGCTGATTTGTTTTGAAACATTGCACTTTAGTTTACAGGAGCGTATCCCATGCCCCTAACGATTTCCTGTCCGTCGGCACTTAAAATGAATGAAATAAAGTCAGAAACGGCTTGTTTCGGATCTTTGACGGTATAGAGGTGAAGCGGTCTTGCGAGCGGGTAGCTGCCGTCCAACATGCTTTCTTCTGTCGGCATGACAACTGCCCCGTCTGTTTCAATTCCGATGGTTTTGATATACGGGTTTTGGTAAGCTGCGCCGATAAATCCGATCGCTCTCGGATTTTGCGCGACTTCTTGCGTAACGGCGCCGGTTGCGGACTGTGTAATTAAGTCAGCGCGAAGGTCGGTGCGTCCCATGACAGCTGCTCTGAAAAACTCCTGTGTTCCCGAAGCAGAATCTCGGGCAATTGCTGCGATAACGGCATCTTCTCCGCCGACTTCATTCCAGTTTCTGATTTCACCGCTGTAAATTTTTCGAAGCTGGTCTATTGTCAGGCTGTCAACGGGGTTTGAAGGATTAATAATAACGGCAATTCCGTCTACAGCGATTGCATGTTCGGCAATCTCAACGCCTTTGCTGTTCGCATTGGCAATTTCACTCTCTCT
>JAIRKA010000022.1 GCA_031260345.1 Methanosarcinales archaeon
AACCAGCCCGGCGCCGATTAAAGCCGCAGCCGGTTTGGCAGGTCATGCCGCAGGTCCGCTGAGATTACCGCTTGTCCCGCTTCAGCCGTCCAGCCTTGAAATCTTGACAAACGAGCTTAAGAGATGCGGGGTTTTAAAGTGAGTGAGGTCAGGGCCGCCGTTATCGGCGCATGCGGACGCATGGGCTCCCTCATCATTCAGCGCATCACGGCAACGGAAGGAATAACACTTTCCGCCGCTTTCGACGTCGCTTGTATCGGTGAAGACATCGGCGATGTGATTCGTGTCGGTAAAATGGGAATCCCAGTCTCCGATTCCAAAGATTTAAAAACCGTTTTAAAAGAAACAAGAACGGATGTTGTTATTGACTTTACGATTGCGGCAGCAACCGCCGTCAACGCTCCCGCAGCAGCGGCGGCAGGCGTCAATTTAATCATCGGCACGACCGGAATCAGTCCCGAACAGCGTGCCGCAATTGACGAAGCGATTGTTAAAAACAACATCGCAGCCGTTATCTCTACGAATTATTCAATCGGCGTCAACGTTTTCTTCAAACTGCTTGAAGAAGCGGCTCAATATCTGAGAGATGACTACGATATCGAAATCATTGAAGCGCACCATAACCAGAAGAAAGACGCGCCCAGCGGAACCGCAATGACGGCCGCTGAAATTCTCAGCAAAGCGCTCGGCGGAAAAGACCTTGTATTCGGACGCGAAGGACTCTGCCCGCGCGGCAAAGAAATCGGCGTTCATGCCGTCCGCGGCGGTGACATCATCGGCGACCACAATGTCATGTTTATCGGCAATTCAGAGCGCATCGAACTCAGGCACCAGGCGCATACACGTGAAATCTTTGTCGGCGGCGCTGTCATGGCAGCCAAATGGGTTTGTTCTCAGGAAAAAGGTAAAGTTTACAATATGGCAGATGTTTTGAATTTTTGACCGGTCCGAAGGAGCGGTCAATCAATTGTAAAACCCAAAAATTAAAAATCTAAAAGGCTTTTTTATTCCCTTTTTTCTTTTTTATCCAACTTCAATCAAAAAGTGCATAAAAATCGTGCTTTCCTTTTTTGGAATAGTTTTGAAAAGCTGTGCGGTTCGCGCGTCGGCGGCATTTACTGCCGAGTGGAATCGGTAAGGTAGCAACGGGAACGGAAGCAGGAAGGTAGCGTGGCAACGCAAATAGTAAGGTGGCCGGCAGCCACGTTCGCGTAAGCGAACGGATGTCATAAAAAAGAGCAGAGGCACGCAGCAGCGCAGATGGCAGGCACAGGCGGCAATGCAAACAGCAGGCAAAAGCAGTAGTGTAAATGGTAGTCGCAGGAAGGACTCATTTGGAGCAGGGCAGCGTTTTCGCGTGCATCTGCCTCTTTTTAAGCATTCCGCAAATTCCGATTTTGTTCTTCGCTCCGCTCCAAGTTTGACCGCTCCTTCGGACCGGTCGAAGCCCAAAATTCGGAATTAGCGGTCGTACGCGGGGATTCATACAGTTTAAAGTAAAATTGAAACATCATCTTTTATTTAATTTTCTTGAGAAATTGGAACGCCCGATTTTCATTTATTAATCTAAATATCATTTTTTATGGTTTTATCGGGCGTTCAGGTTTAACAATTTTACGAAAACCGGATGTTTGGTTTTTAGAAAAATGAAATCATAAAATGGCGTACTTCTTCTTAAAAAATATAAACATTAAAAACAATATGTTGGAATTATGAAAGTTTCAGTTCTCGGTCCGGCGGGCTCCTACTCAGAGATTGCGGCGCGCACATTCTTTACAACGGCATTTGACTCCGGAATGCCTGACTTTTTATTTTGCCCCTCTATTGAAAGCGTAGTGCTTCGTCTTTTTGAACCCGACGAAAACGGCAGCCTGTCCGACTGCGCTGTCATTCCGATCGAAAATTCAATTGAGGGCGCCGTCGGTGTCAGCATGGATTTGCTTTTGGAAAAAGAGATGACAATCATCGCGGAACTGATTCTTCCTGTCAGTCACTGCCTTCTGGTATCCGAAAAAACGGTTCAAATGTCCGAATTTTCACCCGACAAAATTGAAGTGGTTTATTCGCATCCGCAGGGACTGTACCAATGCAGAACATACATTCAGAAGCATCTGAAGAATGCCTCGCTTATTGAAGTGGACAGCACATCCAAAGCCGCAATGCGAATTGCCGAAATGGAAGACGCTGAAAGCCCTAAAATTCGGGCGGCAATCGCGTCCGCAGAAGCAGGCATCATGTACGGGCTGAAAACCGTTGACTGTCAGATTCAGGACAACACGAACAACTCGACACGTTTCTTATTTTTAGTCCGGTCCGATACATTACAATATTTAAAGGAGCGGGCTGCTTCATCAGGTGTTTACATTTTGCCTGAAAATCTGTCACAAACAGGAAGCGGCAGTGTTTTTTATAAAACTTCCATTATTGCGTCTCAGCTTCAGGACAAGCCCGGATCACTTTTCCGCATTTTGGAAGCGTTTTTCATTTTTGATATTAATCTGACGCGCATTGAATCCCGCCCGTCAAAGAAGGCGCTTGGTGAATACAATTTCTATATTGATTTTGAAGGCAGCCCGTCAGATAAAAATGTGGCTGACGCTTTGAAACTCGTTGAAGAGCGTTCTGCGCGCTTGAAAATTCTCGGAACTTACGGCCGCGTTTTACCGGGGCGACAATGACCTTAAACAACAACCCCAAACAATAACCAAACGATAACCCTAAACAATAACCTTAATAATCATTGTGTGAATGATAATGATTGGAAAAAGTGTTTGAAATCCCTTTTCAAACAAAACGAAAAAAACGAAATTGCATTTTAAACGCAATTTTATAATGCAGATGCATAATTAGAGACGGCGAGGTTTGACGTTGACAAAAGATTTCTTTACGATTGATGATTTTGATGTTTCGGGAAAAACAGTTCTTTTAAGGGTCGATTTTAATTCGCCGATGAGCCCCGACGGTAAAATTTTGGATGATTCGCGTATCAAAAGTCACATAAGAACGATTAACGACTTAAAAGAGGCAAAAGTCATCCTTTTGGCACATCAGAGCCGCCCCGGAAAATCAGACTTCATGACAATGCAGTCCCATGCGAAAGTTCTCTCTCAGCTGATCGGAAGAGACGTCCGTTACGTTGACGATGTTTTCGGCTCTTACGCACGTTCATGTATTTCTGCAATGGAGCCCGGAGACATTATTTTACTTGAAAATGTCCGGTTCTATTCCGAAGAATCCCTTGAGCGAACCGCTGATGAACACGCCGATTCTTACTTTGTTAAAAAACTTTTGCCTTATGTTGATTATTTTTTCAATGATGCTTTTGCCGTTTCACACCGTTCTCATCTTTCTGTTGTCGGATTCACTCGCGATATTCCGTGCGGCGCCGGCAGAATTATGGAATCCGAAATTCTCAGTTTGGACCGCGGCCTCTCAGGTGAGCGACCATGCGTTTACGTCCTCGGCGGCGCGAAAGTGGATGACTCGCTTCGTGTTGCCAACAATGTTCTTTCCAAGGGCAGCGCTGACATCGTTCTTTTCAGCGGCATTGTCGGAAATGTCGTTCTCGCGGCAGCCGGTTTCAACATCGGCCAAATCAATATGGACCTGATTGAAAAATTGGGTTTCGCCTCTTACATTTCGCCCGTCCGCAATATGCTGAAAGAATTCGGCGACAAAATTCGTTATCCTGTTGATGTGGCATTAAACATTGACGGCAAGCGCGTCGAAGCAAGCATTAAAGAAATGGGACAATCTCCGTATCCGGCAAATGATATCGGTCTTGAAACCATTGTTTCTTACACTTCTATTATCAAATCCGCAGGAACCGTTATTTTGAATGGTCCCGCAGGTGTTTCCGAAAACCCTGATTTTGCGATAGGAACGCATGAAATTATTCGCGCGGCGACAAACGCAGAGTTTTCAATCATCGGCGGCGGCCACATTTCCGCTGAAGTCCACCGTCTCGGGATGGACTCACAATTTTCGCACAGCAGTACAGGCGGCGGCGCCTGCATTGAGTATTTGTCCGGCGTGGAACTGCCCGGGATTAAAGTGCTCAGAGATGCGGCAGCGCGCAAAAGAGGAGATTTTGATGATTCCGATTTGTAATCATTTGAAGTTGTCATTCATTTTATAATTCGTTTACCATTCATCTTGTATTATTGACGGGTGAAAAGATGTCTAAAAATATTCTTCACGCAAGCGAAGGCATTCTCGCTGTAAAGACGGCCCGAAAGGCAATTGAAAATGTTTTAAACGGCAAAAACCCCGAAGAGGATTTGCCATCTGTTCCGATGATTTTTTCCGAAAAGCGCGGCGCTTTCGTCACGCTTGAGAAAGGCGGCGATCTGCGCGGCTGCATTGGCTATCCCTATCCGGTTCTGCCGCTCAAAGAGGTTTTGGTTAAATCGGCGGTCGCCGCGGCTTTTGAAGATCCGCGATTTTTCCCAATCGAAAAGAAAGATTTTTTGAAAACGACGGTTGAAGTGACAACATTAACACTTCCGGAGCTTTTGGAAGGCGCTTTTACAACTTATGCCAACAAAATCAAAATCGGAACGCATGGCCTGATGGCCGAGTACGGTGACAGCCTCGGCTTGCTTCTGCCTCAGGTCGCCGTTGAGCAGGGCTGGGACGTGATTGAGTTCCTTTGCCAAACTTGCGTCAAAGCGGAAATGACACCGATGATGTGGAAGTACGGCGCGAAAATTTACCGCTTTGAAGGCCAGATTTATCGTGAGACGGAGCCGGGCGGAGCGATTGTCGAGGGCGAAGAATAATTCGTCCTGTTTTTGATTTTTTTTCAAAAAACAAATGATGTCCGTTTTTATGAAAATGGAATAAAAGCCGAGAACATTTTGAAGAATTAATTCAAAAAAGCGGAGCGGCTCACGCGCGGCGCAGCCGTCAAAAGTCCAGCAGACTTGTATTCGCGGTTTTTGAAACCAAAACGGACACATCAATTTCATCTTTTAAAAGAGCGCTCAAAATATTGACGGCGCGCCTCAGGAAATCAGAATCTAATTTATCCGTGTGAAGTTCATAAGCCGGCGCGTTTTTGGGAATCTGCGGCAATTCATCAAGATATTTTTTGGAATCTTTTGATTTAAAAACAAGATTTGAATCGTTTGACGCGCTGAAATATTTGGAAAGCTGATTGGAATCAATTCCGGCCGCATTTAATTCGGGTTCAAAGCACGGGCGGTCAAAAAGAGCTGCAAAAATATAAACGGCGGTTTCAATTTTCGTTGCGGGAGAAGTCATCTTAGAAAGCTTATCGCCGACCAAACTGTAAACGTCAACGCCGCGGGAACAGGAACCCGAGTTCGTTTCTTTTTTGGATTTGGAAAAAGAACTTGCGCCTTTTCCATCCGTTTTCAGTGTGTAAATCTTAGACGGCGATAAATCAAACTCATTTAAACAATCCATATCTTTAAGAGCGCGGAGATAGCCCGTTACAATAAGGCGATGTTCGCTGAAATTCCGGCTTTTCAACTCACGTGTGATGCCGCTGATCGAAAGCTGCCGGCCGTCTTTAAGCAAATCGTAAATTTCCACTGATAAATCCGAATGTTCCTGCATATAATACACCAAAATCAATGACGTACAACGGTGAATAATTAATTCTGCATGATTGTTAATGAACTAAACTTGATTAAAATCTTTTTGAATTTTCATAAGGAGTTGAGCAATTACAGACTGCTCAACAAAAGATGCACAATTTATTTTGACTAAACCGTCAAATTTCTGATAACCTTAAAATACTTTGCACACTATAGTATTTATTCTAATATTTATCCTGTCTTTTATTAAATCGTTTGATTTAATTAAACAAATACAATAGATGAATATAACTTTTACCACGTTCGGATACAAATCCCTTGTTTATGGTTCAGAGGCAAAACAAGCGAAAAAGCATACTTTATCAGAAGTATCCGCAGCAGTTAAAAAAACGTAAATAAATAAAACAAATATTTGCCTTTTTTCGGCAAAATTTGAGGCTTTGAAATGGGAGAAAGAACGCGAATTATTAACGATCCTTCGTACCTGGTTCCTCTTTTGAGAACTTTCGGTTCAAGGACGCACAAAAAAGTCTTCGATTTACTTTTATCAAATTGGATGACTCAGGAAGAGCTGGATGAAGCGATTGAGGCCGAATCTTTGAGCAGTTTAATCAATCTCAAAAAAGCGGGCCTTTTGGAAAGCAAATGGAGAGTTCCCGAGCCCGGAAAATCGCCGGTCAAAGAATACCACACCTCCTATTCAAATGTTCAAGTGAATTTCCAAAGCTCATTTGAAGATTTAAGCGATATTATCATGCTGACTTTCAAGCCTTACGAAGAAGTGAAGGACACAATTGAAAGCCTTGAGAAAATGGTTGCCGAAGGAAACAACTCCATGAGCAAACTCACTCGCGAATTAAATATGAACACCAGTCACATCTGCGCCATTGCCCGCCGCTCGGACAGACTTTCCGTCATGGGGCAGCGTCTTAAATTAGCCGAAAAAGATGAGGAGATATAACCGTGAACGCAAAAATCCTTCAAAGCAAAAGTGAGATGACAAAGTTCCAAGTATTGACGGAAATCGCTGCTCACCAGCCGAATGTCCGCCAAAAGGAAATCGCAAACAAAATCGGAATTACACCCCAGGCCGTTTCGGAATACATTAAAGAGCTGACGGCGGAAGGATTGATTCACTCGGACGGGCGTGTTCGATATAAGATTACCAAAGACGGCGTCGAATGGGTTTTGGGCAACGCGACGGAATTAAAGCGCTATTCTCAATTGGTTATGGAGGATATCATCAGTCACGTTTCGACATGGACTGCCATTTGTGATGAAGCGATTCAAAAAGAAGATAAAGTCTACATTGAAATGCGCGAAGGATTATTGTACGCCAACCGCAGCAGAGATACAGGCATTTACGGCACCGCAATCATGAACGGTGAAAAGAATTATGATGTCGGCGTAACGGATTTGAAAGGCTATATGCACGTTGATACGGAATTGATTACTGTTTGCAAAATTCCAAGAATTAAGCGCGGCGGCTCTTCATTTACAAATTTGGAACGCTTGAAACCGATTGTGCAGTCCAAACCTTACATCGGTGCGGTCGGCACGGAGGCACTCATGGCGCTTAGAAGAATCGGCATTACGCCCGATGTGATGTTCGGCGCATCCGAATCTGTCATTCAGGCGGCATATCACGGTTTATCATCCGTTGTCGTCGTCGTTGAAGATGAAGTCTCTTATTTAATAGGACGTCTTGAAAGTGAAAACATTCCGTACGAAATTATGGATTTAAGCAAAACCGGAATGAAATAACCATTCCGCTTTTTTTATTGAATTCGGCCTTAATTCACTTTCATTTTTTAACAGATTATGCCAACTTGCTCCGAGTTGAAGAAAAATGGAGCGGCTCGCGCGCGGTGAAGGCCGGTTCGCCGCTTCGTGCCGTCTGGAAACCGTTTGTTGCTCCGCACCACCCGAAAGCCAAAAAATGTGAGGCAGAGCCGAACAATTTTTTACAAACACCGCCCTTGTTTTTGATTAGGGGAGCTGCTCCCGAAGCAACTTTTCGCAGCTGTTGATTTTAATACCGAGAAGTTCTTCAATATTGGCTTTTGCCGGAAGGCCTTTGGCTTTGTTCGTAACGGAAGTAATAATTCCAATATTGAGTTCTTCGCGGACTTCCCGCATGATATGTTCATCCGTCAGTTGAAGAACATCAAGGCCGAGCTTCTTAGCGACATATTTCTTAGCATCGTTAAGGCGCATGCTTTTGGAACACTGCATTCTTGCAACCAAATCGCCGGCTGTACGAAGTCCTTTCATACCGGAAGCATGAGAATGAGCAATCGGCATGCCGATCGGGTCACCCGCGCCAATCTATATGCCGTCAACGCCTGCAATTTCCACCATCGCTTTGTTGGCGCGCGTCACAGCATCAATCGGAGGCGTCTCAAGCATCGGAACACCGCCGACACCCATTCCCATGTTTACATGAACGGGAATCGGAGATTCAATGACGGCGGCTTTGGTAAAGGTAACTGCACGAGCCAGATTCCAGGCAAAAGATTTTCCGGTATTGGTGTTGATTGCCGGACCGTAGAGATTGCTGCCGGCTTTGGCGCAAAGCTTCGCCTGTTCGTGCGGCCAAAGGCCGGCAAGTGTCTTTCCTTTGTATTCTAAACTGCCGTGCATTCCCAAGACAGATTCACCGGCCATTCCGATTTCAATATACATATCCGGAAATTCAGAGCGGAGTAATTCACATGCCTGAAGCGTCGCCAAAAAATCGCCGTCTCCGGCAGCGCCGGATGTGTCAAAGTTGACGCCGTCTGAGCCTGATGCCATTAACTTCTGCATAATCCAAACCATATCCCGAGTCAAATGCTCAACGGATTTGTCAATGGATTCCAACGCTTCCTCAATTTTGAATTCACGCATCAGATCGGATGGATTGGAATAAGGGCCGTCAGGCGTGTAATAAAGACCCATATTCGGCATGGCGCCGTAGAAAACCGGAACAATTGTGTTTTGCTGAATCACCTCCATATTTTGGCATTCGTGCGACACAATCGGCTTAACCGGCTTGAAACTGTAATCAATGTGACCAAGTTCAATCGTATCCTGACAAAAAACACGTTCATGAGTCATCAGTCCGAGAAGCCTGCTGGCAGGAATGCCGCATCCGCTGTTGCCTTGATCAGCATCAATTCGAATTGTTCCGCCATCCATTGACAGCGCAACCTCTTTGCCGCGCTCAACGCTGACAAAAATGCTCGGATCCATAATGATTTCGGCTATCTTGTCAATCTCATCAGCTGTCAATTCGGGAACGCCGGCAAAATCCGCGCCGATTGCGGTTCCTGCTTTTAAATCTTCAAAGATCTCAGCGCGGGTTTGGGTGACTCTTCTGCCATCTCCCATTCTTGTAAAGTATTCTTTTGTCATTTGATTCGCTCCATTACATTTCACATGTTTTCTCAATGGCAACAATAACTGATTCTTGTGTTCCGGCAACGACAGCATCCGCTAGCCCTTGATAAATTTCAGTTGTCGTGCTGCACCTTCTTCCAATTTGAATATTGCAGCAGATTTTGCCGGCCCTGTTATGAAACAAGAGCCGACAATTGTCTCAAGTTACGGCACTGTGGCACGTTCCAGACGCTTTTAAGGTCCGGTAGCCCTATTTAGTTGCCCCAAACAACCAATTAAGTTTTAAGGATCAAACCCCAATTTAATCCTTAATAATGAATACTTATCGTACATAATATTTAAATTTTTCTAATTTTGTAGAAAGGATTAAATATTGAAACAAAAAATTAAAATTTAATAAAACAAACGTAGAAGAATAAAAATAAAAAACAAACAAATGCATAAAAATCTGTAAATGAAAGCAGCTTTCGCTCTTCCTTTATAAAACCATCAAAATTAGAATTATAAAGAGAGACCCCCGGCAGCGATCCTTGGTTCCCGAAGGCTCGCACACTTCAGTACAACAGGGAACGCCGGCAAGCTTATCTTCTGTGTTCGGTATGGGTACAGGAGTTGC
>JAIRKA010000025.1 GCA_031260345.1 Methanosarcinales archaeon
AACGGTTCTCTCTCTTTTTGAAGAAATTTCAAGCATTCCGCGATGTTCCAAAAATGAAGAACAAATTGCGGATTGGCTTGAGAAATTCGGCAAAGAGCGCGGTTTTGAAACCAAGCGCGATCACGCTAATAACATTGTCATCAAAGTTCCCGCATCCGCCGGAATGGAGGGTATGCCAACGGTTGTTTTGCAGGCGCACACCGACATGGTCTGTGAAAAAGAGGCCGGATCGACACACAACTTTAAAACCGACGGTTTACAGCTCCGCTATTTTGAAGAAAGCGGTGTTCCGTATTTGACAGCGGAAGGGACAACGCTCGGCGCTGACAACGGAGCCGGAATGGCGTACATGCTGGCAATCGCAGCATCAGAAAACATCATTCATCCGCCGCTTGAGCTTTTATTTACAACCGACGAAGAACTCGGCTTAACGGGCGCGCAGAGAATGGATTCTGATTTTATTTCCGGCGATTTCATGATTAACTTAGATTCTGATGCAGATGGCGTTATTATCGCAGGTTGCGCGGGCGGAACACAAATCGGATTCAAGCGATTGATTGATGTCGAAGATGCTTGTGAAGATAAAGTGAATGAAGAGACCGATTGTGATCAAACATTGAAGCCTTACAATATTGTTGTCTCGGGACTTCTCGGCGGCCATTCGGGAACGGATATTCATATCGGCCGCGGAAATGCCAACCGTCTTTTAATTCTCCTTTTTGATATGCTTCTTGAAAAATATTCGCAGAATACCCTGAAGCTGATTACAATCAAAGGCGGAACCGCCGCAAATACAATTCCGAGAAGAGCCGAGTTGTCTTTTGTTGCGAATATTTCCTTGGATGAATTGAAAAGTACGGCAGCCGCTTTCGTTGAAAATATCAAATCCGATCCGGGTTTTAATGACCCCGGATTTAAGATTGAAGTCTCCGTTCTTGATTTTAAAGAAAACAACTCGAAATTAAAATCGTTCTCGGTTAGAAATACAAGGCGAAGTATGGATTTTTTGAAAAGCGTTCCGGATGGCGTTTTTGAAATGTCTTCGTTTATTCCCGATTTAGTCTTGGTTTCCGGAAATTTGGCGTCTATTCAAACTGAATCAAGTTTGGAGTACTTTAAAGGAACGGAGGAGGAAGCTGACGCATCCGATTTGGATATTTATACAGAAAAATCAAGGCGTGAATTGGAAATTATTATCAAGCTTCGTTCAGGAAACGAAATCAAACTGAAAGAGAAAATGAAAGAATTGATAGAGCTGGCCGAAAAGCATCATTTTTATTTTGAAATTGCGCATACCTATTTGCCATGGGAGCCGGATTTCAATTCTGATTTCCTGAAGACGTGCGCCGATATTTACGGCAAAACATTCGGAAAAGAAGCGAAAGTGACGGCACTTCATGCCGGTTTAGAATGCGGCGTTTTTCACAGAATGTTCCCGGAAATGAAAATGATTTCAATCGGTCCCGATATTAAGGCCGCGCACACGCCTGATGAAACGCTGAATTTAGAGGCAACCGAAAACGTTTGGATTTTTTTGAAGGAAATTTTAAAATCGTTTCCGAATACAAACGGTTAAATGAAAAGTATGTCTGTGTAACCGCGAGGAAGAATTATGGGTGAATATAAGCAATGCATTGTCATGCGGACGGATTTGAAGCTCTCTCCAGGAAAGCTTGCGGTGCAGGTCGCGCACGCGGCGGTGTCTGCGGCGGAGTGGGCGGACAAAAGAGAGTTGGACGCCTGGAAAGCCGGCGGGCAGAAAAAAGTCGTTTTGAAAGCCGCGAATGTGCAGGAACTCTTTGAACTCAAGGAAAAAGCCAGACGCGAAGGGTTGCCGACGGCATTGATTACGGATGCGGGCAGGACGGAAATTGCGCAGGGAACAATTACGGTTCTCGGAATCGGTCCCGCGCAGGAAGAGAAAATCGATAAAATCACAGGGCATTTAAAAATGCTTTAAACAGGCTGAATTTTTTAAAAAGTAAAAGTTTGAAGCGGCCCCCAATTACAATTTTATGGAAATGACTATGACTGACATTCAATCATCCGACATTCAAGTACCTGAGCTTGAAAAAGAAATCGGAATTAATCTTTATTCGACAGCGACGCCCGGCGTTGACGGCATTTTGAGATACAGGCCAGCGGATTTCATTGTTCAAGAAATTTCGAATTATCCTTACGAAGAGAATGATGTGATTGACAAAAACCGTAAGTATCTGATGGTTGAAGTGACAAAAGAAAATTGGGACACGAATCACTTTTTAAAAGCGTATTCAAGCGCTCTCGGAATCAGTCACAAAAGAATTACTTATGCGGGAACGAAAGACAAAAGAGCGGTGACGGTTCAAAAAATGAGCCTTTATGACGTGACGAAAGAACAGGTCGAAAACGTACATTTAAAAGATGTTTCTGTCCGTATTCTCGGACGGTCCCAACAGCCGATCGGCCTCGGCGACTTGGAAGGCAACGCATTTCAAATCGTCATTCGAAACATAGATTTAACGGAAAGTGAAGCTTTGGCCGCCGCCGAAAAAACAACGGCTGAGATTAAAAAGGCCGGCGGCGTTCCGAACTTCTTCGGCATTCAAAGATTCGGATCCAGAAGGCCTGTTACGCATCATGTCGGCGCGGATATCTTGAAAGGCGACTTAGAAAAGGCGGTGATGCGTTATGTTTCTGAAGTTTATCCGGACGAACCTGAAGAAACACAAGAAA
>JAIRKA010000032.1 GCA_031260345.1 Methanosarcinales archaeon
TTTAAAGTTAATCAAAGGATACAGCGAAGAGCTCGGCATTTTACAAAGAGAAGCAAGAGAACTTGAAATTCCTTTGATCATCGTCTTTGAAGGTTGGTATGATGTCTGTATCGGAGAAATCATAAACCGCCAGCTTTTACCGCTTGACTCTCGCGGTTTTGACTTTCATTTTACAAGTACGCCGACAACTGAAGAAAACAAAATGCCGTTTATTTTTCGTTTCAGCCGTAAAATTCCGCCGAAAGGAAAAATCGCTGTTTTTGATCGCAGCTGGTATATGCGCGGATTAGTTGAACGACTGCCGGGCGACTCCAAATTCGGCTGCTCAAACCTGAAAAACAAAACGGATTTAGAAACTGTTTTAATGGAACCGGCTGATAAAGAAATCATCAATACACCTCAATTTACGCGCCTTGTCAAAGCAATTAACAATTTTGAAAAAACTCTTTTTGATAACGGCACACGTTTCATAAAAGTTTATTTAGGCGCCCGCAAAGAAAAACAAACCAAAAGCCGGAAGAATTGGGAAAAAATCATTCCTTACTATAACGATAAAAGATCAACAGAAAAAATGTACAAAAAAAATATCAGCGTTGTCAAAGAGATTTTGGATCAAACCGATACTGATTATGCACCCTGGAATTTATATTTTGTAGGCAAAAATATTGATGAAACAACGGCCGCTACAATGAAAATCATCATCGATCAAATGAAACAAATCATTTTTGATGCCAAGTCAAAACAGCTGCAAAAAATTCACGAAGCTGAAGTAAAAATTGACAAAAAAGATAAAATTCAAAATTCCATCGTCGAAGGCCCGCTGGATTCTGTTGATTTTTCAAAATCATATACAAAAAAGGAATACGAAAAGAAGTTGAAAAAGTATCAGAAGAAACTTTCTTTTGCGCACTATTCGTTGTATATGAACAAAAAGCCCATGGTTTTGGTTTTTGAAGGTTGGGACGCGGCCGGAAAAGGCGGCAGCATCAAGCGCATTGTTCAAGCGATGAATCCGCGTTATTATCGTGTTATTCCGATCGGAACGCCAACAGACGTTGACCATAAATATCATTATCTGTGGCGCTTTTTGGACGGTATCCCACCATGCGGAAAAACTTCCATTTATGACAGAAGCTGGTACGGCCGCGTCATGGTTGAACGGGTTGAAAATTTCAGTACCGAAGAAGAGTGGTCGCGTGCTTATGATGAAATCAACCACTTTGAAAAAGCGATGACAAGTGATGGTATGATTGTTATAAAATTCTGGATGCACATCAGCAAAGAAAAACAGTATGAACGATTCACCGCCCGTTCTTTAAATCCGCTGAAGCAATGGAAATTAACGGAAGAAGATTGGCGCAACCGCAAAGAATGGGATCAATATTATAATGCCGTTAATGAAATGATTTTAAAAACAGATACAAAAGACGCGCCTTGGATCATTGTTGAAGCAAATGACAAATATTACGCCCGAATAAAAGTACTTAAAACAATTATCGAGAGAGTTGAAAAAGAGTTGGATAAAGAAATGAAAGAGATGGATTTGCCAACCGGTGATTAAAATTTATTTCACTTTAAACACTTACTCTTTTTTAGTTAATTTTATTTGAATTAAACATTTATGTATAAGATCATCAATTTTCAAAATTTGATTGTCCCTTCGGGCCGACCAAAAAATGAAATATTAAAATAAAAACGAAATCGGAAACAAATATTCCCGATTACTTATTAGAATGAGATACAAACTTAGCAGCCTTCGTGGAAGCGCACTTCTCCGGTCTCAAGGTCATAGTCGGCACCGATAACGGTGGCACCTTTTTCCATTACGACTGCGTTGGCCTTGATTTTATCCACTTGGCAGCAGACGTTGTGGAGCATGCCCTGCTCTGCGTTCGGGCTGTCTTTCACGTTTTCTCTGATGCCGTCAAGCACGTTTTGAAGTGCCGGCCAGAAGTCTTTCTTTCCGCTGTAAGCGCTATAGACCGCACCGCACTTGCTGTGTCCGACCACAACAATCAGGGGTGCGCCCAAGGCTCCGACCGCAAACTCAATTGAGCCGATGACAGAGGGGTCTGCAACGTTTCCGGCGTTTCTCAAAACGAAGATGTCGCCCATTTTCTGATCAAAATAAATTTCGGGAGACACACGAGAGTCCGCGCATGTAAGAATGACAGCGAAAGGCTTCTGCCCGTTCTTTGTAATTTCCATATCTGCTTTGTTTGTATTTCTCGGCATAGGTATATCATTAACAAATCTCAGATTGCCTTCTTTGAGGTAGTTCAGCGCAACTTGACTATCAGTTACGGTAACATCAGGTGCACGCAGATTCAAATCATTAACAAATCTCAATACAGCAACATCAGGTGCATGCAAATTCAATTTTGACATCGAAAGCTCTCCTTTTAAAAATTAATCCTATTCTATTTTTATATGAAAAATCCGTACACAACAGATTTTTTGAATTGTATTTATGCAAAAATTACACTAATGCCGGGGATGGGATTTAAACCCGCGGATCTCTACAGAAACAGGGGTCCTAAGCCCTGCGCCTTTGACTCGGCTTGGCAACCCCTGCGGAATGATTATTAAAACAAATATATAACGTTTATTCATGAACAATTATTGAATGACAGTTAAAAACAGAAGTCATAAATGGAAGTTTTTCCGCACGATGGGATGCCATCTAAAAAGCGCCAATATTTGCTCTAAAATCAGTTTATGTAAATGTATAAAAATAATACTTATGCAGGGGACGGGATTTGAACCCGCGAATCTCTACAGAACAGGGTCCTAAGCCCTGCGCCTTTGACCAAGCTGGGCGACCCCTGCTGAATGATTATTAAAACCGATATATGATGTTTATTAATGAACAATCATTAAATGAGAGTTTAAAACAAAAATATTTGCTCTGATCAGTTTACATTTATATATAAACAATCATAGGCAAATAAAGGAAGAAGCCTATTTATTCAGGCTTCCGATTCCTGTTCTTTTGTAATTTCTTCTTCCGTGAAATAGCAAGCCGGATCATCGGCCCAAACATTTCCGGTCGTCGCTTCAGCTCTGACGCGGAAATTGCCGTTGCAGACATCCAGCCATTGGCAGCGGGCGCATCTGGGCGCGTTTGCACGAAGCATGTCTTTGCGGTTTTTGAGTCCGGCCATTAACGGATCACTTGTGTCAGTCCAAATTTCAGAAAACTTTCTCTCGCGAATGTTTCCGAATGAATAATGGCGCCAAAACTGATCAGGATGAACATCACCGTTCCAAGAAACGCAGCCGATTCCAATGCCTGTTGAGTTGCCTTGATTCATTTCCAAAAGTTCATAGACTTCGGCAGCGCGCTCCGGATTTTCTTTTAAGAGGCGCATATAAATGTAAGGCGCATCGCAGTGATTGTCAACCGTTAAAACTTCAGCAGGAAACCCTTTTGCGTGAAGCTCGGCTGTTTTATCCATAATCAGATCAACGACTTTTCTTGTTTCTTCATGCGTTAAGTCTTCTTCAACCATTTTACTGCCACGGCCGGCGTAAACCAAGTGATAAAAACAAATACGCGGGATATTTTCGCGCTCCAGGAAGCCAAAAATCGCGGGGATTTCATTGACATTATGTTTATTAATTGTAAAGCGAAGGCCGACTTTAATGCCTTCTTCCTGGCAGTTTCTAAGACCCTGAACAGCTTTATCAAAAGCGCCTTCGTGGCGTCTGAACTGGTCGTTGACCTCATGCATGCCGTCAAATGAAATGCCGACATAAGAAAGTCCGACTTCCTTTAACTGGCGCGCTTTTTCTTTCGTGATGAGCGTCCCGTTTGTTGAAATCACGGCGCGCATGCCTTTATCTTTGGCATATTGAGCTAATTC
>JAIRKA010000063.1 GCA_031260345.1 Methanosarcinales archaeon
TTCAATTGAGATGTCATCAACGGCGCGGACAACACCGCGGTCAACGGACACGTATTTTTTTGTCAAATTTTTGACTTTAATAATCGGCTCGCCGAATTCTGTCGGCTTTTCTGTAACGATTCCCGTGTATCCTTCCATGAATTGGTCAACGATTTTCTTAGGCTCACCGATACCGATAACTTTTCCTTCGTCCAGCAAAATCGCTTTGTGCGCGAGCTCCAAGATGACGCCCGGCCAGTGGGATGTAATAACCATTGTCATGCCGCGCGTTTCAACGGCTTTTGTAAGAATTTTGTGAACCAAATCAGCGTTCATCGGGTCAAGCGTTCCCGTCGGTTCATCCGCAAGCAGAAGCAGCGGCTCTTTGACAAGCTGGCGCGCTAAAACGACGCGCTGTTTTTCACCGCCGGAAAGTTCGCGGGCAATGTGAAGCATGCGGTGGGAAACGTTCACTTCTTCAAGCAAATCCGCCGCTTTTTTGATCGTGTCGGTTCCTTTGTAGCCGACTTCGTTCAGCGCGTTTAAAATGTTTGTGAGAACGCTGTCATCGCCGTAAAGCGCAAACGTTCTCTGAATCATAATCGAGATGCGTTTTGTAACATCTTTTCTGTCTTCATCGAAAAGACCCGAGGACACAAAATCAATTGTGAACGGCTTATATTTTTCGTCGCAGCCGCAATTGCATTTCTTGCCGACCTTACTTGGGAATTCAACGTGCCCGCAGCATTCACATCTGGCAACATTGTACAGTACCTGCCCTGTTACGTTTCCAAGTTTCTCCGTTCCTCTCAAAACGTGCATCAAAATTGTTTTTCCGGCGCCGCTCTTTCCGAGAATGCCGATAACTTCTCCTTCTCCGATCGTTAAATTCACGTCTTGTAATACGAATTTGCCGTCAAAATCAACAGACAGGTTTTTTACTTCAATGAAAGCAGACATAATTCCCAACTCTCTTTCCTTATTCATCTGTCATTTGAATGCTGTTTGAAAACTTCTTTTTCCTATTGAGTTTTTCAAATTTTTCAAACTGCTGCCTTTTTCAATATTGAAAAAGGCAATCTTTGTTTTTACAGATTATCTACCGGAAATTTAAGATATTGTTAGATTCTTTAATTTATAAACATTACAGATGGCTTGATTATTCGGTGAATGACTTTATGATTACCGATTGCCTATGAATGATTTTATGGTTAAATAATAATTTTGTTCTATATGAATTATCCGATAATTTTATTTCATTGCTTGAATTCTAATTCATTTATAATGTATCGTATTTTATAAGTCATTCTAATATATATGATTGTAAAATGGAGGTACATTCTCCCAAATCATCGACAATCTCATCCGCCGCGTCTTTGAGGTCATCGGGCGTGTGATAATTATGGCGGCTGATCAAAATACCGAAATCGGCGGCCTGAAGCGCCAGCATGTCGTTAAGACCGTCGCCGATCATGATGACTTTCGGGTAATGGCTTTGAAGATCGAATACAATTTCCTGCTTTTTTGTATCATTGCAGAGGCCGATAACATTTTCTTTTGCAATGCCGAGTTTGTCGGCAACGCGGTGCAAGTTTGCGTAGTCGTCTCCCGATGCGATAAAAATGTCGCAGTTTTCTTTGGCGGCTTCTATGACATCTTTAGCATTCTCAAAAAGCTTGCCGCCCGTGCTCATGATATGTGTAATTTTATCTTTCTTTGAATCGGCGATAAATCCGAACACCTCATAAATAATGTCATCAAAAAGAGCTGTCGCCTCTTTATTTGTTTCCAAAAATTCGGCCATTGTTGTTTGGTCATCCAAAAGAATGCGTGAAATGTCACCGCCGTTAAACCCTGCCGACGCGTAAGCCACGCCGAACGGAATTTTTTCTTTTCTTAAAAAGTCCGACAGCAATCTTTCGGGAGGCTGCTGCTGAACCAAGTCAAGCGGAGCATCCATAATAATAAGGCCTCTGCTTTCTGATTCGGAAACAAGTTTTAAGTTGTCGGCATCGAGAAGGATTTTTCCGGTTTCCAAGTCTTTCGTTACCCTGTACATTTCAACGAGAGTTCCGGCACAATCGAAAACGACGGCGTTCTGTTTAAAAGATTCCATAGCAGAAAAGAACGAAAAGGATATGTAAAAACTTTGTGCAAAAAAATTGTTCGCTTCGCTCACAATTTTTCATGGGCAGGGGGAGGGAGGTGTTTGCTGAAAAATCGCTTCGCGATTTTTTATGGCTAACGCCGTCGATTGGAGGGATGTTTGAGTTTGCAGGGGGAGGGCGGTTTGAGTTGAAAAATCGCTTCGCGATTTTTGCGGCTCCGCCGCGCGCGAGCCAGGCAATTTTTCAAATAAATCAATTAAAACACACAGTTGAGATTTGAACAAATAAAAAAGAAAAACAAACGACGGGTTTATTCTTGAATAAACGCCGTCATTTTTAAGCCGGATCTTCGATCAAAAGACTTCACCGCGCTTTCCAGATCTTCTTGAACCAAATTGTACCTTTTGTCAAGAAGCGCAGATAAAACAGCCTCGCGGACTACCATTCTCAAATCAGAGCCGGTGTACTCCTCCGTCTTTTTTGCGATGGATGCGGTGTCAATGTCGCCTTCGATTCTTCTTAAAATCGTGTCCAGAATGTCTTTTCTCATTTCAAGCGTCGGGCGCTCAAAATCAACGATTTCGTCAAAGCGGCGCCAAACGGCTTCATCTAATTTTCTCGTGTGGTTAGTCGCCGCGATTAAAAGAACGCCGTCTTCAACAAGACTCGTGTTGTCGATGGCTTTCAAAAGAGTGTTGACTGCTTGTTTGATTGCAGAGTGTTCATCACTTGCGGTTCTGGATGTCGCGATGTAGTCGAACTCATCAATAAACATGATGCAGGGATCGAATTTCTTGGCAAGCGCAAAAACACGGTCAATGTTTTTCGATGTTTCACCGAGATACTGATCGGTAATCATGGAAAGGTGAACTTCCACAATCGGAATCGACAATTTTTTAGAGAGGGCGCGGGCAAAAGATGTTTTTCCCGTGCCGGGCGGGCCGACGAAAAGAACTTTGCCGATATCGTAAAGACCGATATTTTTGAAGTGCTCTTTATTTTTAATTGCCAATTCAATTTTTTGAAGCTCGTCTTTCTGTCGCTCCGTTAAAATCAGCTCATCCATCGATTCGCGGACTTCTTCGGGTGCTTTAATGTAAGCGAGTTTCAGCCATTCGCGGCCGTTTCCTTTGTCTTCCGAAAGCTCCTCAATAATAGATTCAATCCACTCTCTGGAAGCTTCTTTCGGCGGATTTTTGGACGCAACCTCTTGATAGCAGATATTGCTGTCTTTTTCTTCGGCAACACTGCCGTAATAATAAGCTAAAACGGGATTTTCAAAAATCCTGTCGCGGGCACCTTCCTGCTTTTTAAACCATTCGGCTGCGGAATCCAGGCTGCCTTCAGTGATGCGGACGCTTCCGCTGTAAGTATCAACAGCCGCGTACGCGAACGGCTTTCCGTTGACTTTGAGCGCATTTTCGACATCTTCAATGCTGAACATGTTTCGAATCATCGTTTTATTGGGTTTAATCGGTTTGGCCACGTTTCTGGTTTTTGAATCCCAAAGAGCGCGGCGGATTTTAGAAGGAAGGTCATTGACAATTAACTCATTCTGACTGTTGTAAATTTCAGCAGTCAAGAGCAGTTCAACGACGTCTAAAGTTTCGGAAGCCATTATATCATAACCTTTTGTTTTTCGGCGCAAGCATATATTCGATTGCGCATCATATTATATTTATTTCATTATTTTATTCATGAATTTTGAAGTTACTAATTACATCCTTCATGATAATAAAATTATTCATTTTATCCTTTAAAAAATCGGATGATAATTAAGAAGCATCAGAGTGTTTTGGACTGCTATATTTTTATTCTTTGACGGACTCACATAATTGTATTTTTTTTATAATATCGGACGTATCAATTATGCAAAACGAAGGTTATGACGTTATTGTTATCGGCGGCGGCATCAGCGGTTTGATGTCTGCGCTTACGCTTTCAAAACACGGCAATCGTGTTCTTGTTCTTGAAAAAGACGAAGTCGTCGGCGGCAACTGCCGCAGCTACCAAGTGGACGGTTTCACGGTTGACACCGGTCCGCACGCGATTACGGCGCTTCGCGGAACCGGACCTCTGCCGCTTCTCATGAATCAGTATTATGATGTCGTGCCGGAGTTTAAGCCGTACGGCAATTATTACATTCGAACGCCTGACGCGTCATTGATGCGCTGCCCGACAAATGTCCGCGATTTCCTGCTTTTCGATTACCTGCCTGTAAAAGACCGTATGAAGCTGGCCAAAACAATCGGTTCGTTTATGCTTAAAGTCAGCCGCGGCGAAGACTTTTCAAACCGTTCTGTTTATGAATGTCTGCCCGAAGGACTCGGGCCCGAAACACTCGGTTTTGCCGATACGTTTTCCATGTTCATGTCCGGGCGCGGCATGAAAGAAACGTCTGTTCAGAGAATGGCGGCGGGCGCAGGCGTTGCCAAAGAGAAGAACAAATTGACGCCTGAGGAATATAAAGCGATCGTCAAAGGCAAAGCTGATAAAAAAGACAGAAAAAATGATGAAAAGGGTAAAGGAAAGAAGAAAAAGGCCAAAAAAGCCGCTCAATCCGCCGAAAACAACGACTCCGTTTTTGCCGCGGTAAAGAAAACGCTGACACATAAAGGCAGCTTTTCAACGCAGGGTTATCCGATCGGCGGCATTCAGGCAGTGACCGACTGCACACTTCGCTCCATGCCTGCGCTTGTTGAAATCCAAACAGATACGCAAGTTCAAAAGATTTTAACCGAATTCGATTCCGATAAGGAAAAAGACAGAGCGATCGGCGTTGAAACGGCAGACGGCGAATATTACGCCAACCTCATTATTCATACAGGATTTGCAAGCGCTTTGCCCCAAATGATGGAGCTGCCTGCCAAATATGTGAATCGGCTGAAAAAAATCGACCACTCCGTCAGCTTAAGCGTTTGGCTCGGCCTTGATGAAATGCGTCCCGAATTTGATTATATCGGGTCGGAAGTCTGGTATAAAGAAATGCCTTACTGGGGTGGTCCGATCAGCAATTACGATCCGAATTTAGCGCCGGAAGGCTGCCAATCTGTCGGATTCGCGTTCATTCCGCAGCAAAAAGACGTTGCAGCAAAAATCGATGACGCCTACAATCAGCTTTTTGAAATCATGCCGAAAATCGAAAAGCATGTCGTGATGCGCCATGACCAAATTACGACGCCCGAAAAAGCCGCGATTACCATCCGCGGTGAATTCGCCGATATTCGTTCGCCGATTGAAAACCTTTACATTGCGGGAACGGATACGGACAGAAGAAGTATGGGTGTCACGCGCGCCGCGTATTCCGTCGTCGAGATGCTTGGAAAACTTCACGCCGACGGCAAGCTGAAAAGACAAAACGATTTCAAAGGATATAATTTCAAAAGAGATTATTTGCCGCCGATTCCGGAATAATCTCTTTTTTTTTGAAAAGTCGAGATTCCCTTTTCATTTTATTTTTTATAAATTGGTGCGGCTCGCGCGCGGCGGAGCCGAACATTTTTTACAATTCTCCGCTTGCCAAATCTTTCGCCATTTGTTCCAGCTGCTCGGGTTTCATGGCGGCATTATCGCCGTTGAGCAGCTTGCCGTCTTTAAAGATTTTAAATCCGGGCGCTGCAGTAATTCCGTATCTTTTGGTGATGCCCATATGATTCATCGCATTGATTTGAACAAATGAAACCTTGCCGCCGTATTTTTGATCAAGTTCGGCAAAGACGGGTTTCATTCTTGCACAGTGCGGGCATGATTCCATATAAAACATTGTCATAACAGGCTTTTCTTTGTTTGAGATGAGTGAATCCCAGGTTTCTGTCGTTGCTTCCGTAATTGTCATAAATATTCTCCTTTTTTGTTTTCAGCGCAAGTATGTTGTTTCAAACGTGTTTTTCAATTCTTTAAGGGCTGCCGGCTCATCCGAATAGCCGAACGCGGCGGCCGCAAGCGGTTTAAATCCGGATGGGATTTTCAATTTGGAAACCAACAGCGGATCAGTAAATGCCATCATTGTAGAGAGCATAAAAACACTTCCGACACCGATATCCGTTGCCGCAATCATCATATTTTGAATAATGCAGCTGACATTGAAGCCGCCAATCGCCGGAATTCTTTCATTCGGGCGGGATGAAACGATAATCAAAGTCGGTGCGCCGAAAATCGGGTCATCGACTTTCATACCGGGAGCGGCGGCTTTGACATCGGAGGAAATCCTTTCCAAAATTTCAGGGTTTTGGATCACAGTTAAATGAATGGAAGCGTAATCGCCCATGCCGATCGGAGCAACGCCGCCGGCTGCGAGGATTATTTCCAGTTCTGCGTCTTTAATCTGTTCTTTTTTGTATTTGCGGACGGATTTTCTTGTAATAAGCGCATCTAAAGTTTCCATTTGAAGTCTCCTTTATCGTATAACAAAACACAAATAAAGCAAAATAAAATAGAAATATAAAATATAATAATGCAAACGACAATTGATTAATGAATTATATATTTATGAATCTATGCATTGGAGGGGAAAAACTATCCTCCTCAATCACATTTACCATTCCGCGGCATTTCCGTGAATTATGTTTATATAAGAGAGAATGATTTGCATATACATTCGTTACAGATTTGATACGGTCCGCGCATTTGCGGCTGACAGAGACGTAATGTGACAAGATATTGTCGCACAGGAAAAAACGAACAATATCAGAAAAACGAAAACAACCCCCTTGAAGCTACGCTTCAAGTTGACCGTTCCTGCGGACCGGTCAAAAACGAAATTTACATTCCTCATGCAATTAAATCGGCTAAACCATTTTTTTATATCTGTCAATCCGAACGCTATTCCAAATCGCGGCGTGTACTTTAGAGCACATACAATAAATTTTACTTATACTGAGATTTACGATACTGAGGAGGAGAAAATATCATGAATTTTTTGGAAAGCATTAAACAACGCGCAAAAGCGGCGGGCAAGACGATTGTGCTGCCTGAAACCGGCGACATGCGTACACTGAAGGCCGCTGACACCATTTTACGCGAAGGCATCGCAAAAATCATTTTAATCGGCAACCGCGACGACATCCTCGCCAAAGCGGACGGGCTCGACATTTCCAAGGCGACATTCATTGACCCGAGAAATTATGCCGAAATGAGCGCACTTTCCGCCAAACTGGCTGACCTGCGCAAAGAAAAGGGCATGACCCTTGAGGACGCCGCCGATTTACTCCAAAAGGACGGATTGTATTTGGGCTGTATGCTGGTCAAAGAAGGCATTGCTGACGGTATGGTTGCCGGCGCGGTGAATTCAACGGCAAACGTGCTTCGCGCCAGTTTACAAATTATTAAAACCGCGCCCGGAATCAAATTGGTGTCCAGTTTCTTCGTCATGGTTGTTCCCGATTGCTCCTACGGCGAAAAGGGCGTTTTCATTTTCTCTGACAGCGGCTTGGTTCAAAATCCGAATGCAGAAGAATTGGCAGCCATCGCCCAAAGTGCAGCGGCCTCTTTCGAATTATTGGTGGAAGCAGAACCCAAAGTGGCTTTCCTTTCTCACTCCTCTAAAGGCAGTGCAAAGCATCCGGATGTGGATAAGGTATTGGAAGCCGTGCGTTTGGCGAAAGAAGAAGCGCCGAACATCTTGATGGACGGGGAATTACAACTCGATGCCGCAATTGTTCCTGAAATCGGTAAGCAAAAAGCACCGGACAGCCCTGTTGCCGGCAAAGCCAATGTGTTGGTCTTCCCGGATTTGGATTCCGGCAATATCGGCTACAAACTGGTCGAACGATTGGCAAAGGCGGAAGCCTACGGCCCCATCACTCAAGGCATCGCAAAACCCATCAACGACCTTTCCCGCGGCTGCACCGCTGAGGATATTGTCGGCGTAGTGGCGATTACGGCGGTACAGGCCACTAAATAAATGTGCGGTAAATACACGAAAATCCGTGAAATACAAATGCATGATAAGTACGTGATTATTATACGTGAAAACATCAACGAAGAAGGAATGCGAATATGAATGTTTTAGTTTTAAACTGCGGCAGCTCGTCGCTTAAGTACCAATTGTTGAACATGGAAACAGAAACCTTGCTGGTCAAGGGCTTGTGCGAACGCATCGGCATCGACGGCTTTTTGAAGCATGAGCGCGGCGATCAAGTCTATGAAGCCAACTTATCCATGCCCGACCACGAAGCGGCGGTTAAGATTGTGTTGGACGCGCTGCTGGACGTCAATCACGGCGTCTTAAAATCTATGGACGAAATCCATGCGGTGGGTCATCGAGTCGTACAC
>JAIRKA010000057.1 GCA_031260345.1 Methanosarcinales archaeon
CATTGTGGCGCGGACGTCGGCGTAGTCAAGGTTGATGAGTGAGTAGTCTGTAATTGTTTCGGTAATGCCTTTCACGGTTTCGGCGATGAGCTGGTCCATAACGGAGAGAGCTTGGTCAATCGGAAGGTTGGGGACGTGAGCCAAAAGTCTCTGGTTGTCCAAAATAACGACTGTGTCGGCTGCTTTCTTCAACGCTTCAATACCTTCCTGCGCTTTCTGGGAACGGGATCCTTCAACTTTGAAGGGAGTTGAGACCATACCGATAACGATTGCGCCCTGTTCTTTCGCAACTTCCGCAACGACAGGCGCGACACCTGTACCTGTTCCGCCGCCCATGCCGGCTGTAACGAAAACGAGGTCAGCGTCTTTTAAAACAGATTCGAGCGTTCCGCGGGCGAGTTCGGCCGCTTTTCTGCCGATTTCGGGGTAACCGCCTGCTCCGAGGCCTCTTGTGAGGGTCTTACCAATCAAGATTTTTTTGTCAGCGCGGGTTCTGTCAAGATCCTGCTTGTCAGTATTAATACAAATGGTTTCAGCGTTTTCAACACCCATGTTGTAAAGACGCTTAATTGTGTTGTTACCGGCACCGCCGCAGCCGACAATGACGATTCGGGGCTGACCGAAATCATCAAAGCTGCCGTCGCCGTCAGTGCTTGAGACGGATTTTTCCTGTTCTGTGTATTTTAATGCTTCTTGAATGATGGACTGCATATACGAAAACCTCTTTGAATTGTACGATTTTGTGTGAATTATGTACGTTTTTAGATTATTTTCATTTTACTTTCATCCTAAAATACTGTCAATCCGAAAAAGACCGGCATTTTAAGTGTGGCATTATTATGAAAGCATGACATTTTTGGCTGCGGCATCAATTGATGCGAATAACGTCAATGGCAACCCGAATTAAGCAAAACTTAGCATATGAAAAATGTCGAAATATCATTTTAATAAATGAATTTAAAACATCTATGATATGCTAAACGTTACTATGTGTAAAGCTATATTAATTCTCGATAGTATATAAATTTATTGCAAAAAAATGAGAACGAACAGCCCGATATTTTTGATAGATTCTCGATTCGAAACAGAGGTATTTTAGGGCATTTTGCCGTCTTAAAAAGAAAGGAAAACAAGGATAATACAAGAGATATAATGTATTACATGCGGTCGATTTTTAAAAGTTTTACAGCCGGATTACCGATGCTTTTTTTCGACAATCAGCCATCTTTTTTCTGTCAAAACAGAGTTCATTTGAACATCCGTTTCTTCCTTTGGAAGCTCATCTGTCATTTGAATTTCAAAGCAGACTCCGATCAGATGCATATAGCTGCGGCAATGTAAGTATTTGTCGTAAAAGCCGGCGCCATATCCGATGCGGTTGCCGCGTTCATCGAATCCGACACCTGGAATAATAAAAAGGGCGTTTTCATCAGGTTCGGCCGAAATCGGGTGCGCCGGCTCTGAAATGCCATATTCGGCAACAACCAGATCCGAGAAATCATGAAGCGGCGCAAAAAACATATCCCGATTGCGAGTCACCGGAACAAAAACAGGCTTTCCGATTTTGAAGCAATATTCAATCAGCGGCTTTGTCTGAACTTCATTTCGGACATCCAGATAAGCAAACAATGAACCGCTTTTTTCAAACAGATCGGAATGAATCAGTGCATCCGTAATCATTTTGCTTTTCTCCGTAACCTCTGCCTGCGTTAAGCTGTCGCGCTGCGCGCGGAGAAATTGACGGAAATGATGTTTCATAATTATCACAATCGACCGAGATGATATCAAATGATTTTCAAACATATAAAAATGTAAATAAAATTCTTGGAATTAAAAATCCTTGTCTGTAAAATGTTCCTCATGTTTAATTAATTTTTGCGGACAAAACGAATTCTTAAAAAAATTGAACGTATATTTAAATAATTTAACATTCATTTAATAAATTTACTATAACATCAAAATGTTAAACAATTATTCAAAAAATTAAAAAACGAATGCAATAGGGGCAAAAAAGGAGAGAAAACGGATGAACAGTGAAAATCAGGAAAATTTTGAAGAAATGAGCCAATCGGTTGATTTAAACAATAAAGCAGTCGGAGCAAATAAGAGTACAGCTCGCCGTTTCGCGCCGCCCGGAGAAAGTCCGGGTCGCCACTTTGTGCCGCCCGGAGAGAGAAGAGCATCGCAAAACTCAATCATTGCAGATCTTCGTAAAGAACAGATTTTAGACGCTGCCATTTTAACGCTCAACGATGTCGGCTATCTCAGCGCAAGCTTGGCTAAAATTGCAAAACAAGCTGACATCAGCGCCGCTTTGATCTCCTATTATTTCCCGACAAAAAATGAGCTGATTGAGAAATTACTTCGCGTTTTGCTTCAAAAGCAGGAAGATTATGTTCATGAAAAAGTTGCCAAAGCGCAAACGCCTTTAGAAATGCTCTACATTTACATCCGCGCGTATTTGACATATTCGGAAGAATTCAAGAGGGAAAATGACGCAATGATGGAAATTATTTACAACGGACGCGATGAAAACAAAATTCCCTATTATAAAACATTCGGAACGGATGAAACAGACCTCTTGGAAAGAATTATTGAAGCCGTTCAAAGAAAAGGCGGATTTCCCGAAACAAACCCGGCGTTTCTTGCAATTATGATTAACGGCGCGGTTCGGGGGTACACAATGAACCCGAATGCGGATGAGAAACAGGATTATGAGACATATTGCGATGAATTGATTGAAACGATCAGCAAATTATCAGGATTTTCGAAAAAGTATACTTATGAGCCGATGATTCAATGAATAAAATTGAGAAGTCAGACAAATAAATGCTAGATCCATCTAATTTGACATAGTACTTCCTTACATCATTAAAATTTAAAAATATAAACACTAAAGCATAGGTGATAAATTGGATTTTTTTAAAATTGAATGGGATTTAGAAAAATACTACAATTTAAATGAAGAAACTATTAAAAAAGATATAAAGAAAATTTAAAATTAACATTTCTAAATCTACTATTTTTATTAGTAGGATTCATTACAATTATTATAACAGTTGGATTCTTTTCGATCTTAATTGTAGATGAAGGCTTTTTAAAAGTGAGCCCGACGATACTAGTTGTGTTTTTGATACTCTGGATCGTTTTAATGGCTTTAGACATTATTTCTAAGAATATACGCTTTCAAATTCGTAAAAAGAAAAAGTATGAACTATTGTCAAAAGATATTGATATTCTGACAACGATCAATGAATTCGCTACCAGTTTTTCAAATGCATTTAACTTAATTGGGTCTGGAGTGTTTATCTTAGCTCTTTTTATAATTTCATATGAGCATATCTTTAGTAAAATTATGGAAAGTGAAATTGTTTTTGTAAGTTTCCTTATGGTTTTAGTTGCAGCTATCACCGTATTATATAATAGAAAAACCGCGATCATAAATTCAAAGAACTTGTTAAAAGATGAACGAGCAGAATTAATTGAAGTAAAAAGAGAAAATAAAGAGAGATTAAAAACATTTTATGAGCCACTTAGCAGTTGGATACATGATGTTGGTCATGAAACACATGAGATAGGTAAAATGGTAAAAAACGCACTATCATTTTATGCAAAAATAAAAGACGAAGAAAATTGCTTTGAGAGATTAGAAAAACTTGTACCAGAAATTGAAGAGTTTAGAAATAGTCTTTATTTATGACGAAATATTTGATAGGTATTTTGACAAGTTTGAAGAGACCTACAGACATTATATCCGAGATGAGAATAAAGCAAATTAGAACCAACTAAAAAATGAAGTAGACTCATTATCAGGATTTATTGGTTGGAAAAGATTTGAATTGATACAGGCAATTAGAGCCACAGATGAAAAAATAAAAGACATAGATATTAAATATTTATCACAGAACTCACTTTAATTAAAATAGCACAGGGACATTTAATCCCTGTGCTTAAACTTTAGTCAAGAGCTACTTTACCTCTGTTTTAGAATGCGAAGGATGGGAGTCGAACCCACGAACATCTACATGAACAGGCCCTGAACCTGCCGCCTTTGACCACTCGGCAACCTTCGCATTACGATTTTATTTTTAAAAACACCTGTTTTGAAAAAACAGCAACTCATAAAGAGTCGGATTCTTTTTAAATCTTATTGTCCGAAGTAAATCAAAACGAAAAGAAAAACGATAAACGAACAAGATGATTAAATGAAAATGAAACGAATTCTTTTGTAATTTAGCCTCTAATTTTCTAATTTTGAATTCAAACTGAAAACGAAAAGTGATAAATATGGACACAATGAAAGCCCTCTACACACGCAGAAGCGTCAGAAAATACCAAAGCAAGCCCGTTCCCGTGGAACTTGTTGAAGAAGCCGTCAAAGCTGCAATGTTTGCGCCGTCCGCCCGAAACCAGCAATCCTGGGAATTTATTATCATTGATAAACCGGAATTGATGGACGAAATCCCGACTTTCAGCCCGCACGCAGGAATGGCAAAAGGTGCGCCCGTCGGAGTTTTGATCTGCCACAACGAAGATTATGATACAGCCGTTGGGTTTTTCCCGCAGGATTTAGGCGCTGCCACACAGAATTTACTCTTAGCGCTTCACGCACAAGGACTCGGCGCGGTTTGGACAGGCGTTTATCCGAGAGAAGAACGTATGGCCGGATTTGTGAAAATGTGCAGCCTGCCTGAGAATGTGATTCCGTATTCGTTTACGATTATCGGTTGGCCTGAAACTGAGCCGGCAGCGACTGACAGATTCAAGAAAGAACGCGTTCATTATAATAAATGGGAAGGAAAATAACTTGAAAGTCAAACAATTTCTTTTTGACTCCGAATCGCGTGAATGACCTTAACGGCGTCAGCTGTTTCGGAAACATCATGCGTTCGAATAATGTGACCGCCCTTATAGGCAGCAATGCTTGCGGCAGCCAAGCTCGGAATCAAGCGATCTTCCGCAGGCTTATCAACAACAGCATTTAAAAAAGACTTGCGGGAGACTGCAATCAATATCGGCATTTCAAAAACGTTGAACTTTTCAAAACGGTTGATGACATCAAAATCGTATTCCGGAGTCTTTTCAGAAATCCAATGACCGATTGCCGGATCCAGAACGATTTTTTGAGGATCAATTCCGAAACGCTTCGCATCGGAAACGGCGTCGAACAGAGAAGACATGACCGCCTCCATTCCGAGAGGGTCTCCCGGAATTTTCCGCGTTGCCATTAACACGGCGCCGGCATCGTAGTCGGCAATCACTTTTCCCATTCGACCGTCGGCTTTCAGGCTTGAAATGTCGTTGATAATGTCAGCGCCGCGGTTCAGCGCGCCTTCGGCAACATCGGCATACATGGTGTCGACCGAAATCGGAGCAGAAATGTTTCCGGAAAGCTCTTTTAACGCTGAAAAGAGACGGCTTTTTTCTTCCTCAACACTGATCGTTTCGGCCCACGGCGACGTTGAGCGCGCGCCGACATCTAGCATCGCCGCGCCGTCATCAATCATTTTTTGAGCCGCTTCCAAGATTGAAGAAGAATCGCGGACGGAATTTTTGTAAAACGATTCCGGGCTGAGATTCAAAATACCCATGACATGAGGCGGATGATTGCCGCCGAATGTTAAACCGCATATTTTTGCCGTAAAAGTCATGAAAACGCCTGAAATCGATTCAATTGATTTAATAAAATCTGCAATTTATTTGCGATTATTTGTTTTGCTTTTCCGCAATCATTTCAGCGCAAATGACCACATGCATCATCAAAACCGCAATCGTCATCGGGCCGACGCCGCCCGGAACAGGCGTAATGAGAGAGGCTTTTTTGATCACGTTTTCAAAATCGACATCGCCGTACGTTCCGGTTGAATCTGTCGTGATTCCCGCATCAAAGATTGCCGCACCGTCTTTGACCATATCTTCTTTGATTAAATGTTTGACACCGGTGCCGACAACCAAAATATCAGCTTCCTTTGTATATAATTTCAAATCTTTTGTAAAGACGTGGCAAATAGAAACGGTTGCATTGCGGTTCAGAAGCATTGCCGCCATCGGTTTTCCGACGATGTTGCTGTGGCCGACAACAACGGCGTTCTTGCCTTTGATTTCAACATTGTATTCTTCCATCAGGCGAATAATGCCTTTGGGCGTACACGGAACGAGACCTTCTTCGTTAATCATCAGATTGCCCATGTTGAACGGATGGAAGCCGTCAGAGTCTTTCATCGGTGAGACGGCGTTCATAATCGCCTGCGCATTGATGTGCGGCGGCAGCGGGAGCTGAATCAGAATGGATGACACGGAATCATCTTCGTTTAAGCCGTATATGAGTTCCAGCAGTTCGGCCTCGGAGATGTCTGAGGGCGGGAGACAATCTTCCGCCAATACGCCGACGCGCTCGCACGCTTTGTGCTTCATGCGGACATACATTTGAGAAGCGGGGTTGTCGCCGACCAAAACGGTGACGAGTTTGGGTGAAATTCCTTTTTCTTTCAGTTTTAAAACGGCGGCTGACGCTTCCGCTTCCACTTTGGCTGCAACGGCTTTGCCGTCAATAATTTTAGAAGTATCAATGTCGGACAAAAAAATCACCTGTCATATCAATAAAAATTAAAAGCGAAAGCCGAAAGCGAGTTTCGGCAGTTTCAAAATCTGTTAGTTGAATCTGAATCGAATGAAATGAATTTGAAAAAAATTATTTGTAAACGGGGAAGCGTTCACAAAGTTCTTTGACTTCCAATCTGATCTTTTCGAGTTCGACATTGTTTCCTGCATTCTTAATGGTGCGGGAGATCGCGCTGCCGATGAATTCCATTTCGGTTTCTTTCATGCCGCGTGTGGTTGCTGCCGGTGTTCCGACACGGATACCGCTTGCAATGAACGCCTTTTGTTTGTCAAACGGAATTGTATTCATGTTCAAAACGATACCGGCTTTGGCACATTCCGCTTCAGCGTCTTTTCCGGTGATGTTAAAGGAAGTCAAATCAATCAGCATCAAGTGATTGTCGGTGCCGCCTGAAACGATTCTGAAACCGTTTTCGGTAAGCACATCCGAAACGACTTTTGCATTCTTGACGGTTTGGAATTGATCTTTCTTGAAGCCTTCGGAAAGCGCTTCTTTGAAAGCGACTGCTTTTGCCGCAATCGTATTCATCAGCGGGCCGCCCTGAGTTCCCGGGAAGACGGATTTGTTGACTGCTTTTGCGAACTCTTCTTTACACAAAATCATGCCGCCGCGCGGACCGCGAAGCGTTTTGTGCGTTGTCGTCGTCACGAAGTCGGCGTGCGGAACGGGGCTCGGGTGCGCACCTGCAACAATGAGGCCTGCGATGTGCGCGACATCCGCAAGCAGATAAGCGCCGACGGAGTCTGCAATTTCCTTGAATCTCTTAAAGTCGATTGTTCGGGAATAGGCGGAAGCGCCGCAGACAATCATTTTAGGTTTGTGTTCTTTTGCGAGCTTTTCGAGTTCATCAAAGTCGATCATTTCGGTTTCGCGGTGAACGCCGTACGGAACGATATTGTAAAGCTGGCCTGAAAAGCTGACCGGGCTGCCGTGTGAGAGGTGACCGCCTTCGGATAAGTTCATGGAAAGGATTGTGTCTCCCGGCTGCAACATGGCGAAATAGACGGCCATGTTGGCGCCCGATCCGGAGTGAACCTGGACGTTGACATGTTCAGCGCCGAAGAGTTTTTTGGCGCGCCCGATTGCCAAATTTTCAGCTTCATCGACAATCTCGCAGCCGCCGTAATATCTGTTTCCGGGGTAGCCTTCGGCGTATTTGTTCGTTAAAATGCTGCCCATGGCTTCCATAACAGCTTTGCTGGCGTAATTTTCGGAAGCGATTAAGTCCAAGCGTGTTTCTTGGCGGTAAAGCTCTCTTTCAAAGACAGCCGCCATATCGGGATCTTCTTTTTGAAGGTAAGACATAAACATCCTCATTAAAATTTAAATTGTTAAATTAATGTGTCAAATTGATTAAATAATGTAAATCGTGTGCTTTTCAGTACTGAAATTCCCGCTTGCCTCTGTTTTGGACAATTGCGGAAAAAAGTGAAAGATAATGTCTAAAAATTGATTAAAATATAAATACATGACCACAAAGAAGACGTTTTTTGAGGAATTATTTTTGAGCGAAATAAATCCACGAGTCATAATTCGTTTCATCATCACGATTGTCAATAATCTCGCCGTCAATTCCTTTCTTTTTCAAATGATCGGCAATCCGGTTCGCTTCATGCTCTTCCCGAAGCGTGAACAAAAGAAATCCGCCTTGTTTCAACATTTTGACAGATTCATCAGCAATCGAAAACCAAATTTCTTTGTTGAACTCATAAATTGTCCCGATCATAAAACCGATGACGGTGTCAAACTGCTCGACATTCAGGTTTTTTGAAAGTGTCGTCGCATCCATAATCATTATTTTTTCAGGCTTTAAAACGCCATGGGAAAGGCCGATGCAAATGTCTTCTTCGTTTATATCAATACAAACCGGATTGATTTTTTCATTGTGCAGCGCCAATGTTGACATTCCATTGCCGCAGCAGATTTCCAAAACATTTGTCTGCGGCGCTGCAAATTCTTTTCCCGATTCAATGACTTTCGTGCTCCCCCGGATTCTTTGAAGCGTCGCCGCTGCTTTTGAAACTCGCGCGGGCGAATAAATCGAATCATAAGGCGGAAGCGCGTGATTGGATTCTTTAAAAAAGGAGAGCGCATTTTTCGAATAATACTCCCGAATATCGTCAGCAATCGCTTTAGGCGATATTTCGATTTGATGGGTCGGGCAATCGAACACCGCCGATTTCGAAATCAATTCGGGAAGAATTGAATAAAAAGCGCTTTTTGTATCCATATCCGATACAGCGGGCGTGAAAACAAGACAATTTCCCGTGTCAGGAAGTGACGGGTCGGAGGATGGCCGTCTTTCAATCATTACAAATCCGGCAATTGAAGCCTGCGCGTTCCGCCTGATAAATTCCGCCGTATCCGCCGGATTTTTTTCAAAGGTCGGATTGTTTTCATAAAGCAAAAGAACAGTTTCAAAATCAAATTGTCCCGCTTTTTTCATTTCAGCGAGCTCTTCAAGCTGCGGAATTCCTGCGTAAAGAAATCTCTGAGCAGCGAAATTGTCTTCCGTCAAATAAAATGAAGCATGGATGCCGAGCTTTTGAGAAAAAAGCGCCGATAAATTTGACATTTCCATTCCTTATCTCTGCTCCGAAATGTCTCTCTCTTTTCCGCCCGCTTTTTCAATTGTGCCTTTTTCAATTAATTGTATCAATTGTATTCTCAAATGCGTCTGTACATTAAGCATTTCTTCGAAGCAATGCGAAATGAGCGATCAGCGCTTCCAATTGAATTTTTTCATTTGCACCTTCCGTAATTCTGAAATCGATTTCGCCGACAGCGTCAATGAGTCGGATCATTTCGCTGTCGCTTAAATCTTCGATTTTGAAAAGCGCCCGATAAATCTGATTCATCACGTCATCGGCTGAAAGTCCTTGCTCAAAAACGAGAACATTCAGCTTATCGCGGGCATTTTTGAATTCTCCGGCAAGAGCTGTCTGAATCAAATCTAAAACATCTTCGGGGCGCGCGGTTGCCGTGATTTTGTAAACGGTTTCTTCATCAATGTCTTTCTGAATGAAAGCAGTCGCCTGCAAAGAGTTGACCGCTTTTCTCATGTCGCCGCCCGCAACATAAACAAGCGCCTTTAAACCGTCTTCCGTAATTGTTAAATTCTCACAGCCGGCAATGTATTGAATGCGCTTGGCGATTGCCTCATCCGTTAAGCTGCGGAACCTGTAAATTGCGCAGCGGGACTGAATCGGCTCAATGATTTTTGATGAATAATTGCATGAGAGAATGAAACGGCAGTTGCTGCTGTATTTTTCCATCGTTCTGCGAAGCGCTGACTGAGCGTCATTGGTCAGCGCGTCGGCTTCATCCAGGAAAATGATTTTAAAAGAGGCGCCGCCGATGGGAGCGGTTTTGGCGAATGTTTTAATTTTATTTCTTACAATATCAATACCGCGCTCATCGGACGCGTTGAGTTCAGTAAAGTTTTCACCCCAGTGTTCGCCGAACAATTCGCGCGCGATGGAAACGGCGGAAGCGGTTTTGCCGACGCCCGGCGGTCCCGTAAAAAGCAGATGCGGCAGATTTCTTGAGCTGACATAAGACTTTAAGCGCTCGACCGTCTCTTCCTGGCCGAAAACATCATCCAGCTTCATCGGGCGGTATTTTTCAACCCAAATTTCTTCTCTCATAAATCAGTGTTCCTTTAAAAATTCGTTATAAGTATAAATGAATAAAAATGCATAAGTCAAATGAACAAATATGAATTGAAAATAGAATGAATCTTATTAATTCTTTTCTTTGCCATTTATGGTCTTCTTTGTCATTTCTTTGAGATTTTTTGAGTTTTTGTCATCTTGTTTTTTAGTTTATTGTCGAAAAATCTATCCTCCGTTTCGACAAATTCAACTGGCGGGTACTGAAAAAACCTTATTCTATAGTAAAAGGTATATATAAAGGAAGGCTGATTCTAAAATGCATAGAACTGGTTGAGGGTAAAAAATCTCATTTTAATCCCGAGCAATAAAACGAAACAATAAAACGATACAGAACCAAAAAAATTGATTTTTATTTTTCAATTTTTTTATTTTTTGGTGAATCATATGGAAGACATAACGGATAAACCCGAAGTTAAAACAGCGACCGAAACGCTGCTCTTTAACGCTTCCGCTTCGGATGATCTTTGCGGCATCTTTCTCAAAGATTCTGTCAAACATTTGGCCAAGCTGACGAGAGCCGTTGCTGTCTTCACTTTCGGAAATATTGATACGAAGTCTTTCAAAGAGCTGGATATTCCCGTCATTGATATCACTCAAATCAAAACGATCATCGAAAAGATGACCTATTTGAGAAACAAACATCAGTTTCAAATTCAGGAGGTTTCTGATTCCATCCGAACGGAAGCCGACAAAAACACTTCTCTTATAATGAGTGCAGCTGCCATTGAATACAGTCTCGGGACAATTAGAAGCGGCACCGTTCTCGGCCTCATCCGCACACAAAACTCTTATTCGCTTGTCGTTCACAGCATGGAAGAAAACGAAACCGTGCAGATTGTCCGCGAATGCGTCAAGCGCGTCACGCCCGAAACCTTCAGGAATGTGCTTCGTCTGTCCCTCAATATCGCTATGAAAGGAAGAGAAGGCAAAAAGGTCGGTACCGCTTTTATTCTCGGCGACGAAGAAGAAGTTTTGCAGCGCTCACATCAGATGATTATCAATCCGTTCCGCGGTCAGGATACTGAAACCAATATCAACAAAAAAGACACTTGGGAAACCGTTATGGGTTTTGCTCAATTGGACGGCGTTTTTATCATTTCCGGATCCGGAAAAATACTGTCTGCCGGCCGATATTTGGATGTTGACACGCGTGATGTTCAAATTGAAAGGGGTCTTGGCACACGTCATCTCTCATCTGCGGCCATTACGAGAGACACAAACGCAATCGCTGTTGCCATCTCGGAGTCGGGCGGAACAATCCGTGTTTACATGGACGGCAAAGAAGTCATTTATATCGAGCCGGGTACATCGCTTGTTGAAGTGGATGGCTGCAGGCAGGAAAGCGGTTTGCAGGCTTGAGCAAACAGCGAGAACAGCTTCGAGCAGTCTGTAGCGTTCGAAAAATGGTAATCACATCTTTTTTGACTTTTGAGACGGTCGCTTCCTTTCCTTTTTGGCTTTATTCTTTTTACTTTTCTTCCTGATAATCACTGCGACTTATGTGGCCGTAGTCGCCAACGTTTTTGAGCTACCGCTGCGCGCGAGTCGCTCCATTTCTCATTCATCTTTCAAAATTCCGCGCTGATGACATTTGTTCAGTTCATAAGTTAGGTTCTTAAACTTGTTTTTCTTAACAAATAAAATTGAAAGATGAGGTGTCCAAATGTCAGAAGATTATGTCAAATGGGAGTTTGAACGGGAAAAATGCGTGCTTATGGTGATTGACATGCAGAATGATTTTGTGCTTGACGGCGCAATTATGCAAATCAAAGAAGCCGGAAAACAAGTTCCGAAAATACAAAAATTAATTTCGAAATGCAGGGAATTAGATATTCCGACCATTTATACGGTTCATAAAACAGATCCGAGGTATTGCCCGCTTGAAATTGCCGCTTTTCCGCATTTAAAAGACGGCGGCATGCGCGAAGGAACCGACGGGATCAAAGTAGTTGACGATTTAAAACCTTCTCCCAATGATGTTGTTCTGTATAAATACAGATTCAGCGCTTTTTATCAAACAGACCTTGAAGTGATTTTGAGAAATATAAGAAATCCTTCCCCTTCGGCGGATACAATTATTATTTGCGGCACAGTTACCAATATCTGCTGCGAATCTACGGCGCGCGATGCTTTCTTCCGCGACTATAAAGTGGTTTTCGGCACTGACATTTGTTCGGCGGACGATAAAGAGGCTCATGACGCAACATTAAAAAATATGGAAATATTCGGGCGCCCGATGGATTGTGAAACAATCATAAAGGCGCTGGAAAACGGCAGAGGATAAATCAAAAGCCATTTTAAAGCATCTATAATAAGTGACTTGTCGATTTTCTTTTATTTGAACTTGTGCAAAATTTGAACAAGTTTCTTCTTTACTCAATAATTGTCGCTGAAATGACTGAGCAGGACGTGGAACGCTTGGTGCAGGACAGCGGAATTATTCGCCATCGAAGACAGATCGAAACAACGATTACCAATGCTCAGCTTTTTTTGGAAGTACAGAAAGAATTCGGCGGTTTTTACAATTATTTGAGAACATTTCTGCCGGAGGGAAAAACGGTGGTCAATCATTGGAAAGCATTGAGCGAAATCCCGGCCTCAACGCCTTTGTCCGATGCCTTGGGTAAAGACATGAAAAAATGAGGCTTCAAGTTTTTCGGCACAACGATTTGCTACGCTTATTTGCAAGCCGTTGGCTGGGTGGATGACCATTTGGAAGGTTGTCCTTTTAAAAATTTGTGATAAAAATTGACAAATTTAAAGGCTGAAGGTATAAAATAGCAGTAAAACAAAAAACTCAGACATTACGCCAAGAACTCAACAGCGAAGTGTATAAAAAAGAGGGAGTAGCGGAACTGCGGCGCCTTATTCCATTATTTGTAGTTACATGATCCAAAGACACGCACAGTGTTCTGCCCCGTACGATTATCTTTTTCAAAGACCGCATCGACATTGAAAATCTCTCTTATGTTTTCAGGCGTCAGCACTTCCTCGGGAGTGCCCATCGCAAAGATTTTTTGGTCTTTAAGCATAATGATGCGGTCACAGTATCTGACGACCATCGGCAGGTCGTGAGAGACAATAACCACTGTCAGACCGTCCTCATCCGATAACTTCTTGACAAGATCCAAAATATCGAACTGATTACTTATATCCAAATGCAGAGTCGGCTCGTCCATAAGGATGATGGAGGGCGTTTGGGCAAGCGCCCTTGCAATTATCACACGCTGCCTCTCCCCTCCGCTCATTGTGTTTATGAATCGGTCTGCAAACGCAATAATATTCGTCTTTTGCATTGCCTCTTCCACTTTTTTTATATCCTCGGAAGATTCACCCCGAAATTTTTCCAAAAAGGGCATTCTTCCCATCGTGACAATATCCCTTACTGTAAACGAGAAATGTATTTCGTTGGATTGAGGCACCACAGCGACATGTCTTGCGATTGCCGACTTTTTCATGCCTTTAATATCCGTTCCGTCAAGAAGGACGCAGCCGGCAGCAGGAGTAAGGTTTCGGTTAATGTGTTTTAGCAGCGTCGTTTTTCCGCACCCGTTCGGACCGATTATTCCTATAATCTCGCCTTGCTTTACATCGATATTGATCCCGTCCAAGACCGGCTTATCTTTGTAGGAGAAATGCAGATCTTCTATTTTGAGCATTAATTCCACCCCACTTCATTTTTTCTCTTGCGCAGGAGATATATGAAATACGGGGCGCCGATCAGTGATGTGAGGATTCCGATCGGCAGTATGCCGAGATCAGTAAACACGGAGCGGGCCAAATAATCACAGAGTATAACAAACGCTGCACCTCCAAGCATCGACAGCGGAAGAAGAGTCCTGTTGTCCGGTCCCAAAAGAATGCGCATTATATGCGGAACCACCAGCCCGACAAATCCAATCACGCCAACAAACGATACTGCCGCGGCAGTGACAAGTGATGACGCGATCAGCATCTCCAGCCTGACCTTCTTAACTTCCACGCCCAAGTCTTTGGCATGAGCATCGCCCAACATCATTGCATTCAATTCCCTTCCGCGATTCACCATGAACAGGCTTCCGACAATGACCAAAGGTATGACGATGAGTGTGTACTCCCATCCATTCTGCGAAAGGTTTCCCATGGTCCAGAAAACGATTCCCTGCATCCGGTCTCCGGCAAGGAAGGTGAGCAGTGAGACTAAGGCGCTGAAAAGCGATCCGACGGCAATACCTGACAAGAGAAGCGTCTCTGTAGGAACGCGCCCGCCCACACGTGATATGGAATATACGAGAAACGTTGTTGCCATGCAGAAGATGAACGCGAACAGCGGCACTGTCAAAACCATCGGGATAAAGGCGATGGATATTGTCATCGCTAACGCGGCGCCGAATGCCGCTCCGGATGACAGTCCCAAAATGTATGGAGACGCCATCGGATTTCTGAATACCGCCTGCATCACCGCGCCGGAGATTCCCAGTCCGGCACCGACCATGCACCCCATGACGACCCTCGGTCCGTTCACCTGTTGGACAATGGTGACGTTGACATCACTGCCTATCCCAAAGACCGCCATGAACGCCTCCTTTATAGAAAGAGGTATAAACGCCTGTGTGAGGTCCAAAATGACAGACAAAAAAAGAACCGCAGTTACAGCGGCCGTGACCGCTAATACCTTTCTTTTTCTTTTTGCCGTTTCGCTTGTTGTCATTCTTCGCCCCTGTAAAAATAATGTAAAGCGCTGTTTCGCTTTCTCAGTTTCTTCAAGTTTTACTTTCTCAGTTTCACTTTCTAAATATTACATATCCGACAGCGATAGCAGAGACCAGCAAAGCCGCAATTGCGATGTAGATCATGTTATTCGCGGGCGCACTTCCCGATTGATCATCAAGTGCTCCGAAGACCTGCGGATACATTGCTTTTGCCATGAACTGTATGCCGTCAATGGATGTCGGACCGTATTGATTCATAACGGGCGTGAGTTTGTAGATTTTGACGTTATTGTTTATGTTCATCTCCGCCCTGAAATCGTCGGGCGTTCCCGAATAAAACGGGTCCAAAAATATCACGTCAATATCCATCTGAATAAAGAATGTGCTATCCACAGCATAGGATGTGAGGGCAGACCCGATCATACTGCTGTCGTCCGCAGGATTAACTCCGCCGGCAATTTTCATCAGTATCACGGAGTATGAGTTGACATTGCCCACCCGGATGGTTCCTCCGCTGAAGCTTACATAAACTGCATTGGCTCGTTCGGTGATGCCGTGTCTGTTCAGTTCGCTCTCATGAAATGCTGCTGTTGTCTGCATCAAGTCCACTAACTCCGCAGCTTTGTCATTATGACCCATGACCGCGCCAATGTCTTTGGTCATGTCCATACCTTGCTCATATGTCATCGGATAAAATGTAACGACTTTCAATCCGAATGTTTCCATGGACTGTATCGCTGTGGAATGATAGGAATAGCCGTACATGAAAATGACATCTCTGTCTTTGTCAAAACCGCCGTATCCATTGGCAAGCATCTGCGCGATTTCCTGGCCGTCACCTATCGGTCGATTGGTAATGCTTTCGAGTTCGAAAATACCGCTTCTGCCGGATTCCGACCAATTGTCTATTAAGATAATATTTTCAGAGCAGCCGAGTGCCAGCAAAGTGGTTGAAAACGTCAGCCCCAGTGACGCAACCTTGACGGCGGGTTCGTTGAATGTCACCTGCGTACCGATGGAGTTTGTCATGGTCACGGGCTCAAAACCGGTTGTGCCTGCATCAGCTGCTCCAAGCGGCATCATTGCTGTTCCAAACAGTATGAATAAAAGACTTATCATGATAATTGTTTTTTTTATCATCTTCCCTCCTCAGATGATAACACCAGATGTACATCTGATATATAATAAGTATGGAAAATTTGTATTATCGTGTTACCTTGAATATAGGAGCACAATGCCAATTAATACAGAGGTGCAATACCGATTGATAAGGGACGCGAGCGAGAAGAAATCATTCTTTTCTTTAAGCAATCATCACTGACCAAGTGAATTTTTATAAAAAGAACGTTTTGAAATATATAGGCTTATGACACGTTGAGCGGGATTTGTAAAAATGGATAATACAAAAATTTATAAAATGTCTTTTGCGAGCGTTTACCCTCATTATATCCAAAAAGCGGAGAAAAAGGGGCGCACAAAAGCAGAAGTCGATGAAATTATATTTTGGCTGACCGGATATAACGAAAAAACATTGCAGCAGCGCCTTGATGATAAAAGCGACTTTGAAATTTTTTTCGCCCAAGCGCCGCGGATGAATCCAAACGCTTCAAAAATTACAGGTACCATTTGCGGTTGCCGCGTGGAAGAAATCGAAGACAAAATCGTGCGGCAAGTTCGCTGTTTGGACAAACTGATTGATGAATTGGCGAAAGGTAAGGAAATGACGAAGATTTTGAGAGAATGAGAGCAGTGAGAAGGAGAACAATACCCGTGGAGCTTTTTAACGAGTGGCCGCTCCTTCGGACCGACCAAAGCTCCAAGTTTGACTACTCCTTCGGGTCGGCCAAAAAATGAAAACAATTTATGCGTACATCTCTCGACAGTTCGGTCATCCGACAGGAGTTGGAGGAAAAATTTCAACTTTTTTTATGAATTGTTTGAACAAGAGACAATATAAAACCGTTGTC
>JAIRKA010000061.1 GCA_031260345.1 Methanosarcinales archaeon
GGCATTGTGTCTTCATATTTCTTCAGCAAATCCGAAACAGCCTGATTAATAAAATCCGATACACTTGCAAACTCACCCGCTTCTACAAGTCTGTCGATTTTCTTTTTGTAAATCGGACTGACCGTACCGCTGATAATAGGTTTCCTGCGCGTGTATTCTTTTGTCATTATAATGTAAAACCATGTCGGGATAATTAAATCTGATTCGGACAATTGTTTTGCAGTTGTATAATTATCAACTTCCTAAAAATTAATTAGATGTATATAATTGTTTTCGATTGTCTGATTTTGGATAAACAATCGGTCTGCAAATGGGTGATATTGATAGAATTCAAAAAAATTAAAATGTATCAAGAGAACGTCAGTTTTTTGCAATAAACTTTCTAAATATCTATAAACAAAAGCGATGCTGTCTGTTAACATTGCAGGTCGGCATTGTTTTTGTCAAAAATTCTGTTTTTGTTATTTATTCGTTATTATTTTTTCTTTTCTTCTTTATAATCGGCTTCGTCGTTGTACTCATCGTTTTCGGGCGCATTATAGCTGTTATTATATCCGATTGTATAAACCTGCACCTTTTTTGTGCCGTAATTCAGCAGTTTGATAACGTATCCGGTAATGAAAAGGAAAATGACGGAAAGGGCGGTCACGCCGAGGCTGAGCAAATTCGCAACCGAACCTAGAAAAGACGGCACAGTCTCAAGCGTCAAATAATTGTAGATTCCAAGAACAAGCGGCAAAACGGCGATGAGGCAGCACAGATTTGAAACGATTTTCAAATTGTAAATGAAACTTTCTTTATCGTTATTGAGATAAGCGGGAAGTATTGTTTCCATCTTTTTGACGAGCGCCGCAATCAAAAAGAAAACAGCTGCCGGAATGAAAAAGATCGGAAGCGGAACGATAAATATCGGGAAAAAGAATATTTGAATCACGGAGCAAAGGAGTAAAATCCATCCGATGATGGCAAATATTTTGTAATAATCTTTCATGTTTTTCTTCCGGGAGTTCGTTATTCAATCAATTATCCTTTCTTTTGTTCGTTCTTTTATGTTAATAAATTTTGCTTGCTTCGCTCACAAAATTTTAAATGGCAGTGGAGGGCGGTCGTCGTTTAAAAATTGTTCGGCTTCGCCGCGCGCGAACTGCTCCGCTTTTCATTTTACAACCGAAAAATTGAGCCTGCATTTTATTCTCTTTCTGAAATTTGGAGGGAGGCGTTTTTCAAAAAATATTCAAAATTAATCGGCATCAAACAGTCTTAACCCATTCGATAAACTTATCCAGAGCTCTTCTTCTATGTGAAACCGTATTCTTAAATTCGACATCGAGCTCACCGAATGTTTTTCCGTTGTAATCAAAAATCGGGTCAAACCCGAACCCGTTATCGCCGCGCTCTTCAAAAGCAATTTTTCCTTCAACGATTCCGGCAAATGTAAGCGGCTCTTTTCCGGGCTCGCAGAACGCGATGGCGGTTTTGAAATACGCGTCACGGTTTGTTTCGTTTTCCATGAGTTTTAAAACACGCGGATTTCCGAGATGGTCCTCAACAAAACGGGAGTAGGGGCCGGGAAAGCCGTTGAGGGTTTTGATGAAAATTCCGGAATCGTCAATCAAAACAGGAATCTGCAAATCCTCGGCGGCCATTTTTGCGGAAGCGGCGGCAATCGGCTCCAAATCATCCGCCTGAATCTCGGGATAATCGCTTTTGTGCTGAATCGCTTCAATTCCGACCGCTGCCAAAATTTCTTTGATTTCCGCGAATTTGCCGGCATTGCCCGTTACAAAAACGATTTTTTCATAAGCCGGTTTACTGATGGTACTTTTCACATTCATTTTGACATACCGCCATTTTTCAGATTTTACTCCGTCATCCTTTTCAATCGGCTTCCTTGCTTCCTTCACTCAGTCTTGCTTCAAGATATCGCGCGCGCATTTTAATTTCTTCCGCGCGCTTTAAAATAGAATCGGCTTCCTTGTAGCTCTTCCGATATCCTTCAGCAAATAATTCCCTCAAACGTTCCGGATTTTTGTGAGAACTTTCATACGTTTGGAATAAAACATGGATATCAACGCCTTTTGCCTCAACGCTGTTTTCAGAAAACGATAGTCCGAAGTCGATTAAGTAGATTTTCGAGTCCAAACCGTAAATCATGTTGGACGTTGTCAAATCGCCGTGAATGATGTTGTTTGCGTGCAGTTTCCCGATCATTTCTCCAACGCCGACCGCTGTTTTTTCGTATTTCTCTTTGTCATTATTGTCATCAATAACGAACTTCAGCGGCATGCCTTTGATTCTTTCCATTTTGATGGAATAATTTTCAACGCCGTAAACAATCGGAACCGAGATGCCGCATCTGCGCGCTTCGGTCAGCATTCTCACTTCCGTTCTTGTCCTTTCTTTTCTTAACTTGGAATCAATTTGAGGGAGACGATAATTCTTTTGAATTCTTTCTTTGACAATCATTTCTTCCGTTTCATCTGTTTGATTTGTTTTATCAGAAACAGCACCGAACTCTTTTTCAAAACCGTAAGCTTTTGCTTCCGCATGAACAACGGCTTCCGCGCCATTTTGCATCTTTCTGATTTCTTCATCACAGACGATTTGTTTTGGGCTTTTCCATGTCACCGCTGCTTCATCGGGGCGGAAGCTCGAATCAACAGCGGATTCTTCAATCGTGATTGTGTCGCCTGCTTTAAACATCAGAAGCCCGGTGTAAGCAATCATTGCACCGTTGTCGCCCATAAATTTCTTTTCGGGAACATAGAACTTTGCGCCGCGCTCGTCACACATTTTTTCAAGCATTTCGCGGATGCGGCTGTTTGCGCCGACACCGCCGCCCAAAAGGACTTCGTTTTTGCCGGTATGCGCAAGCGCCCGCTCGGTGACTTCGACGGCCATTGCAAAAGCGGTTTCCTGAAAAGAATAACAGACATTCGCCAAAAGCGTTTCATCTATTACGCCATCGTTTTTGCCATTGTTTTTACTTTGGCTTTCTTTCAAAGCGCGCGTTGCCGCCGTTGACAAACCTGAAAAGAAAAAGTCCATTCCTTTGACGGTGTAGGGTAAATCAATATACTCGACCGCGTCTTTTGCGCGCTGCTCAACAAGGGGTCCACCCGGATGCGGAAGTCCGGCTGACCTTGCGAATTTGTCAAGCGCATTTCCAAGTCCGATGTCTAAAGTTTCACCAAAAATGCGGTATGCGCCAACTCCGGGCTCGCATTCTTCGTACGCCAAAACTTGAGAATTTGCACCGCTCACGTAAAGCGTAATCGGATCCGTTGCTTCCGTCTTCCAAAGACCGACTTCAACGTGCGCAACGCAGTGATTCACGCCAACGAGCGGCTTATTCAGCGTCAATGAAAGCATTCGCGCCGCTGTTCCGATAACTCGAAGACAGGGACCGAGACCGGGACCCTGCGAAAAAGCAATGGCGTCAATATCGGATTTCGAATATCCCTTTTCTTCAAACTTTTTGAAAAGTTCTTCAATTGTTCCGCCGATATGCGCGGCATGATGCTGCGCGGCTTCACGCGGGTGGATACCGCCGGATGCAGGCTTGTAAGTGTGCATGACGTCAACGATGACATCTTCTTCGTTGACGATTGCGATGCTCAAGTTCCAAGCGGTCCCTTCAATTCCGAGAATGATTGTCAAAGTTTTTCCCTCGCTTATTCCATCATCAAGTCGCCGCCGCGCATCATCACTTTTCGCGCGATTTCAGGGTCTCTTTGAATTCTCGCCTGTTTCTTCGGCTCTTTGCGACCGGGCTTGCCGTCTTTTTTGTCTGAATCCTCAACAATACCGAGAAGTTCGTTTTGTTTGGCGGTGAGATTCTCTTTTATTGTTTCAACCGCATCGACTAAAACAACATTATTGTCGTAAGCGTTAACGATTTCCCACAAATCTTCTTCTTCCATGTTTCTGAAGTCCGGAATCATGTTAATCATGTTTGGAAGAGCGCGCTTCAAATTGTCAACGATACTGACGTGCGCTGTCTGCGCCGTTCTTGAGAGCGGATTCAAATCAACCGCAATCACCAATTTTTTCATGTCGGTCAATGCTTTGCATCGGTCTCCGTCTTCAAGCGGAACGAAAACGACGTCGGCGTCATAAATTCCTTCGCGCTCAACCTTCGCGCGCTCATGGTCAAGCGGAAGCAAAGGTTCAGCGTTTTCACCAAGAACAACATCAGCGCCGCTTTCTTTAAGCGTGCCAATGATTTTTTTCACGCGCTCTTCCGTTCGGTGGAAAAGATTAACTTCTAATTTCGCGCCCGTCAGCTGCGCCAGCATGACAAGGTCTTCGGGTGCAAGGGCGGCGGCGTTTCCGTTGACGGAAATGACAGGATTTTCGGCCAGCAGAAGCAGACAGACGGCGACAGCTTCGGCATAATCCGCGCTGTCAATTGTTTTTTCGCCGATTAAATAATCGAAAGCTTCACCGCGCCCTTGAGCAATTAAACCTTGGCTGCTTGTGATTCCTTTTTCAACGCCGGCGGCAATTTGTTCGCGCACCATTAATGATTCGTAACGAGGATGGTTTTTCGGAATTTCGGTCATAATCATTTTCCTGAATAATTTTAACTTAAATTTGTTTGATAAAACCGTTTCATGTTTTAAAATCATTCGTTTGAGCAAAAAAAACAGGACAATTGAAATTAAGAATTAAAAAATAACGACGGGTTTAAGAAGAGATTATTAAAAATGGAGCAGCTTGCGCGCGGCGGCAGCCGCAAAAAGTCGCGCAGTGATTTTTCAAACAAACGCCTCCCTCCCCCCGACCTTGAAAAATTGTAAACGAGGCGAACAGTTTTTAGCAACTTATTTATTGACAGACTGCTTTTTTAAAGCCATGAGTTTCCGCGATTTTATTGAGGATTTAAGAAAAAACGGACGTTTGACCGAAATCACCTGTCCCGTTTCAAAAGATTATGAAGCGCCGATTTTAGCGCACGAAAACAAAGGCCCGATCTTTTTCCATAATGTTGACGGCTCAAAAGCGATGATGAACCTTCTCGGAACAAGAGAGGAACTCGGCGCAATGCTCGGCGTTCCAAAAGATAAAATCATTTCAAGACTGGCCGATATTACGCCCTGCGGCGAAGTTGTCGTTGTCAAAGAATCACCGACAAAAGAAGTGATTTTGGAAGGCGATGACGTTGATTTATTCAAAATGCCGATTATGAAGCACTTTGAAAAAGACGGCGGCGAAGGATATATCACAGCCGGCATCGTCGTGACTGAATACGAAGGTGAAAAGAACGCTTCCATTCACAGATTAATGGTCGTTGACAAAAACACATTGGCAGCGCGTCTCGTTCCACCGCGCCACACTTACGTGATTCACAAAAAAGCGGCCGAAAAAGGCGAAAAATTGCCTGTCGCAATTGTTCTCGGCGCAGACCCCCTCATCACTTACGCAAGCTCAACGCGTGTTCCGATGTCACAGGAATTCGAATACGCGGCAGCGCTTAAAGGCGCGCCCGTCGAACTCTTTGAATGCAGCAACGGCATCAAAGTTCCGCACGCCGAATACGTTTTGGAGGGTTATCTCGACCCGCAGGAGCGCGTTTTAGAAGGGCCGTTTGTTGACATCACGGGAACATATGACCACATCCGCCCCGAGCCCGTTATCAAAATTACGAAAATATATCACAGAAAAGATCCGATTTACCACGGAATTCTGCCGGCCGGCGCTGAGCATCTGCTCATGATGGGCGTTCCGTATGAGCCGAGAATTTACAAAGCCGTCAGCGAAGTGACAACTGTTTCCAATGTCGTTCTCACCGAAGGCGGCTGCTGTTATCTTCACGCTGTCGTTCAAATCAAAAAGCAGACGGAAGGTGATGCCAAGAATGCGATTATGGCAGCGTTTGCCGCGCATACCAGCTTAAAACATGTCGTTGTCGTTGACGAAGATATTGACATTTTCAATCCCGATGACATCGAATTCGCGATTGCGACGCGCGTCAAAGGCGACATGGATGTTATGGTTGTGACAAACGTCCGCGGCAGTTCTTTGGATCCGCGCGGCGCGCCTGACGGAACGACTTCAAAAGTCGGCGTGGACGCAACAAAAGTGCTTGCGAATAAGGAGTTTTTTGAGCGCGCGAAGTTTCCCGTTTTGAAAAAGTAAGCGACGCACCTAAAAATTCACTCTAAAAGCTGAAAGAGAGGCGGCAATATGTATCTGACAAAAGAAGAAGAAAGAATGCTCCGCGGTGACGACGGTGAAACGCTCCGCAAAATGATTGAAATCCTCGCCGCGCTCGGCGACATTTACGGTGCAGACGCACTCATTCCGATTAAAAGCGCGCAGGTTTCTGGCGTTTCGTACAAAACAATCGGCGATGCGGGCATTGAATGGATTTCCAACTTGAAAGGAACCATTCAAGTGCCGACCGTTCTGAATCCTGCCGGCATGGATATGAACAATTGGGAGCGGCTCGGAATCGACCCGAAGTTCGCGGCCAAACAGATTCAAATCATTAAAGCCTTTGAAAGCTTCGGAATTGCGCCGAAATGCACGTGTACGCCTTATTACTTGAAAGGCTTTGATGTTTCATACAAAGATCATTTGGCGTGGGGCGAATCCTCCGCGATTTCTTTTGCCAACTCCGTTCTCGGCGCGCGCACCAACCGCGAAGGCGGACCGTCAGCGCTTGCGGCAGCCCTCATCGGAAAAACACCCGATTACGGCTATCACAAAGTCGAAAACAGGGTCCCAAGTCTTGAAATCCATGTCGGTTTTGAAACAAAAGAGTCCGATTACGGTGCGCTCGGCTATGTTGCCGGAAAGTTTGTCGGAAGCAAAATTCCGCTTTTCAAAATGAAATCCGTCCCGTCCAAAGATGAAATGAAAATGCTCGGCGCGGCGATGGCAGCCTCCGGCGCTGTCGCGCTTTATCACATTGACGGCGTCACGCCCGAAATCACCGACAAAGCGTTTGTTTATGAAAAACCGGCTGAAAGTATTACGATTGAGCGAAAAGACATTGACGCGGTTTATGAATCCGCCGAGAATGCGACGATTGCAAGCGATATTGTGACAATCGGCTGCCCACATTGTTCAAAAGAGGAACTGGAACAGATTGCGGCTTTGCTGGAAGGCAAAACCGTTGTCAAAGAATTTTGGATTTTCACGGCAAGAGAGGTTGCCGATCAAAACAAAGAGCTTGTTTCAAGAATTGAAAAAAGCGGCGCGAAAATCGTCTGCGACACTTGCATGGTTGTCTCTCCCGCAGCAAGCGCGTATCACAGCATGAGGGTCAACTCGGGCAAAGCGTTTGCCTATGTTCCGAGCATGTGCGGCTTAAAAGCAACCTATGGAACGGTTGAAAGATGTGTTAAAGACGCGACGGGGGAGATTTAAATGAGCCAAATCATCAAAGGCCGGACAATTGCGCGCGGAAAAGCGGCGGGCAAAGTGCTGATGACCAAAGATCCGATTTCTTTTTTAGGAAACGTCAATCCTGAAACAGGCGAAATCGTTGATCCGGGTCACGAGCTTTTCGGCAAATCAATCAAAGGAACCGTTCTTGTTTTCCCGCAGGGGAAAGGTTCCACCGTCGGCTCTTATGTCCTTTATCAGCTCAAAAAGAACAATGCTGCGCCCGCTGCAATTATTAATTTGGAATGCGAACCTATTGTCGCGGTCGGCGCCATTATTTCCGAAATTCCGCTGATTGACAAATTGGAAACAAATCCGTATGATATTTTAAAAGACGGGGATGAAGTAACAGTTAACAGCGCGGACGGATTTATCGAAATTCTGTAAGGCACTTGTTTGATTTTGTAAAGGCGGTTATTTGAAAATGAATCGGAAAAACGGTAAAGGAATCCCTGATTTAAATAATTCCGGCCGCCTCCCTGTTCATTTTCGTTATTTTAAGAAAAACACATACAGCTATTCCGCTTTAATTCCCGTTTTGCCGAACGTTGATTTTGTTAAATCGCCCGCTCCCGGGATTATGATTTACAGCTTTTTTACAAATCAAAAAGAAATTGTTTTTGAAGAGATTGTTAATGCCCACGCTTCCGGAATTTCTTCGTTTTTTATTGCCGGCGGTCCGCATCCGTCGGGCGCGCCTGCCGACACGCTGAATTTTTTTGATGCCGTCGTCATCGGCGAAGGAGAGGAAACGCTTCCCGAATTGATTTCTCAAATTCAAAACAATTATCGAAACGGCATTGATTTAAAATCAGGTTTTGAAAAGATAACGGGAATTGCGTTTAAAGACAACTCAGGCGCTGTGATTGTCACGCCGAAGCGAAGTCCTGTAACGCTTGACTCTTATCCCTGTTTTTCTCCGAACAATATTTGGCGCCCGCTTGAAATTTCCCGCGGCTGCCCGCACCGATGTAAATTTTGCCAGACGCCGCAGCTTTTCGGACATAAAATGCGTCATCGAAGCGTTTCTGAAATCGTCAAATACGCGGCTTACTATGACGATTTGCGTTTTATCTCTTCAAACGCGTTTGCTTACGGCAGTGGCGGCGTTTCGCCCAAACCCGAAAAAGTCAAAGAGCTGCTTTCCGCTTTATCGAAATTAGAGAACAAAAGAATCTTTTTCGGCACTTTCCCGTCGGAAGTGCGTCCGGAATTTGTTACCGAAGAAATGATTGACATAGTCAAAACGTATTGCGCAAACGTTTCTCTCAGCATCGGCGCCCAATCCGGAAGCGATGCCGTTTTAAATGAAATCGGTCGCGGACACACTGCAGAAGATGTTTACGCTGCGGCAGAACTTTGCTTTGCAAACGATATTGTGCCGATCGTTGACTTCATTGTCGGGCTTCCAAGTGAGTTGGAAGAAGACCAGTAGCAGTCTTTGGAATTGATTGATTGGATTTGTAAAAACGGCGGTGAAGTGCGCGCACATTACTTGACGCCGCTTCCGTCAACGGCCTATGAAAATGTTGTTCCGGCTGATGTTCACCCCGATATTTCCAAAAAGCTCGGGAAATTGGCTCTCGGCGGCAAGCTGAAAGGAACTTGGGAAAATCTTCGAAATTTGACCGGTCCGGAGGAGCGGTCAAACTTGGAGTGAAAAATGGAAACATTCTAATTTTAGATGACTTGCTTATTCTTGGTGCTGCCTTCCAAGTTTCTAAAGAAGATTTAGAAAAATATATATAAGGGGTACAATATAATTGATAATGGAATGGAAACGTATATAATATAGCGTTTTCATTAAATCGGCATGCTAAGGCAATTGCAGGAAATATGCAGCTGTTTATTTTCCGGATTTCATCATCTTCTAAATAAATACTGTATTGATTATGCGTTTACTGATGCTGATTTTTGGCAATAATATTATTTATGCGGTTGATCGCGATTTGAGTTCTTTTATTGCCAATTCAAAGATTAAAAACATTAACACATATTCGTTATATCTGTAAAATATTTATAAAAAATATTAGGAGTCATTGTTATGGATTTTGATATCATTACATCCTCTCTTAAGAAAGGATGGGAAGCCTTTACAGGCAATGCCGTCGCTTTTATTGTCGGCTTTTTAATCGCCCTTATCGGATCAATTTTAATTGTTACGATTGCACCATTATTCTACGGTTTCTACTACATGGCTGTTAAAGCTTCCCGCGGCGAAAAACTCGCGATTAAAGACGTTTTCTACGGCTTTAAATCGTTCGGCCTGTTCATCAGAGCTTGGATTTACTTCATTGTCGTCTTCCTCCTTGCGATCATTATCGGTATCATTACTAGTATCCTCACAATGGTGTTGACATATATCCACGTAAGTCTTGCGCTTGTCGGTATGCTTATTAGTATACTTTTGAGCATCGTTTTCTCACTTACCATTTTCTACACCATGTACATTTACATCATGACCCCTTCCAAAAATATCATTTACGCACTCAAGGAAGGTTTCGGTGTCTTTAAAGGAAACGTTTTGATGACAATTGTTGCATACATTGTTTATTACATCCTTACCCTCATCGGCATGATTTTGCTCGGTATCGGTCTCTTGATTACAATACCGATTGCAATGGTCTTCACAGTCAGTGTATTAAAAGCACTCAGGCCGACTATTCAGGATGGATCGGACTAATTTGAAAAACATATAATAAGAAACAATTTCAGAGTTCGTTCCTTCGAACTCTGATTTTTTTTTGCCATATATATTATATAAAAATAATTAAATATTAATTGCAACTATGCAGCATTGAACAAAAAGGTGAATCCTTACCAAATAGAAATAAAAACAGATCACTCATTTTCAATTATTTATCCGTGCTTACGTTTTTATACTCATTTTTAATTCTTAATCCATGAACGATTTATGGAAAGAAATGAAATGATTTTTCCGGACGAATACAAAACAATCGGATGGACGGAAAAAGCCGCTCCCGATGAACACAAAATTTATTTTTTATCTCAATACATTCTTGAAGAAACAGATGCCGGCTGCAATATTTATAAAATCAGCCACACAGGCAGCGGTTTTCTCAGAGAGCCTGTCAACTCAACACTCATTGCCGATGCGAATGAAGTCATTCTTTATCCCGAAGAACTGAACATTAAAAACAGAACGCTTCTGATTGAAACCGCAGATCAGCTCATCCGAGATGAAAACAAAAAAAGAAA
>JAIRKA010000011.1 GCA_031260345.1 Methanosarcinales archaeon
CTTATTAATCATGACTTCTTCGCAAGGGACGTGGCCCAAAACCTGGTTGCCGCCGACAGGCGCACCGGGAATTGAACAGCTCGGAACGAAATTGCCGGGGGCGGTTTCGGGCGCAATGCCTGTTGCGGCTCCTTTTTTCGTGCGGCTGCTGATTAAATTATAAACCGTCAAAGCCGCAATCACCAATACGGAAATTTCGCCGAACGTATCATAGGCTCTGAAATCGACCAAAATTGTGTTGACCATGTTTCTGCCGCCCGTCAACTCAATGCTTTTGTCTATGAAGTAGTGAGAGATGGATTCAAATGCCGGATATAAACCGGCGCCCATCAGAATGGCAAAAAGCGCGCCGGCGGCAAAAAGCGCGATCGTTGCGTTTCGGAGCCGGACTTTTCTTGTTTCGGGCCGAATCGCTTCTTTTGTCCGAAGTTTCATAATGACAAGCAGGAACATGATTGTTGTAAGCGTTTCAACGCCGAGCTGCGTCATTGACAAGTCGGGCGCTTTCAGGTAAGCAAAAAGCATCGCGACGAAGAATCCGAGCGCGGAAGTTACCAAAATCATCGAAATATATCTCGGAAGGACGGCTGCGCCCCAGGCCGTTAAAATGATGAGAACGAACAAAATCATCTCGGACGCTGAGAGCCAGAAGATTAAATCTCCCGATAAAATCGGCTGTCCTGTCAGCAGCGCGAATCCGAGCGGAATTAAAATCATAAAGATGATGAAGGCCAGCGCGATTCCGATATAGCGGCGCGGAGAGCCTTTTTGAAGGAGTTTGCCGAATGTTGAGCCGAACTTAAAGGCGTTGTCCACCATCATGTTGTAGATATAGTTCAAACTGATTTTGGGGTGTTTTTGATTGAGCCGTGTCTGCCATGCCGCAACTTTATCGTATTGCGTGTAGAGCAGAATACCGAGCGCGAATGTAATAATCGTCATGTAGAGCGCAGGTACAAACCCGTGCCAGTGATAAACGTAGAATTGCTCGGCGCCGGGCAGAATCGCGTTAATCGCGGGCTGAACGAGCGTGTCAACAAACGGTGTCGGGAAGATGCCGATTGCAATGATGAGGGCTGCCAAAATCGCCGGCGGCGCCAGCAGAACCCATGACGGGTCATGAACGTGTTTCGGAACATCGGGGTCTTGTGTTCTTTTACCCATGAAAATCTTGAAAATGAGTCTGAACGAATAAGCGAAAGTCAAGATGCCGCCGATAACCGCAAGCACCGGAATGATGTAGTAGAATCCGCCGCCGAGAACTTCGGCCATGTAAAAGGAGGAATCATAAAATATTTCTTTGCTCAAAAAACCGTTGAACGGCGGAAGACCAGCCATTGCGCCGGCCGCAATAACCATTAATATGAATGTAATCGGCATTTCTTTTCGGAGCCCGCCCATTTTGCTGATGTCTCTTGTGAGCAGCTCATGCGCGACAATACCGACCAACAGGAAAAGACAAGCTTTGAATACGGCGTGGTTCAGCAGATGGAAAAGGGCTGCCGGGACACCGAGTCCGGGCTCAGCGTATGTTGTAAAGCCGAACATTGCCATGAGATAAGCGAGCTGGCTGATGGTTGAAAATGCCAGAATCGCTTTGAGGTCGGTTTGCTTGAGCGCTAAAAACCCGGCGACGACCATTGTAATCAAGCCGAGTCCCGCAACCAAAACGAGCCAATCGGTTGTTCCGGAAAACATCGGGTGAAGACGCGCGACTAAGAAGACGCCGGCTTTGACCATTGTTGCCGAGTGAAGGAAAGCGCTGACGGGGGTTGGCGCTTCCATGGCGTTCGGAAGCCAAATAAAAAATGGACCCTGAGCGGATTTTGCAAGCGCGCCGATCAGAATCAAGATGAGTGTGATTGTAAAGAGCGGGCTTGCCTTGACGGCAGAAAGCATTTCGGGGCTGGTCAGCATTTCGGAAATGCCGTATGTGCCGGTGATTGTAAAGAGGAACAGAAAACCGACAAACATGAAAAGGCCGGCGCCGGCTGTGATAAGAAGCGCTTTGGTTGAGCCGTAGATGGATTCCTTGGTTTTTCTGTAATAGCCGATCAACATGAATGAACTGATGCTTGTGAGTTCCCAAAAGATGAAAAGCTGAATCAGGTTGTCGGAAAACGCGATACCGAACATGGATCCCATGAAAATAAGGAGGTATTGATAGTAGCGAACCAAATCTTCATCTTTGGAGAGGTACTTGGAAGAGTACGACAAAATCAATATACCGATAAATGAAACGATAAGACCGAGCAAAACGGCGAGACCGTCGGCGTAAAACGCTAAATTGACGGACAGACTTGGAATCCATGACATTGTGCCTGCGGGGTAAGTGCCGTTCATGACAGACGGGATCATGGAAGCGATCAGAAGGAAGCAGACCGCAGCAATGGCCGCCGCGAACCAGCCGACTTTCTCTTTCATAATTTTATGAGCTAGCGGCACGGTGAGCGTCATGACAAAGGGCAACAAAACGATGAGCGCAATAAAATAAAATGGATCCAATATAATCACAACCGCGTCTTTGAAATAAAATCAGACATGCTTGAAACGAAAACCCAAAAATTCGAATTTTACAGATACACTTCGTAATCATAATATATAGGTTTTATTGCAGGAGAGAGAGCGATATTTGAAAACATTTCAAAAAATTTTACTCCCTTCGGCTCAAAATTTTAGGGCCAGGGGGAGGGCTGTTTGCGTTTGCTGCCGCCTCGCCCGCACGCGAGCCGCACAAATTCTTCAAAAATATATTCGAAAAAACGAAATCCCTTTTTAGTTGAATCCAAAAAAGAAAAAGAGGAAATGACACAACTTCACATTGTGTAATCGTAATCTTCCGCCTTCTTCTTTTGATCAAATTCACTGACAAGCTTTCGAATTTCTTCAAAGTCTTTTCTGTATGTCAAAAGCATTTCTTCAAGCTTTTTCGTTTTCGCTTCATCGCCGCCGCTGTATTTGGCAGTCAGCAAAGCATCAAAAGCTCTCCCGAGCGTTCTTCTTTCTTCTTCGTTGAACCTGAAAGGCCAGGAATCGCGCTCAGACCTCAGCAAACCTTCTTTGTCCATCGACGGCCTGACGCGCTTGAGCGCTTCATCAAAGTGTTTGCGGTAAATTCTGACGTTGCCGATTGCAAGCTCAACGTCTTCTTCGCTGCGGCCTGCCATCATTGAAACGAACTCACGAATCGCAACCATCTTGGCTTCGCGGACCAAAGCTTCAATATCGGCGCCGACAAAACCGTCTGTTTTCTTGATCAGATCGTCGATGTCCAAATCGCCGGCCAGTAAATCTTTAACGCCTTTTAAGTAGACGTCAATGACCTGACTTCTGCCCTCCGCATCCGGCGGCGGCACGTAAATGTGCTTCTCCAAACGTCCCGGACGAAGCAGAGCCGGATCAATCATATCGGGGCGGTTGGTTGCGCCGATGATAACGACATTTTTGAGTTCTTCCAAACCGTCAAGCTCCGTCAGGAATTGGCTGACAACGCTTTCTGTCACGTGAGAGGAGCCTTCGTAGCTGCCGCGTTTGGGGACGATGGAATCGATTTCGTCAAAGAAAATAATTGACGGTGAAGCGAGCCTTGCTTTTCTGAAAATTTCGCGGACACCTTTTTCGGATTCACCGACCCATTTGGACATGAGCTCGGGGCCTTTGACGGAAATGAAATTGCTCTCGGATTCGTTGGCAACCGCTTTTGCAAGCAGTGTTTTGCCCGTCCCGGGCGGACCGAACATCAAAAAGCCTTTCGGCGATTTCGTATCGAATTTTTGATAGACGGAGGCGTATTTCAGTGGCCATTCGACGCCCTGCTGAAGCTCTTCTTTAACGGAATCCAAACCGCCGACGCTGTCCCAGCTGATATCGGGAACTTCAACCAAAACTTCGCGCATCGCGCTCGGCTGAACCATTTTTAAAGCGGAATCGAAGTCTTCAACGATGACTTTTAAGCTTTCCAATTTTTCTTTTGAAATTTCTTCATCGGGGTTCATGCCGGGGAATTCACGGCGAAGCGCGTGCATGGCGGCTTCTTTGACGACAAGCGCCAAGTCCGCGCCGACAAAACCGTGCGTCATGCCGGCGTATTTGCCGATGTCAACATCGCTTGCCATCGGAACGTTTCTTGTATGAATCTGAAGAATTTCCATGCGGCCTTCTTTGTCGGGAACGCCGATTTCGAGTTCGCGGTCAAAGCGCCCGCCGCGGCGCAGCGCGGGGTCAATGGAGTCGGGCAGGTTTGTTGCGGCAATCACAATGACGCCGCCGCGGCTTTTTAAGCCGTCCATCAAAGACAAAAGCTGCGCGACAACGCGGCGCTCGACTTCGCCTTTGGATTCTTCACGCTTCGGCGCGATGGAATCGATTTCATCAATGAAAAT
>JAIRKA010000049.1 GCA_031260345.1 Methanosarcinales archaeon
TCCGTATTCTTTCATTTCTTTTCGAATAATCAAAAGCGGATACTCTGTAGATAACGAAACGGCTGTCGCAATCGGAACGCCGCCGAGTTCAACGCCGCCGATTATAATTTTGCCGGCGGGCGTTTCCGTGACAGTCGGAAGCAGGCGGGCAATGTAATCGGCGATAATTTTCAATGTTTTCGGGTCGGTGCTTGCTTTTTTAATATCAATGTAAAAGCTGCTTTTCTGTCCCGACGACAAAGTAAAATCGCCGAATTGAACGGCGTCACAGTCTTTTAAAGCTTGAATAATTTCAGAATTGTCCATAATAATCCGTACTTTTCAGTTAATGTTCACCCGTTATATATTCGATTAGCGAATTCGCTAAACTGTTATTTGTTTTACCACGGCTCGTTTTTGATGCCGAGCCAATACCCGACGCAATTTGTTCCAAAATGAAGAACAGGTGTAATGATAATGATGATGATAAATGTCAGCCAACTTACCGTTGCTGCCAGCCAGCCGAAAGAAGTGATTGCTGTCAGCAGGAAAGCACCGATTAAGAAATCATACTGATCGGCAACCGGAAACGCCCGACCCCTTTGAAGTCCGAGGCGGCGCTTTAAGAAACTGAACGCCATGTCGCCCAAAAGAGCGCCGACCGCAAGTGATAAAATGGCAATGACGGCAGACAAGTCAAACGCGCCGGAAACGCCGGATGCGCTGAATCCCGGAAGTGAAATGCCGAAAAAATGGAATCCGTAACGGAGAAGGAAAATTTGAGCGGCGCCCGCTAAAAAGCCGAGAAGAACACCGGCAAAAAAACCGCGCCAGGTTTTGCCGTCTCCTAAAATGCGGCGCCCGTCTTTCATCGTTTTTCCGCCGTCAATCGGCTTTCCGCCGCCAAAAGCGGCTGCAAATGAGTTGGGCAGATATGCCGGAAGCATAACCCACAAACCGACGGCAATTGCTGTTATGATTTCAAGAAACATGTTTTTGACCCTTTTCGAATGAATTGAAAGAGGAAGAAGGGTTCCATATTTATATTTATCGCGGTAAGCTGAAAAAAAGTCAGAACGTTAGAACGTGATACATAGGTTTACGCGCAGTTAAGTAAATGGTTAACATTCACTTAAAAATATAAAATAATCGGCAAAGGCAGAGTTTAATTCTGAATAGATCCAATTAAGCATGAAGCGGAGCTTTTGAAAAAAAAACGATTTGTTTAAATAATTGAACAAAATTTATTGACAAAGTTGATTTATATTCAGACTGTATTATTGAATTTAACGAATTGAAATTGAGATAATGCAGATGAAATGAAAAACAATAGTTAATTATTAAATAGAAAGCAAAAGCGTTTACGGAAGTTGAATATGTTAAATCCGTTTCGAACAATGCGGCAGGTGGTTATTTGATCGACTTTGAAGTCAAAATTTTGGATGAAAATGATTTGAGTTTTGTCTCTGATTTAAGGAACTTAGGCATCCAAAGAAATGTAGCACTCACGCTGGTTTATATGATAAACGTGAATGAAGCATCATCGCGCGAAATTGAAATCGGGACGGGACTCCGCCAGCCGGAAATCAGTTTAGCGATCTGTTTCATGAGTGATAACAGCTGGATTGAAAGCCGAATGGTAAGAGCAAACAAAAAGGGACGGCCCCTTAAAGTTTATTCACTTTGTGCTACGATGGATGCGATTTATGCGTTCTATGAACTGAAAGCGCATCAAGACTATGAAGAGTCGCTTGTCAAAATAAACCAGCTTAAAGAACTGATTCATAAAAATTAAGCAAAAATGAATTGAAAAAAACTCATGGTTGTTTACAATTCATTTTTTATATTTTTGAAATATTTCATCACAACATTTCTGCCGTAGGAAAAACTTTTTACATGAATAATCGTGTAATTGAATTTTGAGCTGAGTTAATCAGTTGAATATTGTGAGCTGAATACGAACCAGTTTGCGTATTTTGAGTTGAACATTTTGTTGATATTTTTGAGGTATGGAGATGAAAAACACAGCGGAGATTCAAAAACAAATCATTGAAGCGGTGAATACGGTCCGAAAAAAAAATCCGATGGCGGGCTCTATTACAAATACAATCACCATTAATTTTGTCGCGAACGCGCAGCTTGCAGTCGGAGGTTCCGCGGCCATGGTCTATCTGCCGGAAGAAGGAGAGGTTTTGGCACAAATCGGCGGTGCTTTTTACATAAATGTCGGCGGTCTTCTCCCGATTTATGAGCAGACACTGCCTCTGACGGCAAAAACGCTGCACGATGCCGAGAAGCCCTGGGTGCTGGATCCGGTTGCTGTCGGAATCGGAACGCTTCGAACAGAATTGCTCTCGGGATTTAAAGAGTATAAGCCGAGCATCATTCGCGGCAACGCTTCTGAAATTATTGCGTTGGCCGGCTTGTGGGGACTTGAAGGGGAAAATAAATCCAATGTCCGCGGCGTCGATTCTACAGACACAGTTGCTGCAGCAAAGACGGCGGCAATCGCACTTGCAGAATGGACGGGCGGTGCCGTAGCCGTATCAGGCGAAACGGATTTAGTGACGGACGGATCAATTGTCGTCTATTCTCACGGCGGCTCTCATTTTATGGAAAAAATTACGGGATCCGGCTGTTCTTTGGGCGGCGTTTGCGCAGTTTATGCAACGGCGGCGGATCCGTTTATTGCAGCACTGACCGCAACGGCGGTATATAATCTGGCAGGGCGCCGCGCAGAACAGAAAGCGGAAGGTCCCGGAGATTTCCAAATTCATTTTTTGAATGCGTTATATAATGCGTCAGCAGAAGATATCGCGAATAATCCGTTTGAAATTGAGGAGGTTTAAGTTATGAATACATTAGTTGCAGTTGCAATTGCGCCTTTCGGCATTGGTGATGAGCTTTCAAAAGAAGTTGCAGAGATTGTGAGTGTGATTCAGAAGTCCGGTCTTCCGAATCGCACGACTTCTATGTTTACTGAAATAGAAGGAGAATGGGACGAAGTCATGAAAGTGATCAAAGAAGCGACTTTCGTTTTGGCAGAAAGAGGCATTCGTACAGAAGTTGTCTTTAAAGCTGACATTCGCCCGGGTTATACGAATACGCTTAACGGAAAACTTGAGAGATTGGAACGCGCTTTGGGAGAACGCTCATGAGCATGCGGAAAAATTTAGACATTTCCGCTTACTTTGTCGTCGGCCCTGAAAATACAAACGGCCGCCCGGTTTTACCGATAATTGAAGCTGTTGTCGAAGCAGGCTATACTTGCATACAAATCCGTTCAAAAACAGCATCGGCCCGAGAATTAATTGAATTAACGCGTCAGGCTGCCGATATCATTGCAAAAGCCGGCCGATCTGAAAAAACGGCGCTTGTGGTGAACGATCGTTTGGACGTGATACTGGCCGCCCGAAAAACAGGCATCAAGGTAGATGGGATTCACGTGGGTCAATCGGATATACCGGTTGAAGTCTGCCGCGAATATTTAGGAGAGGACTCCATTGTCGGGCTGTCGGCTGAAACGAATGAATTGTTTGATTACATCAAAACGACAGATGTCAGTCAAATTGATTACTTCGGCGCAGGACCGCTTCACGAAACGCAGACGAAGCCGGATTGCGGCGTCGGTCCCGATGGAAAAGTCATTACCAGAAGTTTTGATGACATCCGCAGACTGGCCGATATAAGTCCGATCCCGATTGTAGTCGGCGGCGGCGTCAAGCCGGCCGATATTCCGGAGCTTGCCGGAACCGGAATTGACGGATTCTTCGTGGTCTCAGCGATTTCTGAAGCGGAAGATCCCAAAGCCGAAGCTGTCAAAATGGCTGAATCTTGGAAAGCGAATTATAAAAAGCGTTAATATAATCGTGTTTTATTTTTCGAATGATTTAAAAAACACGATTTTCATTTTTCAATTCTTTTTTTAAAATATGCATTCGTTTTTGAAATATATTTCTTGGAGTTGCGTTCCAAGTTTGCCCGCTCCTTCGGACCGGCCAAATTCTGAAAAATCGGGCGGCTCGCGCGCGGCGGCAGTTGCCAAAGCAGCAAATAGGAAGGTAACAGCGGCAACACAAATCTATAGGCAGCGGCGCCACGTTCATGTAAGTGAACGGATAGAAAAAAGAGAGTGAAAAAACAGAAATATATCAATTAATCATTTCTTCTGCTCTTCAAGCAGCTTTCGAATTTCTGAAACTTCGGAAATCAATCGTTCCATCTCTGTGCTCTTAATGGCAGAACCGGAGGAAGCCGGCGACTCAATCCCGCCTGTCGCGGCTGAAACCTGAGGCGTTCCGCGAACGAAATCCATGATAAACGCGCGCAGCGGTTCGGCATCTTCAACGCCGATGATTGAAATGTCCGATCCCGACTTGTTGACGGCGCTTCCCGCGGTTTGAATTTGCAGATTTGAAATTTTAAAGAGGCGCATGAGCGGGCCTTGGGTAATATTAATATCTGTAATTCTGTTGTACGGAACAATGCCTGTTCTTCTGAAAAAAACACCGCGCTTCCATGTCATTTCCGTATCATTCAAATGGTAAATGATGGATTTATAGTAGCGCTGGACCCAAAGGTAAACAACGGCAACGATGGCCAGCAGAATAAAGATGAGAAGTCCTGCGGCAAGCGCGACTGAACCGAGAAGCGCAATCGCAAATGTAACGACCAGCCATCCAAGCGCAATGGCGGAGACGATAGTTAATGAGGCAGCGGTAGAAATCAACAAATACGGTTTGTAATTCGTTGACGGTTTGAAATCTTCTTTGAATGGAATCGTCGAATTCATAAAAGAAATATATTGCCGTTAATAGATAAATATGTTATCCGAGAAATAAATATTTGAACTTTTATCGAACACTTCGAACCATCATGATTAATTCAGAGCCGTTAGATTCGTTTTTTAAAAACTCAGAAGAAGTATGCTGCTTTTATTACTCCCATTTTTTATTTCTTCCACCAAATATGCGCATACAACCCGTCTTCAGGCAAAACAAATCCTTTCCCCGGAATTTCCAAAAATACTTCTCTCAAATAATCTTCAACAACTCCAATCTGCCAATCTTCATTCGCTGCCAGCCGATCAGCATATTCTTCCAAAACCTCTTCAAATGTTTCATAATAATGCGAATCACGAAGCGGCAGAACCTCCAAATTCGCGTAAATCCCCATTTGATATAAAGCGCTCCAAATCAGATCAGCCAACGGGCGCCCGTAATAATCCTCATTGTGAAGCTTTTTCCAAAGCGTTTCATTGATTCGTCCCCACGGCGGATCAGTTAAAAACCAAAAAATATGAACCTCTTTTTTGGCCGCGGCATCCATTTTCAAGAGCGCTTCATTCAAATCGGGAACAGACATTGCGAAAGAAGAGACAACGAAATCAAATCGTCCGATTTCATCGGGATTCACCTCTTCCCAAACTTTTGCAATTATCGGAATATCAGTAGTAACACCTTTGATTTTTTTGTACGTGTTCAGCGCTTCATGCATCGGCAGCGCGGGCTCAACGACTGTCACCTTGCAGCCTGCCGCTGCGAGCGGAACGGCAAGCGTTCCCGGACCTGCGCCGATGTCCAAAACGGTTGAGCCGGATGGAAAGGGCAGACATTTAAGCTGGTCATTGATACGCTCGACATTTCCCCGAATCAAATTTTGAAGCATTTGATCCGTGTTTTTCTGAATCGAAAAACGCTGAGCCCCTGTTTGAAAATTCGTCATTTTCGACTGTTTGGCGTAATGTTCGTTCCATTCGTTGTTTGCGTCATTCATAACTGATCAAAATTTAATAATTTAAACAATATTAATAATCAAAGTCAACCGTTCCTTCAATTCCTTCCAATATTCCGGGAACAAGCTCCAAAACCAAAACATTTTCATCGGGATACTTTTGTTTATTTTTGATGCCGAATTTCTCGGCAGAAACGAATCCGAAACGTTCATAAAATTTCGGATCACCGAGAAGAATGACGGCGGCATAGCCTTCTGCTTTTGCACGCTTCAAGCTTTCCCGAACCAAACCTGAACCATGCCCTTTGTTTCTGTAACCGGCATCAATTGCGACCGGCGCAAGAATAAGAATTTCAAACATATTTTTCGGCAAGTGATGCACGCCTTGAATCGCGATTTTTGTAAGCATTATGTGGCCGATCAATTTGTTATCGGCGCTTTCATCTTCCATAACAAGGGCCAATTCAGGAATATAATTGCCGCTGCTTCTTAATTTATTGACTAAATCCTGTTCCGTGCCGTCCGGTCCGTCTGAAACATAAGCGGTTAGAAAAGCGGTTTTGACGAAATCATAGATTGCGGAAAAATCCTGCTCGGTTTCTTGTCTGATAATCATAGCTTGAAAAAGCGGTAGAGAAGTATATAATTTTTGGAATTTGACCGGCCCGAAGGGGCGGTCAATCATTATCAAAGTTCCAAAACTGCCCTGCCGGAGTGATCAATCATTATAAAACTCCAAATTTGACACCGTTCTTTTGGATGAGTCAAAAAACCCCCGGAGCTGCGCTCCGAGTTTGGCTGCTCCTTCGGACCAGCCAAAAAACAAAAAAAGCGAGGAAAAAAACTTCACCCTTTCATTTTGAAACTTTTGAAATATGAAATGATATGCTTGCGGTGCTGGATTATGTGAACGATAATAAGCAAAATACCCAATCTTGCGGAAACGCCGTGCATTCTGATAAACCCAAAGTAACTCTCGATTCCCCATACAGAGAAGCCCATCGCAAGAAATCCTGTTATTATCGAAAAACCCCAAACCGCTATCAAAAGAATATCTATTCCGTATTGGAGCTTGACATTTCCTTTTGTTTTTCCTGAAATGATTTTTTTGCCGACGGAGGTAAGCCACTTTCGATTTATAAAAACATGGAGAACGGCCAATATGGTAAATAATGTTCCTTCAATAATGTGCCGAATCACATGACCATCACGCGAACTGAACAGGCTCAGAAGCAATAAAATCAACAGCAGAACATCAATTATGATTTTGAGCGTTTTAGTTTTCATAAATTACTTCAACCTTTTTTACATTTGAATTTCGTTTTTTCTAATCAGGCCTCCTCCGCCAAATTAGTTTCCGAGGATGTATGAATTCAGCTTATTAGCTATATTGCATTTTCGGGCTTTCCAAGCGTTTCATGACCGTTTCAACAACATCTCGCCCCTCCTCCCGAAAAGTTGCGGTAAACGCCAATGTATTCCCAACGGTTGCGCAGCTGAAGAAGTAAGACGAATCTTGTTCAAGGCTGATGGAGAATTCCAGCCGTTCAACACGGCTTTCAACTTCAAGCGGGAGTTTTATCAGTCCTAAATTTGAAAATCCGGTTGTTTGGCTGAGATATTTAGAGCGTTCAAACCTTTTCATAACAAACACCTTTAACACTCTCGGCACATAACGAATACTGTGATACGGGTTTTGCAATTCGTTTATATCCTTTTGCACGCTCTCTTTGTTAATTCTCTCAAATTGCGCGCTGACTTGCCGCACCATCTCGGAAAAATCCTCCGTTTCAGGCATGACGATTGCAGAAGTTGATACAAAGCTTCGCAAGGTCCTGCACGGAAAAAAGCTGCGGCCGTCTATGGGAATCATAATGATGACAGGTCTTTTGTCGCCTTTGCCATTTCTCTCTTTTGCAATTCCGCTCAAAATTTGAGCTGAAAGATATTCCGTAACCGTCGCACGATGTGCCTTTGCCGCCGCCTTGACTTTATCTCCGGCAAATGTTTTGGTTAAAACTTTTTGCGGAGCGGATTTTGAAGATTTTAAACGATAGGCTTTCACGTTTGGAGAGGATTTTTCTACTTCTGCAGCCGGATTTGCAAAGCGTCCATAAGCATTTTCTGCTTCTTCTGATTGAAAATGACCCGAACAGTCGATGATATCACTTTTGTCTGCTTCTACGCCTAAAAGTTCATAATACCGCAAGAGCACTGCGCATATAATTTTTGACAGGCTGCGCCCGTCACAGATGATGTGTGTTGTCCGAACTGTAAAGTGCCGTTCCCCGTAGACAATACTTAACATGTGACGGCTGCCTCGGTTGTAATAGTTGCAAAACAAAGGCTCAGCGCCCGCGGGCTTAACTTGCGGCGGTGCTGTCAAAATCTCATTTTTATAATGGAAAAAACTGCGTTTTAAGCGCCCGTTCAAAAAAGGTAAGCGGCGCATAAGATCGTTTACCGCCTGCTGCAGAATTCGGGGGTCAATAGGCTCTTTTAAGTGGGCAGAGAGTGCAAAGACGCCGGATTGCTTGCGATTTATAATCGAAGCATAGTACTGCCCGATTAAATCCAGCTCCATGGGCTTCATTGTTTGACCTTGAACGCTTTGTTTCATCCGATTGCCTCCGGCATACAAATTCGAATTATCGCTGGCAATCATATTGTCAACACTATTAATAAGGATTCCTTTTTCAAAAACATTTCAAAAAAGCCAAAAGATAGGAAAAACAAAAAAACCACTTGGAGCTGCGCTCCAAGTTTGACCGCCCCTTCGGGCCGGTCAAAAGGCAAAAAGATTAAACGTGGGGCCGGTGAGATTTGAACTCACAACCGACGGGTCTCTCCGAATTGTCGATTTCGACACTCTTACAAGCACTTTCAGCGCTCCAACGGTTCCTCATCGTCCTTTCCCGTCGGAAAAAACTCGGTTGACCCGTTGTTCATCATTAAATATCCGCTGGAGCCCATCGCCCTACCAGGTTAGGCCACAGCCCCACCACGTTTTGATATCAACATAATATCAATATCCTGTTCGTTTAAGAGAACAGGAAACATTATAGGAAATCCAAAATTAATAAATGTTTTGTCGTCCCGCCTGTTAAATGAGAATAATTAAATATAGCCTTAACGGTCATAAAAGTTATAAAAGATCAGTGAGAATAAACAGAAAAAGAGAGGAAATTTATGGCATTTTGGGAATCTTTTGGCTGGTTTGATTGGGTTTTAATCATTTTGGTTGTAATTTTACTTCTCATGATTATCAGAAACATATATCGTTTGATGAAAAGAAAAAACGAATATATGTCGTTTAAAGAGGCGCATGCGCAATATAAACAGCAGCGCGATGAACACGCAAACGCTAAAAAAGAAGCAAAAGACGCCGAATTTGAAGAAGAATCAAAAAGTGCCGGGTCTGAAGAAGAAACGAACAAAGGCGCATGAATTCTCTTTTAAGATTTATTTTTCATTTTCCATTTTCAATCAAAGTGCATAAAAGCGCACTTTCTTTTTTCGGGCGGCGCATAGCGGCGACCCGATCTTTTTTGAAATATTTTTGAAAAGCCCGTGCGGCTCGCGCGCAAGCGGCGTCTGCTGCCTAAGCGGAAACGGAAATGAGAGAAATGGCAGGTACAAGCGCCAACACAAAAAAAGACAGCGATAAAAACGAAGTCAACACATTCACAAAATAAAAAAGGCAGACCCGGGTTTTCCCCGAGCCCGCCTTATTTTTTATTTTATCTTTTCGTTCATTCTTCGAAAACTCATGCGTTTTCGGGAATCTTTTCTTTGAATTTTGTGTATGACCAAAGCTGATAAATCAGAACGATTGGTACGAAAACCAAAGCGGCGTAGAACATCAATGTCAGCGTCAATTCGCTGGATGCGGCATCAAAAATACTGACGCCGTATTCCGGATTGATCGATGACTTCAAGATGTGCGGATAAAGCGTTACAACGCCCGTTGCCGCGCCGAAGAAAATTGTTCCGAGATTTGCAAGGAAAGCAAAAAACGGACGATTGGATTTCTTAACGGCAAGCACGATGCACGCCAAAGCGAAGATGACGGCAATCAGCGGAATCGCGTACAATATCGGGTAAGCGTTATAGTTAACCGCAAATCCGTCCGTGTTGAAGAGCCCGATGATGTAAATCAAAGCGGCGACCGCAACTCCGATAGATGTTTTCTTGGCAAGGCTTTTGCATTTTACTGAAAGTTCGCCGGAAGTTTTGTGCGCGACCCAAAGTGCGCCTGACGTCAGGAAAAACAAGACGAAAAGCAAAGCGCCCAGCAAAGCGTGCGGATTGAAAAGCCCGAGGAGCGTTCCTTCGTACACGTAATTCGCATTGATTACCAAACCTCTGAAGAAGTTGGAAAACGCAACGCCCAAAACTGCCGTAATGATCAAGCTTCCGATTGCCCAGCCGTAGCGGAATATTTTTTGCAGCTCTCTGTTTTCATCCTGATAAATCAGCTCAATACAGACGCCGCGCATAATAATTCCGATCAGCAGAAGCATCATCGGGATGTACAGGAATGTAAACATCTTCGAGAAGATGAGCGGGAAAGCCGCGAATGTACCGCCGGCGGCCAGAATTATCCAAACCTGGTTGCCGCCCCAGAACGGGCCGACAGATTTAGCGGCTTGAATCGTTTGAGCCATGTTTTTCGGGAGAAACGCTGCCAGCATGCCTGCTCCAAGCGGGAAGGAATCGGCAACGAGATAAATCGCCCAAATAACGCACCAAAGGACGAACCAAATGTTGATGAGAAGTTCATAATTAAGCATATTTTTTCACCTCAGTATTCTTTCACCACAGGTCCTGCAATTATCGCTTTTCTCAGCAGGTAAAGGAACAGGCAGAACAAAAGCAAGTAGAAGAGGATCAAAAGCCCCATAGAGAATATGATTTGAATTGCCGGAACCGTCGAAATCGCATCAGATGTTCTGAAAAGGCCGTAAACAATCCACGGCTGACGCCCGACTTCCGCGACGACCCATCCGAGCATAATCGCGACATAGGGGAGTGGAATGCTGCAAATCATGAGCTTCATGTATTTGCGCGCTTTGGGGCTTTCCATGGAAGGATCTTTCCGGAGGAGATAAAGGCCGGCAAGCGCCTGCAGAATGAAAAGAACGCCCAGCAACAGCATTATCCTGAAACTGTAGAACGTTATTGCTACCGGCGGCCGATCCGCTGGATCAACATCATTCAGCCCCGTTACCTCGCCTCGCGGATCACCCGTCAGCAGGAAACTTCCGAGATACGGGATGCCGATTGCCTGAACAAGATTACGCTCCTGTGAATCGGACGGGAAGGCAATCAGATACAGGGGCAGTTCCGACCCGCTTTCCCATACAGATTCCATTGCGGAAGCTTTGACGGGCTGGACTTGACTGACAAAGTGGCCGTAAAGCATACCCTGCGCCGGCAAAAGAAGCGCGGTGATGATCAAAACGCAAATGCCGATCTTCATTGAAGTCCGATATATGTCAACGTTGGACTTCTTGAGCAAATGATACCCGCTGACTGCAATCATAAAGAAAGCACCCAAGAGGAAACATGCCAAAAGCGTGTGTATCAGCATATAGAACATATACGGATTTGTGATAAGAGCAACGAAATCCGTCAGAATAACTCTGCTTCCGTCTTCAGCCAGCGTGTAGCCGACCGGATGCTGCATAAATGCGTTTGCCGTAATAATCCAGACTGCGGAGATCATGGTACCGATTGAAACCAAAACCATTGAAATCGCTTTAAGCGCCGGTTTTCTATGGCTTGTGAAAAGCCAAATACCGAAGAATGTAGCTTCCAAAAAGAATGCAATGAGCGCTTCAAGAGCGAGCGGAGAGGCGAAAACGTCGCCCATGAATTCGGCGTATCGGCCCCAATTGGTTCCGAATTGGAACGTCATGGCAAAACCTGTTACGATACCGAATGCAAAATTTATCTTAAAGAGGTTGCCCCAAAATTGAGCCAACTTCTTCCACTTTTCTTGTCGTGTTTTCCAATATTTGACTTCAAAGCTCGCCACTATTATCCCAATGCCGATTGTCAGAGGGACAAAAATAAAGTGAAAGAAAACGGTTATAGCGAATTGAAGCCGACTCAATAAGACGATATCTTCTATCATAAAAATCACCTGTTTCAAACATAAACAGCCATACTATCAGATTTCAATTTTATCAGTTTGAAATTGAATCTACAAAATATATACCCGAGTAAAATATATATACGTTTATATTGAAGCTCGGGGGATGGTACATATTTCTTTCAATTTCAAAATTATAATTTCTGTTCTTGATTCAAGATATTTATCGAAATCCTTACTTAATGGGAATGATTTCTAAATATAAATACCTGACCATAGATGGTGAAAATAGGCTTAAGTTTGTATTTATTTATAATAGGATTCTTATAGATAGATTTAAATAATAATCATTTCCATTAGGATTTGAAATTCATTACAGAATTTCTACGAAACATCCGGAAAAAACAGAACTGTAAACTCCAATAATTTTCATGAAACAATTTGAAACAAAAACGAATAATGTAATGAATCCAATCCGAATAATTCATTAATTTATAAATGAATTTGAAAAACAAAAACGAAAACAGCACAACATAAAACAAATTAAAAACGGAACAACTGCGAAACAAAAACAACCGGATGTTTTTTTATAATATGAAATGTCATATATTAAAATCATCATTTTGATGAAGGACGGGATAAAATTATGGATTTTACAACTTTGTTTAAAGCACCTGAAGCAGAAGGAAAGGAAAAACACGTTCCGACTATTGAACGCGGCAGCGGCCATAACGGTACGCGTGATAATGTCGTCATCGTGACGGTCGGAAAGGAAATACCGCACCCGAATACGCTTGAACATCACATCACTTGGATCGAGCTCTACGGCATTCAAAAAGAAAACGATCAGGTCATTTATATCGGCCGCGCTGACTTTGCGCCGACTGTTGCTGAGCCTGTTGCAACGTTCAAAGCACTTGATTTGAGCCGGTTTAAAGCGCTCGGCGCCGTATCTTACTGCAATCTTCACGGCGTATGGAAAAATACGTTAGAACTTTAACTTTGGTTGAAGTGACTTTTATTTCTTATATTTTCATTTCCTTTTTTCATTTTAATTTTTTTAAGAGTGGCTGCCGCCTGTTTTTAATATGAAAGATATTGCAGCCTGTCGTTTGCACTGTCGCTTCCAACCGCGCGCGGGCCGCATCGTTTTCTTTTAAATTTCGAATGAATCGACTCCTCTTTTTTCTTTAAAATTTTAATTTTTAAACTCCTCTTCACAATTCATTCGCCAATTTTTCATTCAAAAATGATACTAACTAAAAGTTAATATTTCGACTGAGTTTGTTTATTGTTCATTCGTTTTCAAAAAATCCGAAATACTTATATATAATTAATTTATTTTATCTGTTATTCAATTTATAACTCTTTAAAGGATGAAAAACATGAAACAAAAAAAATACGATGGTGAATCTTCTTGCACCGATTCCGATTTTTCCGAATCGGCGAAAGAGGATAGCTTCATGTCGGAATGCATCCCCGAAGAGGATGGCGAAACATTTGCTGATGCCTGCTCTGACAACGCGGGACAAGGTGAAAAACAGAATTCTGATGCGCTTTCGGAAGAAAATGCCGCCTTATTAAAACGGGTGGAAGATTTAACTTCCGCATACCTTACACTTGCGGCAGACTTTGAAAATTACAAAAAACGCAACATGAAACATCTTGAAGATGTCAAAAAATTCGCAAGTGAGCCGCTCATGCTGGACATGATTGAAGTCGCCGACAATTTTGAACGCGCGATTAATTCCGCCGAAAAAGAAACGGCAGACAAGACTTCTTTGATGGGAGGCGTGAAAAACACGTACCGTCAGTTTATGACCCTCCTTGAAAAGAACGGCCTTTCTAAGGTTCCTTCAAGTCCCGGTACAGAGTTTGACCCGCATCTGCATGAATCCGTCGCACAGATTCCGACAGCCGATTATCCGGAAGAAACAATTATTGAAGTTTTCAAACCCGGTTATCTTCTGCACGCTAAAGTCATTCGCCCCGCAACGGTGACGACTTCAGCGGAGCCCTAAAGACTGAAAAATACAACGCAAAAATACACAGATACGATGTACAATGACATTATTTCATCATTGTATATTCATTAAATTTATTATTTCATATTTCAATAAAATTTAAAACACTCTACGAAAATCAAACAAGGTGAATAAAATATGGCAAAAATCTTAGGTATTGACTTGGGTACAACCAACTCATGTATGGCAATTATGGAAGGCGGCGAACCGACAGTTCTCCCGAATGCGGAGGGCGGCAGAACAACTCCTTCTGTTGTCGGCTTCTCCAAGAAAGGTGAAAAACTCGTCGGCCAAATCGCTAAAAGGCAAGCTGTTTCCAACTCCAAGAACACTGTCCAGTCCATTAAAAGACATATGGGCGATGCAAACTACAGAGTCACTTTAAACGACAAAGAATACACCCCGCAGGAAATTTCCGCGATGATTCTTCAAAAGCTGAAGACGGACGCTGAAGCATACCTCGGTGAAACGATCACGCAGGCCGTTATTACCGTTCCCGCATACTTCAATGACGCTCAGAGACAGGCAACAAAAGACGCCGGAACAATCGCGGGCCTTGAAGTTTTGAGAATTATCAATGAGCCGACGGCTGCGGCTTTGGCATACGGCCTTGACAAAGAAGAAGGCAGCAAAGACCAGAAAATCCTCGTCTATGACTTGGGCGGCGGAACATTTGACGTTTCGATTTTAGAAATCGGCGACGGCATCTTTGAAGTTTTGGCAACCAGCGGCAACACGAAACTCGGCGGCGACGACTTTGATGACAGAATCGTTAACTACCTCGTCACCGAATTCAAGAAGTCGCACGGTGCCGACCTGTCCAAAGACTTGGCAGCCCTTCAGCGCTTGAAGGACGCCGCCGAAAAAGCGAAGATTGAACTTTCCGGCGTGACGACAACCAACATCAACTTACCGTTTATCGCACTCGGCCCGGACGGCGACCAGCTCCACATGGACATCGACATTACACGCGCGCAATTCGAAAAGATGACCGAGGACCTTCTTGAGCAAACGCTTGCTTCCATGCGTCAAGCACTTGAAGACTCTAAATTGAAGATTGATCAAGTTGACAAAGTGATTCTTGTCGGCGGCTCCACGAGAATGCCCGCCGTCGTTGACTTGATTGAGAAATTCACAAGCAAAAAGCCGTACAAGAACATCAACCCCGACGAAGCGGTCGCAGTCGGCGCAGCCATCCAGGGCGGCGTTTTAGCCGGCGACATTAAAGACATCCTTCTTTTGGACGTCAATCCACTGACGCTCGGCATCGAAACACTCGGCGGCGTTTCCACCCCGCTCATTGAAAGAAACACAACCATTCCGACCAAGAAAAGTCAAGTCTTCTCAACCGCCGCAAACAACCAGACCTCTGTTGAAATCCACGTTCTCCAGGGCGAGCGCGGTGTCGCCTCCGGCAACAAGACGCTTGGAAGATTCATCTTAGACGGCATCCCGCCCGCACCTCGCGGCATCCCCCAGATTGAAGTGACGTTTGACATTGACGCAAACGGTATCCTTCATGTTGATGCCAAGGATCTCGGAACGGGCAAGAAGCAGTCCATCACCATTCAAAAGCCGGGCGGACTTTCCGATGACGAAATCGACCGCATGGTGAAAGACGCCGAAATGCACGCTGAAGAAGACAAAAAGAGAAAAGAAGAGATTGAAATCCGCAACAGTGCAGATTCTCTCTTAAACGCGGCGGAAAAAGCTGTTTCTCAGGCGCCCGAAGATATCGGCATTACCGCCGATCAGAAGGCAGCGGCTGAATCTGCAATGGCTGAATTAAAGACAGCTCTTGAAGGCACAGATATGGACGCAATTAAAGCGAAGTCCGAAGCACTGGAAACGGCAATTTATCCGATTTCTGAGGCGATGTACAGAAAAGCATCTGAAGCAGGCTACACTGCGGGCGGTCCCGAATATGAGGCGCCGCAGGAAGAATATACAGCCGCGAATGAGGATGCGGTTGACGCAGAATTCGAAGAAGATAAAAAAGAATAAGCGAATTGAAAAACAGCAGATTGAAATCGCAGATCGAAATCTGTATGTGAATAAGGATTGCAGAACTTTTGTTCTGCTGCCTTAAAATTTATTGCATTATTTGTTTATTGTTGTTTGTTTATCATTGTTCGTTAAAATCATTTTAAATTTAAGCATTGCATCTTAAATTCTGATTCACGAATTGTCGTTTACCGTCAATTATTAATTCTGTTCATCATTTAAAAAAAGGATTTTTTATGGCATCGAAATCAGATTATTATGAAGTTCTCGGCGTTTCAAAGGACGCATCCGACGACGAGATCAAAAAAACGTACCGCAAACTCGCGATGAAATATCACCCCGACAAGAATGCCTCCCCTGAGGCGGAGGAAAAGTTCAAGGAAATCTCCGAAGCTTACGCTGTTTTGTCGGACCCCGAAAAACGCTCTTCTTATGACAAGTTCGGTCATGCCGGAGTTGACAGCCGCTATTCCCAAGAGGATATTTTCAGAGGCGCTGACTTCAGTGACTTCGGCGACATTTTCGGAGATATCTTCGGCAACATTTTCGGCAGCGGCTTTGGCGGAACCCGCACCCGCGGACCGCAACGAGGCGCTGATCTGCAATATGAGCTTCGCTTAACGCTGGATGAAGCTTACAAAGGGAAGACGGTTGAAATTGAAGTTCCGAAAGTGATTACTTGCGACAAATGTTCGGGAACGGGCGCGAAAGAAGGAACGATGGCAAAGACTTGTCCCGAATGCCGCGGCAGCGGAAATGTTTCGCGAACGATTCAAACGCCTTT
>JAIRKA010000099.1 GCA_031260345.1 Methanosarcinales archaeon
AGAACTTCGAATTCCGATTGCTGAAAAATAAGATTCTTGGAAGACTGCCATTTTCAATAATTTTTACAAAATTATCTTTTTAGAGCTTTTTTATCTCTTTTTAGGACTATTTTATTTCTCTTTTTAGAGCTGCTGCTTTTGAAGTAACTGTTAAAATTAAAAAATGAGAAAATTAAAAAAGTTGAAAGCACAATAAGAATTTTTGACTTTCGGAGGTGAATCCGCGAGCTTTGACAAAACTTGCATTTTTGTCAAAACACGCAGACTCGGGGGGTTTACATGTGTCTATGAGGAACGTTTTTGCCGTAAGGCATCACGTTTTTCTGTTTTTGTTTTTAGTAGGGAGTTTTGTTTTGTGTGTTTTACAAGGGATTGGGTTACGGGCTGTCAAAGAATTTTTTAATATCAATTTGATTTTATCAAATTCTTTGCCAGCCTTATCATAGTGAGTTTTGGCTTTTGTATTATAAAACCATTGGAATATTTTTTTGCTTTTGCAGATTCAATAAACCTGCATAACTTTACAACGCTTTATTATTATTTAAACCTTCATCAATTTTTCTCTAAAGACTATTTTATGTTGAAAGTATATCTCGTTCATTTCGATATATTTTTTATTTAGCCCTCAGGCAAATTCAACGAACAGCTATAATTTGTATTTTTATATATTTACAAATATGCAAACATACTATATAAATTTATTGAAAAAAATTTATTACAATCCATATCGAAAGTTGAGAGTTCCTCAGATTTGAGGTTATTTTTTTTGGGATTATTTTAATATTTGAACGCCTAACACTACTACACTTTTACGCATTTATTGAAAAATAAACAGGATAGAGGGTTCAGCTATGAAGACATTCATATTTCTCTTGAATCACGTTTGATCGATATTATCGGCGCATATTTTTAAATTAAATTTATTTCAAAACCATTTCAATTCTTTTCATAAATCTGAAAATCATTACGGGGAAAATTCATGGCATTTAAAACAGGAGATTTTGTAAAAGTCGAAAAGGATGGTGTTTTTTTTGAAGGTCACGTGATTCCGGGAGACACCGGTTTCATCACGCTTAAAATGACCGGCGGCGGGTATGTCGCGGGCTTCCGGGAAAATGAAGTCCGAGTAACGCTTTTATCTCCCGCTGCCGCGCCGTCTGAAGCGCCCAAACAGGTTGTCAGAAATACGGTCAAAGGCGCCGGTATCCAAATTATCCCGTCGGGTAAAAAAATTACGATTCTGACAACAGGCGGAACGATTGCCGCTTACGTTCATCAAGATACCCGAACCGTCAAGCCATCCTTTACGGGCGAAGATTTGCTTTTGGAAGTTCCCGAACTCGAAGGATTCGCTGATTTTAAAGTCCGCGACGTTTTTTCCCTTCTTTCAGAAAACATGAAGCCGGCAAACTGGAAAGAACTTGCACAAGTCATTTATGATGAAATCAAAGCCGGCGCTGACGGCATTATTGTCACGCACGGAACGGACACGATGACCTATTCCGCCGCCGCGGCCGCCTACATGATTGATACGCCCGTTCCGATTGTCTTTACCGGGTCGCAGCGCAGCCCCGACCGCCCGAGCAGCGACAATCATATGAATTTGATGTGCGCCGCGCGCGCCGCAGCAGGCGATATCGCTGAAGTCCTGCTTGTCATGCACGGCTCCATGTCCGATGATTTCTGTTCCGTTCACCGCGCCGTTAAAGCCCGCAAAATGCACACATCGCGCCGTGACACGTTCAAATCAGTGAATATGTTCCCGCTTGCAAATATGGATTATTTTACGGGCGAGCTCACTTTCCTTTCCGATTATGCCGGTTACGCCAAACGCGGCGAAAATGAACTTAAAATCGTTCCCGTGCTTGAAGAAAAATGCGCGATCGTTAAGTTCGTTCCGGGCGCAGACCCTTCAATTTTTGATTATTATGTTGAAAAAGGTTACAAAGGAATCGTCTTGGAAGGCGTCGGTCTCGGTCACGTCTCCGATGAATGGATTCCGTCTTTGAAAAAGGCCGCCGACAAGAAAATTCCGGTTGTCGTCACTTCTCAATGCATTAACGGCTCGACATCGCTCGGCACTTATGAAACAGGTCTTGCCATGAGAGAAGCGGGTGTTGCCGAAGCGGTTGATCAGTTGACAGAATCCGTTTTTGTTAAATTGATGTGGCTGCTCGGTCAGGGCTTGACGTATGAGAAAGTGAAAGAACTGATTTCAACCGAAATAAAAGGTGATATGTCGTCAATGATTATTGATTAATTTCAATAGTCGTTTTTTAATTCATTCAATCTTCTTATAATTAAGTCCTCAAATGATTTAAGTCGTTGATTCTATATTTGTAAACACGATACGTGTTCAGGTGACTTTTGTAAAGGGTATAATTTCCCATTAATCCAAAAGCCGCCATTTTGTAGAGCATCCATAACGAAATTTAAATCATGCCGTCCTTGACTGATATTTTCACTTAATTCAAATATAATTTCTCCGCAATCGTATAATTTTAAACTCTCTCCGATTTTGATATAACTCTCTTTTGGCTTATGGTTTATAACAAATTTTGTATAATATATGTTATCGCCTGCTTTTATTTCGGCATCCTTCATTTTGGCATCTATTTCTATAATTTGTTTTTTTGATATTGGAAATGTAGTTTCATTATCATCAATTGCATACTCATATATGGGTAGATCAAGTAATTTGTCTAGACGGTTATCGGATTTTAGAACTATACCACATTCTATTTCTTTCACCCCTTTTATATCTGTTTCTTTTAGGATCCTACCTGTTTGCTTTTTGCTGTTTTCAATAAAATTCATACAAATAGTATCTAAAGAATCTCCTCTCAAGCGACTAATCTCTATTGATTTTGTTTTTTGTTTTCCCTCAATCTTCCGTAAAATTTCATCAATGTCATATGGTAATAACATTTTACAAAATATTCTCGCTTCTCTTGTGTCTTTGTGAATTTCTACTACAAAGTAAAGAGTACCGTATTCTTTTTTAAAATTCACTAGATCATTTATTCTTATGTCATGTTTTGTTGATGAATCGCTAAACTTTAATACTGTTTTCCCTTTGATTTGAATAGGGATTCTGTCATAATATTTTTCGTTTTTTATTTCTTCTGCGTACACATAAATATGTCCATCCCATATTGGATTTTTATCCATTTTTTCGATATCTGATGCTAATGAATCATATTTATCAATTTCAGCATTAATAGCGGTTACTGCTAAACTTTCTATTTTTGTTGAAGGCATTTTTTTTGTCATTGTAATATCTAAGCTAAACATATTTTTAACTTAATCTATTCTTTCAATTCATTAGATTGACTGATACTTATTGATACTTATTTATATCAATTCATCTCTTCTATCTCTTATGGACTCTAAAATCTTAACTCAAATGCTGACGGATAAAAATATGTTCAGCTTTTCCAAATTAAAATACAAATACGGCAAGGAGAATTTCGATGAATATTTTTCCCTTTTGACGGATTTCTTTTATCGCAAAATTCCGCTGAAAGACTTTTCAGGCAACCACTTTGTTTATTCCCCTGCTCAAGTTCAAATTGTCTCACAAAGCCTGAAACAGTTGATGCAGGCATATTCCGGTAAAAAATACGGTGTTAAGGCAATGGAGGATGAAATTGTTTCAACCCTCTCAATTGAAAATATAGAGACAACTCGAGAAAGTGTTCGTGAAATTTTAACAGGTCGGGCGCCGATATCTCAAAATGATGAAAAGGCTTACGGCATTAAAAAAGGGCTTGATTTTATTTCCGATCCGGCCAATAAAATCACGATTGAAAATTTGAATCAGCTTTACCAAATTTCTATTAACGATTATTTGGAAGCCGATATTAAACTGCCTCCCGGGGCACTGTATCGAAACGATTCCATTTACATTGTCGATTCGTCCGGAAAGATCGTCCATTCAGGATTGGATCATGAAAAACTTCCGGGTTATATGGACAGTCTGATTTCGTTTATTAACAATGATTCGGATGAAATTGATCAAGTTTTGAAATCGGTGATGATTCATTATTACTTCGCATATCTGCATCCTTATTTTGATGGAAACGGGCGAACTGCACGATTGCTTCAGCTTTGGTATCTCGTTCAAAAAGAATACACATCGGCTTTGTTCATTCCGTTTTCTTTATTCGTGAATCAGAACAAAAACGATTATTATAAGTCATTTAAGACGATTTCCGAAAATTATGAGCCCGCAAAAATTTGGGATATGACGCCGTTTTTGTACTTCTTCACTCAAAAAGTATTTTCCCAATTTGAAAATTACAGTGTTGATGACGATGTTCTTGAGAAATTCCGCACCGTTTTGGAAACGGGGAAAGTGACAGAGAAAGAAAAAGAATTGTTTTATTTCGTCCTTTCCAACTACGGTCTCGGCGAATTTTCAACAAAGAATTTGGAAAAAGATTTCAGAAATGTCGCCTATGCGACTGTTCGAACGTTTGTTTTGAAGTTTGAAGAATTTAGGCTTCTGAGAAGTCAAAAGTACGGAGCGCGGGTAAAATACAGAATTAATGAAAGATAAATTCAAGAAAATGGATGTTTCTGTTTGAATGAATACAAAAAACGAAAGAAAATGAACAAAAAAGATAAAATGAGAAGTCTCGATTACTCGAGGACTTCAAGAATGTGGGTAGTAATGTTGGACTTGCCGCCCGTGCATTCGGAAAGAGTTCTGCCGCAGCTGTTGCAGACAACTTTTCTGCTGGCGCTGCCGAAAATGACCTGTTCGTTTTCACAGTCGTTGCATTTCACGCGCAAGAATCTGCTTTTGGGTTTGTTAGTATAATCTGCCATTTGCCTCACTCCACAAATTCGAATTTCTTTGCTCTAAAGCCTTTTCTCTGGTGCGCTTTTTTGCATTCCGTGCATCTGTATTTGAGCGCGATCTTCTTGGTCGGCTTGTCGCCGCCGGGAACCTTAGAGAATTTACCGGCGTTACCAATGCCGGTTTGTCTTTTCTTTTGTCTGGCAATCATTGTAAGAGAGGAGGCTTTGCCTTTCTTGACTCTCTCCAAAGAGACTTCCGTGTGCTTTTTGCAGAACGGGCAATATGTTTTAATGATTTTCGGCATCTTCATGATGTCTCACCTGCGTTTCCTTATAACATTCCACGGGATAAGCCCGCGCGGAACTCAATAAATTATAAAAGGATCCGTTGCCGGAATGATACGATCGGTCGCGCGCTTCTGCAGTACAGTACGCCGTTTCTCACAATAAATATCGGGACGCACATCCGAGTCATGACAAAAGATGCTGAAAAATGAAAAACATTGTCAGCAACATCAAGACTCCGGATTGCCTTCGGAACTGCCGGTTATACCTAAGGCGACGCCGCGTTTAATCAACAAGTTCGCATTTGCGGTCGGCAATTTGACCTCATCCTGCGCCTTGAGTTGATAAGTGCGTTTATCTTCGCCCATAAATTCAGGTAAATCCTTTAATATTCGGACAAGAATGTAATTCTCATTTATAACATTTGCGGAAGATGAAGGCGTCTGATTCGGTGCGTGCACAGCAGATTCAGCAGCGTTTGGAGCAACTGCTTTTGCGGCAGTTTCTTCAGCTTTCGGAGCTGTTTTTTGCTCGTTTTTCGGTTCACTTCTCAGTTCAGTTTTCACTTCTGTTTTTTGAATCGGCATCTGGCCTTTTTGTTCCGTTTTGAAAATCGGTTTACTCGAGTCCTCTTTGTCCGCATCGACTAATTCCGCAATCAAAGCCGAACGCGCTTTTAAAATCGCCCGAAGGACGTCTTCATAAAGCTCCTGTTCAGCCGGCAGTAATTTATCGACATCTTTTTTCAAAAGAATATTTTTGGAATTTGTAAAAGCGCCTGACGTCGCGCGCTCAACGACTTTGCCGGCGCGCTTCATAAAAACGGTTTCAACATCCGTCACAAGACCGGAAAGCTCATCTTCCAGCATCTTGTATTCAACAGATCTCGGGCGGCCGTTTTTCATCATCTCCGCTTCCAGATTCTTGACCGCGGCGGCAGCCGTTGAATAAAAGTCGGAAGGAATCGGCTTTAAATCGCGCGCCTTTTCTCTGCGAACCGTTTGTTTGACCTCTTCAAGCGTTTTATCAATATCCATAATTTGCAACTCCCCTGCACATTAAGTATACAGCGGCGTATTCGGGAAGCTCCATGTTCCCGACATCTACGGAGAATTCCTGTCTGTTAAGCATGAATGAAAACGGGCGCTGAACTCGAACCTTTGTCGGTTTGTCATCAAACGCCAGCGAATCCGTCAGCGGTTCATAACTCGGCAGCTGTTCCAAGGACAGCGCCTGCACGAGAAAGCCTGAGCCGCCGTGAAGCGATCCGGGGAAGCGGATCAATCTTTTAATGTCGCCTGTCACAGGCTCATCAACGTTTGCGCCGGCATCGACGCCGAAATCCGAAACGGTTTTCTGAATGATGTATTCAATAATCGTCTTAAAATCTTTAACGGGAAAATCCAAGCGGCCTTTCTCCGTGATTTCAGCCAGCATCGCTTCATCAGAAGCAAACGCCGCCAACTTTTTTAAAGTTGCATCACCCGCTATTTTATTCTCCTTTAAGTCTTTAAACATTTCCTTAGGATTACTTTTTCCGATTTCCGCTTCGGATCTTAAGTAATCGGCAACGTGGCCGGCAATTCTCTTACCCCAACCGTTTTCATGCCCTTGCAGAACCCATTTCGTCGGAATTTTTCCGCGCTTGCCCATGAACTCTTTTGAACCGGAACCGGTATCGCCGACCATGGCAATTTCTTTAAAATAAAATTTAAAATCTAAATCACGTCCGCTGACATAATTCACGATTTCACGGCGTTCGGCGCTGTCCAGTTGAGAGATTTTGTCGTCATAAACGTGAAAGTGATAGCCGCGCCCGCCCGAAAAAACAAGTTGAATGTTGTTTTCGGAAAATCCGAAGTCGTCAATCAAAAAGTCGGCAAGTTTGAGTGATTCCGCTTTGACGTGGTCCAGCATGTCGGAATAAGTCATTTTCACGCCCGGCAGATGATCGGCATCCAAATCGAAAATTAAATCCGCGCCTCTCCATCCTTTTTGATCCATGCGCGGCGCGCCCGGCATGTCGTAATAAGCGACGGAGTAGTAAACGTGAGCCGGCGCCATTCCAATCAGGTATTCGGAAACTTCATTGAACGAGCCGAAGTATTTGTGCCGCTTCATAATGACATCAGGCATCGGGTCAAATGAAATAAAACCCCATTCGCGGGAGACGAAGGAGGGCGGCAGCTGAAGGTTTAAGTTTTTGTAATGCGATTGAAATTTCGCTTTTAAGAAACGTTTTGTCAGCTCGTCCATTTTGACACCGATTGAATTGTGATGATTGAAATTGAAATGATTGAAATTGAAATGATTGAAATTGAAGTGACTGAATTGAATGATTAAAAGAGGTATTTGATTTATATAATTTGGTTTAAAAAATTTCAGACTTCAAACTCTGAATGTTGATAATATTTATAGGCATTTTGTATTATATAACTTTCAATGAAACAAGAAATGACGAGCGCTGATGTGGCAGCGATTGTTGCGGAATTAACATCCGGCGAAACAACTCTTTTGGATGCGAAAGTCGAAAAAGTATATCAGCCGGATGAAAATGAAATCCGTATTAACTTATTTGTCAGAGGTCAAGGCCGCGTTAATTTAATTATTGAAAGCGGCAAGCGCCTGCATATGAGCAAATATCTGAAAGAATCGCCCAAAATCGCGCAAAGCTTTCCGATGCTGCTTCGAAAGTACATCATGGGCGCAAGAATTACAGCGATTGAGCAGCACGAGTTTGACAGAATTGTTAAAATCAGCCTCGTCCGCGGCGGCGAAGAGAGCATTCTCATCGCCGAACTTTTCTCAAAAGGCAATATCATTTTGACTGATAAGGAAGGAAAAATCATCTTGCCGATGAAGCCGGTCACGTTTAAAGAGCGCAGAATCCGCTCGGGTGAAATTTACGAACTCCCGAAAAATCACATGAATCCGATGAAAGCAAGCATCGCCGAAATGAAAGAAATTTTGGCGGCATCCGACAGAGACGCGATTCGAACGCTTGCAAATCAATTTAATCTCGGCGGTTTGTATTCCGAAGAAGTTTTCAAAAGATGCGGCATCGACAAAACAAAACCCGCAAGTGAATTAACGGATGATGAAATTCAAATTATTTATAATACGATAAATGAAGTGCTGGCGCCGATTCAAAACAGCAGCTTCAGCCCGAGACTGATTTTAAAAGAAAAGAAAGAAAAAGGGAAAGCGGATTCAAAAAATATTTCCGAAAAAGCGGATGCGGTTGTTGAGGCGGGCGGCGCGGCGGACAGCACGGCAGATGGCAGCAACGCAGAAGCGCAGACGGCAGGTGACAGCGCCCCCGTTCGCGAAGCGAACGGATGTGATAA
>JAIRKA010000116.1 GCA_031260345.1 Methanosarcinales archaeon
CGATAACAATAAACACATCGGTATTTCGGAAATGGAAATCCGGTCAGGTAGACCGAATGGACTCTAGATCCGTTCAGCCGGGTTAGATTCCCGGGATTTCCGCATTCTTATCACGGAAAAATAAAAAGAGGAAACAGATATGGCAGACAGACCAACGCTTGAAAGACTCGTCAAGCTCAACAATGTTTGGCTTTCACGAAAAGACGTTTTGCACGGCGTCAAGACATATGATGTTTCCGTCAAGAAAATCCGTATTCATACCGACTGCGGTGAAGTCATCACTGTCAGCAATTCCAGAAGCAGTGCGTCAGCACGTGCGCTTCGCAACTCCAAATACAGAAAAGTCTGTAAACTCTGCAAACTCTCAGACGAGCGCGTCAACCGCTTCGTTGCCAAAGACTTCTATGACCCCGGCATCACATACGTTGAAGCTCCCGTCAAAAAATCCGCACCGAAGAAAGTGCTTAAAAAAGGACAGGTAGAGCAGCCGGCAGCAGCAGCGCCGAGCACCAATTTGGCAGGCAGCAGTTCAGCAGTTGTTCAAACGCAGCCGCTTGCTTCGGTGACAGCTTCGCAATCACCGGCATCGGCGACAGCTTCGCAATCGCCGACCGCCAAGAAACCCGAGGAGTCCGTTATCGTGTCCGCAAAAGATAAATTTTCACCGTCTCAAAGGAAAAGATTGGAAACTTTGCTGGTTTCCGATGAAATCGATTTGGACAGCCCCGATCTTCCGCCGTTTGAAGAGTTGGAAGCGGAATTGGTTTCCAAAAGAAAAGCGGAGCTCGTTGACATTTATGAAAACAGCCGTGAGCATATGCTTGCAAAGCTTGAGCGTGACATTTCGGCATTTTTAATTTCCAAGGGATTTATTGAAATCAAATCTTCCATTCTCATTCCCGAAGAATACATCATTAAAATGGGAATCGACAAAGACGCTGAACTTTCCAAGCAGGTTTTCAGAACCGATGACGGCAAATGTCTGCGTCCGATGCTGGCGCCCGTTCTTTATAATTATCTTCACCGCTTTGATAAAGTCATGCCCGATCCGTTGAAAATTTTTGAAATCGGTCCCTGCTACCGCAAAGAATCTGACGGCAGCAGCCACTTGGAAGAATTTACGATGGTCAATTTCTGTCAGATGGGCGAAGGGTCAACGCGCGAAAGCCTGATTCAGTTGATTGATGAATTTTTGGCACATCTCGGAATCAGTTACGAAATTGAAGGCGATGAAAGCGTCGTTTACGGCGCGACCGTTGAAGTGATGCACGGCGATTTGGAACTCTCCTCCGCTGTTGTCGGTCCTGTTCCGATGGATATGGATTGGGGTGTCAGCAAGCCTTGGATCGGCGCAGGATTCGGTTTAGAGCGTTTGCTCAAAGTCAGGCACAATTTTAAGAACATCAAGAGAGGCAGTCGTTCCGAATATTATTATAACGGCATTCATACAAATCTGTAAAAGCAGAAACAAATGTAGCAAAGCGAATGCAGTAAAGCAAAGTGCAGCAATACCACAACAAATTTAATAAAAATCAATAATGGGGCTCGGGGTCAAAATGGCTGATTTTTTTTCAAGGATGGATGATGCAAAATACAATCAATTCATAGATGACATCATTTCAAAAAAGCCGCTGACAGATGACATGATTCGTGAAATGCTTTCCATAACGGATCGTGACAGCCTGAAAAAAATGTCTGATGCCGCCGTTTTCGTCAAAAATCAGTATTTTGGAAACAGCATCTACCTCTACAGTTTTGTTTATTTCTCCACTTACTGCAAAAATCAATGTTCTTTTTGCTATTACAATTCCAAAAACAAAATCGATCGCTATCGTGTCACGCCTGAAGAACTCCGCAGGATGTGTGAAGAGCTCAAAGATGAAGGCGTTCACATGATCGATTTAACGATGGGCGAAGACCCGCATTTTCATGATGCGCCTGAAAAGCTTTTGGAATTTGTCAGAACCGCCAAAGAAATCACAGGCCTTCCCGTCATGGTTTCTCCGGGTGTCGTTGACAATGATTTTATCAAAGCGCTTGCCGCGGAAGGCGCCGACTTTTTCGCGCTTTATCAAGAAACGTATCAAAAAGAACTTTACGGCAAACTCCGCATCGGGCAGTCCTTCGAAGAACGTATTCAAGCCAGAAGCAGCGCAAAGGTCGCCGGAATCTGCATTGAAGACGGCATTTTAACGGGCTTTTCCAAAATGAAGCTTTCAAGCGGTGAGCCGATCAATCCGTCTGTTTCTGATGACATCGAATCCGCAATTGTTTCCATCCGCGGCATGCAGGAAGCCGATCCGGATCAAGTACGTGTCATGACATTTGAGCCGCAGCCGGGAACGCCGCTTGCGGAGACGGCGCAGGCTTCTGATTTAATGGAACTCAAAGTCATTTCAATTCTTCGGTTTGTTTTCCCCGACCGCCTCATTCCGGCATCTCTCGACGTTGCAGGAATTCCCGGAATGGTTGACCGCCTCAATGCCGGCGCAAACGTGGTGACATCCATCATTTCCGCCGATTCCAAATTGGAAGGCGTCGTCAATTTTGACCGCGACGTTTCGCTGAATGAAAGAAAAAGAGACGCGAAAAGCGTGATTGAAAAGCTTCATGAAATGGGACTTGAGCGCGGCAGCCAAGAAAGCTTTGAAAGCTATTTGAATCGAAACAAAACAATTTAAAATCGCCAAAATCATCCTCAAATTTGAAGGAATCAGAATGTCCGCTCCAGATCAAAACAAGTTTTTGCAAAACAAATCTCCGATTGCTTCCGATTTCCCGGAGTCGTTATACGCCGGAAAATGTATTTGTCTTATCGGCGGCAAGCTTCAGGGTGTTGAAGCAGCGTATTTGGCAAAAAAAGCAGGTTTGATTGTTGTTTTAATTGACAGGAATCCGTCAGCGCTGGCGCAAAGTCTTTGCGATGAATTTCATTGTTTTGATATTACAAAGGACAAGTCCCGATTCATTTCAATATCGGAAAGCTCCGATTTTATGATTCCCGTTAACGAAAATGAAGAAACGATTGCATTTTTGAAATCCGTTTCAAATGAAATTAAATGTCCGCTTCTTTTTGATTTCGACGCATACGAAATCAGCTGCGACAAAACAAAATCTAAAAATTATTTCAAAACCGTCGGCGTTCCGACACCGGCCGATAAACCCGATGAGCCGCCTTACTTTGTCAAACCGCCGTCGGAAAGCGGCAGTGTCGGCGCAAGGATCATTCATTCCAATGATGAATTAAAATCGGTTCCGCCAAATTATTTAATTGAAGAATATCTGACCGGTCCCGTTATTTCTTTGGAAGTTGTCGGCGACGGCAAGGATTACACCGTCGTTAAAGAAACGCTCATTCACATTGACGATGTTTGGGACTGCTGCATGGTCACACCGCTCCCAAGCAATGAAATCTACCGCAAAATCACGTTTGATTTAGCGAAAGGACTCCGGCTGAAAGGCATCATGGATGTTGAAGCGATTTCAAGCCAAAAAGGCTGGAAAGTTTTGGAGATCGACGCCCGTTTCCCGAGTCAGACACCGACGTGCGTCTATTTTTCATCCGGCGTCAATCTGCTTCTTTTGCTGATTGAAGCGTTTTCAAATCCCGAATTCAAAGAAAAGGGTCTCCCAAATTCAACCAATAAAAAATATGAAAATGCGTATTGCATTTTTGAGCATTTCAGAAAAGAAGACGGCAAACTTATTTCAGGCGGCGAGCATTTGATTTCTGCCGGCAGCAATTTCCATCCGTTTGCAGCGGACATCAATGAAAACGGAATTGAAATCTTTGAGAGCACGCTCAATGGAGCGGGCGGAAGTACGGGTGAAAATTCATATTCGGCTTATACCGTCATCACTTACGCGAAAACGGAAGCGGAAACAAAAGAAAAGAGAAAAAGAGCGATGTCTTTTATTCTTGAAACTTCGTTTCAAGTCCGGCCCGCCGCTTCGCGCCGTCCGGATCTTGAAAATAAAAATTAAAAGAGGAACGATTATGGCACTTCTGACTCCCGAAGACCTGGCAAACATGACAAACGCGCTCGTTGAAAACGATCGTTTGATTGCAGAATTGACAGATTATTCTTTAGACGGTCTTTGCCGCAAAGTTTACGGTACCGCGCCGAATAAAGAAAAAATCGGCATCATTCCTGTCACGGCAGGCGGCGGAATCATCGGAAGTTTCTCCGAGTCTCTGCTTTTTGCTGTTCAGCATTTCGGAATGGACGGCTTCATCACCGAAAACACGGATGTCGCCGGTTATTATGAAGCTGTGACGAAAGGCGCCGACATTATTTTAATGGCCGACGATCTCGCCTATATCGCTCACAACCTCAGAAACGGCAAGCTCGCTCACAATCAAATCTGCACAGGCAGAATTTACGCTGAAATTCTTTGCAATGCGAAAGATTACATCGACGGTAAAGATGTTCTCGTCATCGGGCTCGGAAAAGTCGGAACGCCCGCGGTTGAAACCTTTTTAAACAAAAAACAAAATGTTTATGTTTTTGACGTTGATTCAAAACGCATCGATGAAATCGCTTCCATGTATCCCGTTTTCAAATATAATCCCGAAAAAGAGCCGAAATCGTTTTTCAAGATTTTTGAAGCGACCCCGTGCGCCGATACCATTTGCGAATCTGTTTTAAAAGAAAATTCAATCGTCTCAACGCCCGGCATTCCGCGCGGCATCTCCGATGAATTGATTGAAAAATACAATGTCCGCGTTGTTTTAGAACCGCTCGGGATCGGCACATTGAGCATGTTGTATGCTGTTTTCGATTCAGCTTGAATCCAGATTCGTTTTTTATTTTAAATCATTTTTTGTTTTTCAATTCCAAAAGACTGCGAATCACCAAATCTTTTTCTTGATCCCGATACATATCTTTAATCGAAACTTTTTCATCGGTGTAAAAATCCAAGCCTCGAATAATAACGGCAGGAACACCGCCGCCGCCTTCACCCATGACCAAATTGGCGGCGCCCGCGATTTCATCGACAACCGCTTCTTCGGAAATTTCCAAAATTCTGCCGTACAGATCTTCTTCGCCGATCCATTGCCGAATCGCTTTGATGTTGTAAAGACCGATTGCGACGTTTGTCTGTCCGCTTTTAAAAGAACGTCCGTTGGTATCGGTAATAATGACACTGATTTTTTTGCCTGTTTTTTGCTTGATGGCTTTGCCGATGAAAGCCGCGTGCTCATCCGGCTTTTCGGGAAGTTTCAAAAGAAGACCGCCGCCGACATTGGATGAATCAATTCCCGCGTTAATACAGACATGACCGTTTTTGTTTCGGACAAGCATGAAAGGCGTTTCCGTAATCACTTCAATGCTTTCATCCAAAACCGCCTGAACAAAGCGCGGGTCTTTGCCGTTGAGGGCCGCAATTCTTTTCGCGTCGGCGCTCGGAACGACATCCTCTTCGCGGAAAGTCAGCCCGAGCGATTTTGAAACGATTGTTGACGCGATGACGATAATATCTTTATCAGCAATGTCCGGCGCGTTTTTGAAAATAATATCTGCGATGTCGTCGCCTTTTTGAATTAAGGGAATATTCTCAACCGCTTGTAAAATCAGGGACAATTCATTTTCTCCGGGATGATTTTTGAAGATTTTTCATGAAATTTTTGAAATTTGAAACAGGATAATAAATAAACGTAAACACAGCATAAACAAAACATAAATAAGACGGATTCATAAACAGGAATTGCGGCACATGATGAAAGTTACCCCATCTTGAGCAAAGGATGAAGAAAACTTATGAGCTGATGCCGCTCTTTCATTTTTATTGATTTTCATTGAAAGCTTTCATTCTTCAAGCCTGCTCAATTTTTCTTTTACTTCTTCCAATTTCAAAAGCGCCTGCATCGGCGTCATATTGTTGACATCCAAATCTTTGAACTCGTCTTTTAGTTCTTCAATTTCGGGGTGTTCGATAAACTTCTCAACAACGCGTTCTTCTCCGCCTGCGCTTTCGGGATCAAAAAGCAAAAGCTGCGTGTATCTCGCTGTTTTCTTTTTGCCGCGCCCTTCATCTTCCGCCAAACTTTCGTTTTCAATTTCTTTCAAAATTTCGGCGGCGCGCTCGTTCACTTTTTCGGGAACGCCGGCCAGCCTTGCGACATGAATACCGTAACTTTTATCGGTTGCGCCAGGAACGATTTTTCGAAGGAAAACCAAATCGCTTCCAGTTTCACGAACAGCGATGTGGAAGTTTTTCAGGCGGCTGAGCTTGTTTTCAAGTGCCGTTAATTGATGATAATGCGTTGCAAAAAGAGTTCGGACGCCTTTTTTATCTTTGTTGTGAATGTATTCAACAACCGCTTTTGCGATGCTGTAGCCGTCATACGTGCTGGTTCCGCGGCCGATTTCATCGAGAAGAATCAAATTGCGCTCGCCCGAGTTGTTTAAAATATTGGCCAGCTCCACCATTTCAACCATGAACGTACTTTTGCCGCCCGCTAAATCGTCGTGAGCGCCGATTCTTGTAAAAATGCGGTCAACGGCGCCGATTTTAGCGAACGCCGCCGGCACGAAGCTTCCGGCCTGCGCCATCACCACAATCATTGCAATCTGCCGCATGTATGTGGATTTACCCGCCATGTTCGGGCCGGTGATCAAAAGGAATTGGTTTTCCGCTGCATCCATTTCGGTGTCGTTTGGAACAAAAGCTTCATTCATCGTTTTTTCAACAATCGGATGACGTCCGTCGCGAATCAGAATTTCCAAACTGTCATCCAATTGCGGGCAAACATAATTATTTTCAATGGCGGTTTCAGCAAAACTGCATAAAACATCAATCTTTCCGATCAAGTGCGCCATACTTTGAATTTCTTTTGCGTAAGAAGAAACGTGTTCCGTCACTTCTCTGAATATTTCATATTCAAGCGCAACGGATTTGTCATCCGCTGTTAAAATCAGATTTTCACGGTCTTTGAGTTCTGGCGTAAAATAGCGCTCGCCATTCGCAACCGTCTGCTTCCGGATGTAGCTTTCAGGAACGAGGTGTTTGTTTGCGTTCGTCACCTCAATGAAATAGCCGAAGACTTTGTTGTAGCCGACTTTTAAATTTTTAATTCCCGTTTTCTCTCTCTGTTGCGTTTGAAACTCGGCAATCCAATCCTTGCTGTCTCCCGAAGCGCCTCGAAGTTCGTCCAATTCATCGCTGAAGCCGGATTTAATCATTTTTCCTTCGCGAACGGTAATCGGCGGCTCCTCTGCGATTGTTTTGGAAATCAAATCCGAAAGTTCCGCGGCGAAATTAAATTGGGAAACATCATGGCAGATTTCGGCAAGCAAATCGGATTCTGTACCGGCCGTTTTTGAACCGCATATTTGATTCATGACAGCGCAGAGTCCGGGAAGTTCAGCGAGTGAATTGCGCATGGAAATCAGGTCACGCGCATTTGAATTGCCGTACATCATTCGGCTGACAAGACGCTCAATATCTGAGATATTTGAAAGATGTTGTCTTAAATCGTAGCGCATGAGACTGTTTTCTTTAAGCGCTGAAACCGCATTTAGGCGCTTGGTAATTTCAGCCGGATCAACCAGCGGGCGAAGCAGCCAGTTTCGAAGAAGTCTTGAACCCATTGATGTTTTTGTTTTATCCAAAAAACGAATGAGTGAATAGTTTTCTCCGTCATCGCGGGTATTTTTAATAATTTCCAAGTTGCGAAGCGTCATTGAATCCAAAATCAAATGTTTTGACATGGAATAAAATGAAACAGCTTGAATATGCTCCAGCTCTCTCATCTGTGTTTTAAGCGCGTAATCAAGCGTTTTGCCGCAGGCGAGAACGGCATAATCCGAATCCTTAAAGCCCATCCCGTCCATTGTGGAAACTTTAAACCGCTTCTGCAAATCCGATTTGCATTTTTCGATTTCAGCGGCCACCGATTTCACACACGTAAATGTTTCAATTTTGACTTTGTTTTCGGCCAAGCGGCTCATCAGAAGCTCATTCTGCGCAAGCGTGTTCTGAATAATGCATTCGGCCGGTTTGTATCTTGCGACTTCGCTGATCACTTTTTCGTAAGGCGCGGAATCTTCAAACTGACTTGCGAAAAACTCACCGGTTGAAATATCTAAAAAAGAAATGCCGAAAAGTTCAGCATCCGGTTTTTTTAATTTTTTCTTTGAATCGCCGTCGGGATCATAAGTGCTCGCGAGCGACATTAAATAATTGTTGGCTGAATCTGTAATGATGGATGAATCAATCGCTGTTCCCGGTGTTACAATGCGGACGACGCCTCTTTTAACAAGGCCTTTTGCTTTTTTCGGGTCCTCAAGCTGTTCACAGATTGCGACCTTGTAGCCTTTTTTAATCAGCCGCGGAAGATAATTGTCAATGGCATGATACGGAATTCCCGCAAGCGGCATTTGTTTGCCGTCTTTTGTTTTTCCGCGGTTCGTCAGCGTGATTTCGAGTTCCCGAGCAATTGTTTTAGCGTCATCTCCGAACGATTCATAAAAATCGCCCATGCGGAAGAAAACGAGGGCGTCGGGACATTCTTCCTTTGCCGCATAATATTGTTTTATTGCAGGGGTGGCTTGATCCATAAACATCAATTTTTATTTTAATGATTTGTTCAATTTTTTAGTCAACTTATAAAATTCACAGTAAGTTTCATTATCAATTTCTTCTTTTTTAAATTCTTCTAGTATTCTTTTTTTAAGATCTTTTTTTGCATTTTTGGCATGGTCTTTACCGGCCATTGCAGCAGTTCTGGATAAATCTAAAATATCTTCATTTTTTCTCATAATATCATTGTAGAGTTTTCCTGGAATCAGTCCTTCAATCATTTGAATATTTTCTATTCCAACTGGGAACATATCTATTCCATCTTTAAAACCATTTTTTTCCAATACTCTTTTTATTTCATCATATCTGTCTAAGTCAACACAAACAACAACCTTTTCAAAACGAGATTTTATAAATTTCATTAAAATGTTATTTTTAATATTGTCCGCTCCGTCGCATGGAAATATCTCAATATCTTTCACCAATGCATCATCTTTGTGTTTTTCATCTTGTAACAATTTAAAATATTCTCTGTCTGTATCTCCTTCTACGAGGAGGATCTTCGAACTTTTATTAAATATCAAATCTTTCAATGGGCCAAAATCTTCTCCATTTACACCTAATGCAAGTGCAAAAGGCTCAAACCATTTATTTCCACTTGTTTCTACTATATTTGAACCAGAAGGTTTCTTGCTTCGCAAATTTGTATTACGTTCTACTAAGATATTAGAAGTCGGCTCATCAAAACTTAATAAATATGGACTATGTGTTGTGACAATTACTTGGATTTGAAGAGTGTTTGCTAAATCTTGAAGAATTCGCCCAAATTCTGCTTGAGCTTGTGGGTGCAAGAAACTTTCTGGCTCTTCAATAACAACCAAGGGAGTAAATCTATCAGATTCAATAGATGATTTTTGATTCCTTTTAGCATTTAACAAGTTTAAAAAAATTAAAGTTCGGTTTCTTGTACCGCTTCCCCAATCATCCAATGGCAAAGCTCCGCCTTTCTCTTTTAAAGAAATTTCAATTTGTTCCCTTTCTAAGTTTATGCCTTGAATAGAAAGGCTAACTTCATATTTTTCTTCCAAATTACCAAGAAGATCTGTTAACTCTTTCTGATGGAAATTTAAAGATTTTTGAACCAATTTTACTAATTCATCTTGTTTTTTATTAATTGTTTCAAGGTTATCGGAACTTATAAAATTTTTAACCCTATCAGTTTTTCTAATAAATCTCTCAAAATCGTTTTCTCTTGTTGAATTATGGAATATGAGACACTCTGTATTTTGAAGTCTTTTTAAAATTTCTATTGATTGATACTCACTTCCAATATCTTCTCCATTTATTAAAACTGTATATTTTGTTTCATTTTTTACATTTTTTTGTAATTTAACTTGAAGGTCTATTTTATCAAAAGTTGTGCTTTTTTCGTCTTTAAATATTAAGTCTGTAATAAACTTATAAATTGCAGAATCTATTTCTTTTCTAATTTCAAAAGCGAGATCAATAGATATGTCTTCCTTTGACTCCCGTTTCCAGCCTGTTATTTCATCATTCCAATCAAATGACCCAATACTCATAGAAGTTTCTGAAAAACGAAATTTTATACTATTATTGCTATCAAGTATTTTTTGAATGGCTTTTATTATATTTGTTTTCCCAACATTATTTTTCCCACAAATTGCTGTGTAATATCCAATAAAAGAAACATCAATTTCTTCAAGTGTTCTATAATTTTTCACTTTAAGCTGTTTTATAATCATAGCTAATCCCCAATAGCAGAATAAAATAATAGTGCACTATTCAATATCAATAAAATATAAATATTCAATGATGAAAATAATGCTTGATAACTTTAAAAACAATCGGAGATGATTTAATTATGCCTTTAATCTGTCCGCAATGCGGGAAATCAGGTCTTTATCTTGAAACAGGCGGTGTTATGGGTAACATTTACCGCTGCAAAAACTGCACTTACATCGGCAATTTTGTGATTGAAAGCGATGACGATGACTTTTCGGAAGAACTTGAGGCAGGGCGCCGCGCACAACTCGGTAAATGATTGATAATTTTAACCAAATTCACTTTTTATTTCTTTGTTTCTTCATTGTCGGCTACGGTTTCTTCAATATTTTCGCCCGTAAAAACATTCACAATCGGCATATTTTCACGCGTCTTCTTCGTTCTTCTCTTCTGTGATCTCTTTGAAGTGCTGCCTTGTTTTTTAGCGAGAGTTTTTTTTTCAGGCTCAGCCGTTTCCGGTTCTTTTTCAGCCTCTGATTTCTTTTCGTCTTCCTTATCAGTATTCGATTTGCTGGGCTCTTCTCTGGTGTGCTCCTCTTCAACCAATTCTTCTTCCATTTCGATTTCCATAATCTCTTCTTCAACGTCTTTTTCAAGCGAATCAATTTCAAGATATTCTTCCGTTTCCAAATCAATTTCTTCAGGTTCTTCCTCTGTTTCTTCGTCCTGTTTTTCCTTGATGTTCGTGTTCATCAAGTCAAAAGAATCGGCTTTGGAAAGAATTGTTGCTTTTTCGGCGTTTTCCGGATCTTTGATGTCGAATTCATCGCCTTTAATAAATCGAATGCTGCCGGACGAAACTTTGCCTTCCACAAATGACGTTTCATGAATCCAAACGCTTTTGGCTGAAATCTTGCCGTCAATTTTGACATTTTTGTCAATAATGAGTTTTCCGGATGTATTTATTTCGCCTTTGACAACAGACCCCTCTCCGATCAGCGTCTCACCTTTTGAGCGAATAAATCCGTTAAAAACAAGATTCTTACCGCCGAGGAAGCGTTTGCAGATGATTCTTGTGCTGATATCGCAGTTGTTTCCGATAACGGCATCTTCGGGAACGTTGATGCTTTCCGATGAAATTTTAGTGCCGATCGGAATCACAAAAAATCTGCCGCGGCTGAGAACTTCAGACATTTTGTTCTCATCCATGTTTTCGAAGTCGATTTCTTCATCATCTTCGAATAATTCATTGAGCGCTTTATCGATTTCCTCGCTGGATTTGCCGAGTCCGATCATCGCGCGGATATACAGAAAAATAAAAACCATGACGGGGAGCGGATTTCTCACAACGACCCAGCCTTTGGATAAAAAGCCGCCGTTGAGTTTGACTTCCTTGCCGATATCTAAATCGCCTTCAACAATGATTTTGCCGTTAACCGCCGTGAATTCCCCGATATAAGCGTCGCCGCCGACGTTTACGTTTGAATCGAATTTGCACCAAACATCTGCGCGGAGGTCGTCATCTGCATTGATTTCGCCGCCAATGTGAACGCCTTCGCCAACCATTAAAAATCCGCTTTTGATGTTGCGCGCAATCATTGCATGATTCCCGATGATCATATCGGCTTCAGTGACGATATTTTGATCGTCAATGGCAGCATTATCGGGAACAACAAATGTTGTCAGGAAATTTTCAGGCAAGCGGCAGCAACTCCTTGGATATGGCGTGAATAGCAATGGTATGTGTGATAGTTGTAATCAAATGATTATAGTAACAGTAATGAATATGATTAACCGATTTAAAATTATTGTCAAACACAGCGAGCGATTTTATAATTTTTATTTAATTTCAAATGTCACTCATCTTTTTCTTCTTTATCAATTCCGCTTCGAACCAAAACGGCGGCGCCTTGGCTGCTGTGAAGAATTTCCCGCGGCGACAAAGCAAGCTGTCCCGTGGCAAGAAGATTGTCATTTTTGTCGGTGACAAGAATTTCCTCCATTGCTCGAACATCAGGGTCAATGGAAATAATATGTTTGCAGAACGCGGTTTTTCCTTTCGCGACAAACGGAACAGCGTCATCAACAACGGCAACGCGCATAGCAGGCGCTTTCAAGTAAGCGTGCAGTCTTCTTGCGCCTTCCATGCTGAGCGTGAAGAATCCATCTTTGGCGCGGACGGTCGCGATTCTTTCGCCTCCTGAATGAACCTGGCGAATACGTTTGGTTTTGGAAAGCTGAAATTTCGAATTATCGTCAAATAAGACAGCTCCCACTCCTTTTCCGAACTGGTAGTCGGCCATCATTCGAACGCGTTTCAAACGCGCTTCCTGTGTTGTCGGTACGCTTGTCATAAATGAATAACTCGATTTTAATTGAAGGTAAATAATGAGTGAGAATAATGATTGATAATTTAAATAGTTGTTTCAAAAAACGAGAAAAAGGATGAAATAAAAATCGGAGGCGATTTAAAATTATTGAAAGCCAGTTATAAAAATAAATGAAACGATTTAATTTTTGTTTTCAATTTTCGTTCCATCTAATCGGAGTCCCCTGCGAATTCTTTCATCATGCCATCTTAGATTTTCCAATGCAAGTTTACGCTCTTTTTGTCGAATTTTTTTTTCTTCGGGTGATGGCTCAGGCGCTTGCCCGAGATAGGTAAATACTTCATTTGCATCTTCTGCGTGCATTTTATCACACCAGTTGTTTTTTAAATTTCTTTAATTTTCCATACTGTTATTAATTTATTTAAGGATGCTGAAATTTGCCGCTTTTCATAAAATATATCAACGATTTCATAAGCAATATCCCTTGGTCTCAATACTTCGTGTTCGCCTTTATCAATGTATAATGCTTTCATTTCATCTTTTAATTGTAACTGAAATATTATCGGGCTTTCAGGATCTGTGTATTGATAGGATTGATTTATGTCTAAACTGAAACTTCTAAATGCTTTTTCTTCGAATGTTCCGCCGACGTTTGAATTTTTCATCCAGTCAATATTGCTGACGCCTCGGTAAATAAACGGATTTCCTCTTATCTTGCTTTTCCGAATCGCATTATCAATATTAAAAACGGCGCTGTCAATTAATTTCTTTTCTTCGTTTGCCAAATTGTCATAAAAATTTGGAAATCGGCACCTTGAATTAATTGCGTAGCACCATGGTTTATCTTTCCAAGAGTTCGGTACTTCAAAACCCCAGTCCGATTTTTGATCATTCCAAAAATATAAATCTTGATAGCAGCCGATAAAATATTTTTCAATCGGCAGCAAATCCTTTCTGTCGGTATACGGCACTAACGTCCAGAGAAGCTCTCCGTATTCATTCGGTTTTTCCGCAACAACTGATGTTGAACGATTCGTTTTGATTTTGTTTTCATAGGATACCATGAAATCTTCATCGCAATTGAATAATTAAGCTGATTGATTTTTTCAAAATGCAAACTGTTAAAAACATGAAAGCCGATTTTCTTTTAAAAATTTGAGATAAAATTATGCCTGACATTATTATCCTTTGGGACAGTCCGCTTTTTTTTGAACGTATGTTTGAAGAATACGGCATTTCTTCAATCGTCGCGGCACCGGCTTCTTTATACTCTTTGCATCTGCCGCCGGCAAAACTTTTGGTTGTTCCGACAGGATTTACTTATCCCGAACATGCCGCCGTCAGCAATGCGCTCGCAGATCAAAAAATTCAAAAAAAGATTTTTGATTTCGTTGAAAACGGCGGTGTTTTTTTGATGTTTTCACCGCTGAAAGAAGTCAGCACATGCAGAGCCTGCAAAGAGCCTGCCGTTACATCGCTTGAACGCTTCGGGTTAGAAGGCGAATATGTGCAGACCGACATCCTGATTCTTCGAAGCAGCACGCTTACGGGTGACACCGACTCCGTTTATTGCGACGGATATTTTCAAAACATCAGCAATTCATTTTCCGTGATTGAAAAAGATGACACCGGCCGGGCTGTTCATTTGGAAATGAGCAAAGGAAAGGGCCGAATTATTTTATCCTCCATTCACGAATTTTTATCCAAAACATATTTCAGCTCTCTTCTGACAGGTCCGAAAGTGAAACTATAAATGAAACAAAATTGAAATGAATTGAAAAAAAGAGAAATAAAAATGAGCAAATCGTCTTTCATTCATGTTCTGGACCCGGACACCATTAATAAAATCGCAGCCGGTGAGGTTGTTGAGCGCCCCGCTTCCGTTGTTAAAGAGCTGGTTGATAATGCGATTGATGCCGGCGCAAAAAACATTCGTGTTGAGTTAAAAGACAGCGGAAAGACTTTGATTTCCGTTCGCGATGACGGCAAAGGGATGTCCCGCGAAGATGTTTCTTTGTCTCCGATTAAACACGCAACGAGCAAAATTTCAAGTATTTCCGATCTTGAAAACGTTTTGACAATGGGTTTTCGAGGTGAAGCGCTTGCAGCGATCAGTTCCGTCTCTAAATTCGAAATCATTACAAAGCGAAAAGAAGATTCAACGGGAACACGTCTTTATTTGGAAAACGGCAAACAAGAAATAACCGACATCGGTACGCCTGACGGAACAGCCGTTAACGTGAAAGAACTTTTTTACAATACGCCGGCGCGTTTGAAGTATATGAAAACAGATGCGACAGAACTGTCTCATATTGCAGGCATGGTCAGCGATTTGATTCTATCGAATCCTGAAATTTCTTTTACGCTGATCAATAACAGCAAGACAATTTTATCCAGCGCGTCTTCAAATTTGTTCAATTCGATTATTGATATTTTGGGTCATGAAACCGCCCGTGTTATGATGGAAATACCATCAGAAAATATGGAAAACGTCTTAGATGAAGGGAAAAAAGAAGCGGTCAATCAAATGAAAGCGCTGACAGAATATGCCGATATGGAAATTTCAGGCTACATTTCAAAGCCGACTTTCAGCAAAACAACGGCGGAAAATCTGTTTTTCATCATCAACAATCGCCCTGTCACTTCAAAAGAGCTTATCAAAGCGGTTCGCCTCGGCTATTATACAAAACTTCCGAAAGACCGTTATCCGACAGCCGTTATTCATTTGAAAATCAATCCTTCCGAAGTGGATGTGAATGTTCATCCGAGAAAAACAGAGGTTCGCTTCAAAGATGAAAGCAGGTTGGTGAGAATCGTTTCCGATGTCATTGAAACAACGCTTCGATTGTATGAATTGGCGCCGAAAGTGTCGGCAAATGAAGCGAAGAAGCTCGTTGAAAAATCGTTTTCCGATTACGGTACGCCTCAAAAGTCTGAAGCTAAAACTTCAGAATCGGATTCAAAATCGAATCCAAATTCGGACTCGGAAATTAATTATGTTAAAGAAACACGGGCGGCATATACCACAAAGCCCGCTTCACACCGAATCGAAAAGGCAGAGGCAGAAAGCGAAAAAACTTCTAAAACGACAGCATTTGGAGAACTTTCTAATGCCGCTGAAAAATGCGGGTCGGGGCACGCAGCTCCGGTAAAAGATACGGACAGACGCCTGAAAGCAACAGAAAGGCTGCTCAATGAAAACAAAAAAAGCGGCTTAACGGATGAGCCAAAAACACCGTCGGAAGTCAGCATTTTGGATAACATTCGTGTTGTCGGCCAAATTTCAAATCTTTATATTTTGGCTGAAAAAGACGGCGGTCTCTTAGTCATTGATCAGCATGCTGCACATGAGCGAATTTTTTATGACATCATCAAAAAGCAGGAGAATATTTCTGTTCAAGAATTGATTTCCCCCGTTGTTATTAATCTAACGCCGAAAGAAAAAGCACTCATGGATGAGTATATTCCGTTTTTGGAAGAAGTCGGCTTCGGCATTTCCGAATTCGGCGACTATTCTTATGCAGTCAGTTTCGTTCCGATTGTTTTCGGCAGGATGGAAGATGTTTCAGCTGTTCATGACTTTATTTCCGATCTTCTCTCTTTTGGAAAAGTCAAAGGCGAAACCGGTATTCGTGATACAGTTGCTAAACGAACGGCTTGCAGAGCCGCAATTAAGGCCGGCGCTTCCTGCAGTCCGGCACAAATGGAAGAGTTGATTCGCCAGCTCAAGATGACCGAAAATCCGTATTCATGCCCGCACGGAAGACCGACGATTTTGATTTTTTCGCAAAAAGAGATTGAAAAATTGTTTGAGCGGTCTTGATTTTATTTTAATTCATTTAAGAATTCCAAATAATGAGGTTGACAGATGTCATTTTTATCAGACGCAGAAATTCGAGAACTCATTTCTCAGGAACCGCCGCTTGTCGAAAATTATATTGATTTGGACAAACAAACACAGCCGAACGGCTTTGAAATGACGGTTGCGGAAGTTTATGAATTAAACGGCTCGGGCGCAGTCGATTTTGATAACAGCGGAAGAAGAACGCCTGAGAAAAAATTACTTCCTTTCGGTGAAGACGGCTGGCTTCATTTGAATCCCGGCGTTTACTCAATCGTTTTAAATGAAATCGTCAGCCTTCCGAAAAATCTCGGAGCGATTGCTTATCATCGCTCCAGTCTGACGCGAAGCGGCGTTGTTCTCGGAACAGCTGTTTGGGATGCGGGTTACAGCGGGCGCAGTGAATGTCTTGTCATCGTTCACAATCCGGCAGGCTTTGACATGAAAAAAGATGCCCGAGTCATGCAGCTTTTGTTTTTCAGGCTTGGGACCGATGTTGATAATTTGTATAATGGGATTTATCAAAATGAGAATGTGAAGAAGTGAAGTTTTATTTTTTTGATTTCAATCAGATTGAAACAAATTTAATTAATTTTAAATATTATCTTGTCTTTGTTGTATTTAGACGGGTAAAGCCATAAAGACGTGTATCCTGTGGATGCGCGCTTGAGAGTTCTTTATGGTACCGCTTTATTTTTTCATTTTCTGTTTTTCAAATGTATATTCTTCCTGTTTTGTTTTATCAATAAGATTTGAAAATTCATCTCTTTTCAATGTAATTTTTTGATATTCTGACCATGCTAAAATATCAGCGAATTGGAGACCACTCCACATTTTAGAATCATTGTGATAAATCATGTTTTCAATTACATGACATGAACTGTATGACTTTAAAGTTTCAATAAAATATGCATTGAACTCATCTCTTAATTCTTTTTTATTTTTGGATTTATCAATTCTGATTTCTAAGCTTGTTTTTTCAAATGGGATACGCTTTGCAATCTCTCCGACAATAATGTTGTATAATTGATTCTTATTGTTTTTTTCTAAATAATTCTACAGATGCTTTTTTTCTGCGATAATATGAACAATTTTGATGTCTTGAATTTCGTTTAATTTGACAAGTAATCGCTTTATTATTGTCTCATTTAGTTTACTGCCTTTCAATTCATAACTTTTTTTCATTTCTTTTTGGGGCGTATTTCTTCGAATATTTTTCATAATACGGTCGAGTTTTGAAGGGTCTGAAACAAATAACGCCGTTACGATGAGGTGGGACGAGCTTTTTTCAGAATGAAATCCCAAGTCTCCGCTTTCATCAATGTATACAAATATCGGCATAAATGAGTGAGAGTGCATTTGGAGCTTATTAATAAAGTGAAATTTTCAAAAACGATAAATTCAAATAGGCTCGGTAAGCCAATTTCGTTTTAAAACCCAAATATATACCTTCCCATTTTGAAAAAATCGGCATCTTTAACAACTCTCCCGTTTTTGTTTCTTTCGTGATCTTGGATGCAAGTTTCTTCTTTATTGCTGATTTTAATTACATTTTCACTCGCCGGCGCTCTCTTTCTCGGTATAGGGCCGCTTCTCGGAAACGTTTATGATTTTTCGCCTGCCGCCCCCATTAAAATTGAAATTGTTGATTTTTCGGGCGGCGATCGTTACAACGACTCATCCCGTTTTCAAGATAATATTTTGGTTTTAAGACATGCCGGCGGCAGCTCCGTTTCATTAGACTCTGTTTCCATTCAAATCACAGGAAAAGGAAATGCTTATTCGGGAATTCCGGGGTCGGGCGGAAGGATGATTTACGGTGATATTTCGGTTTATTATGAACATATCAACAGCAGTAGAAAGAATTCAGATTTTGAAAGAAATAATCGAGAAACTCTCAAAGACGGGTTTTGGTCTCCCGGAGAAACGCTTACGCTGACCGGAAACGACAGCCTGAATACAACCGTTTCAAGTGTTTTTGTTTCCGTTAACGGCGAATCCGGGACTTCCAACAATTACGGATTTTCATCCAATCAAACACTCGAAATACGAATCTATCAAAAAAACAGGATGGGAAATCCACAGCTTGTTCTCAAAAAAGAAACGGCCGTTTAAAAATAATCAAAAAAATCTGAAAGTTCGGAATAGAAATCCTGTTAACAGAAATCTGATACAATGGAAGGTTATATACAATGAATGGTTTGTTTTCTAAGATTTGTTTGATAATCAAGCGAAAACAAATTGAATATTTTCACTCCCCACGCAATTTGTTTTTAAAACAGGCCGGCAGAATAATGGACAATGAACCGACGAAGGAACCGACTCAATTTACAACGGCGTATGATATGAAAACGTCGCAAAAAGACGCTCCGGGTTTTATGAAATATTTCACCAAACCGAGCTGCTATCCCAATCAGGAAGATGCAATGAAGCAGATAGCGGGAGCACTTGAAAAAGGTGAAGTCGTTCTCTTTGAAGGTGCCTGCGGAACCGGAAAAACACTCAGCGCGCTTGCGCCCGCATTGGACATTGCTGAAAAACAAAATAAAAAAGTCATCATTGTGACAAACGTGCATCAGCAAATGGTTCAGTTCATTCATGAAGCGCGTGACATCAAGAGAAAAACAGATATCAAAGTCGCTGTTATGAAAGGCAAGCAATCCGTTTGTCCCGATCATCTGGATTACGAAGAATGCCGCGCCAAAACGGAAAACACTTACGAGCTTTTGGAAAAAGAGCGTGTTTATTTGAAAGCGAAGCGAGAATTGTCGGAATCAAATGAGCGTTATAAAAAATCGGGAGACGCGCGCGAAAAACATCTGGCCGAAGAAGTCGAAAACGATCTTAAAAGAATGGAGCCTGAACTTCAAAAGAAACGTGAGCGGATCTGCCCTTATTTGTATGAGGTTTTGCAGTCGGATGCGGCGCCGTTTAAAAAATGGCTTTTTGATGATGTCAGAAGTTCTGAAGACATCAACGAATACGCCGAAGAAAAAGGAATGTGCGGCTACGAGCTCCTGAAGCGTGAAATGAAGCACGCCGATTTGATTCTTTGCAATTACCATCACGTTCTCCATCAGGAAATCTTTTTAACCCTTCTCGGATGGCTTGAAAAACTTCCCGAAGATCTCATCATTATTTTTGATGAGGCGCACAATATTGAAAATGCGGCACGCTCACACTCCTCCATTACAATTTCCGAACGCGTGGTTGACCGCGCGATTAACGAAATCGAAGAACATGCCAATTATTTCCCTGAAAAACTCAAAGAGGACGCTCAAAAGATTTTCCACCTTTTTGCGGAAGCGACCCGCGATTCTTATGAGTCGTCACTGGATTTCGGCGAACGCAATCGAATCGGAACGAGCTGGATTGACATTCAGATCAGCGACCCTTACGAACGATTCGATCATTTGAAGGAGCGTTTTCTTCGAAAAATTGAGGATTACAACAAAGCGGAAGGCAAAAATCTGAATGTTCAGTCGATTCAGAACATCCTGATTCATGTTTCTGAAATCGGTGACGGGATCGAATCCGTTTACCACGAACGCTACAAATCCGGCGCCGATTCCGTTCGAAGAAAATCAAACATTGTCCGCTCCGCCGCTTTCATTTTCGCTTACCTGCTCAACTCGGAAAATCCGAATTATTATCCGATTTTAAACATTCGCCGCGATATTGAAACGAACGAAATCTACGGGCGTGTTGAGCTCTTTACTTGCATTCCTCGAAATGTCACGGCACCGCTCTTTGAATCTCTGGGCGGTTTGGTTTTAATGTCGGCCACCTTCCGTCCCTTTGAGATGGCCAAAGAGACGCTCGGCATTGAGCGCCCGACACTTGAAATCGCTTATCCGAGTACATTTCCGCTTGAGAATCGAAGGACTTTTGCGGTTTCCGTTCCGCCGCTTTATCAAAGCAAAAGAGGTCATGTTTGGGTCCGCGAAACGGTTGAGCAGACGCTTGTTTCTGCCATCTGCGCGACAAAGGGAAACACGATTGTTTATTTCCAAAGCTTTGCCGAAGCCGAAAAATATTATTCGTTTTTATCTCGGGAATGGCTGCTGACTGAGCCGGGAATCAAAGTTTTGATTGATCAGCCCGGCATTTCATCCAACGCCGTCCGTGAGGAGTTTTTCAAGATCGGTGAATCGGGCGGTCGAAGCGTTTTGGTCAGCTACATTTTCGGAACGCTCAGCGAAGGCATTGATTTTCGCGATGATCGAGCGCGTTCGGTTATTATTGTCGGTATCGGCTATCCCGCGCTTAATGACCGAACGAAAGCAATTGAAGCTGCTTACGATACGGTTTTCGGCTCGGGCAAAGGATGGAATTTCGTTATTTTAATTCCGACAATTCGAAGAATTCGGCAGGCGATGGGGCGCGTTGTTCGGTCGCCGACGGATTACGGCGTCCGTATTTTATTGGACGCGCGCTTTCAGAAAAGTTCGGCGCCGAAGCTTGGAAAATATTCTGTTTTCAAAGTCTTTCCTGAAGAGGAGAGTTCGGAATTCATTGATGTTTTACCGATTCGGCTGGCGGATGAAATTGAAAACTTTTTTGAGGAATTTTCGGAAGAATAAATAGAAAAAATGAGGTGAATTTTTTGATTTATTTTTTGAAAAATTTGTGCGACTCGCGCGCGGCGGTCGCCGCAAAATCACAAGGCGATTTTTCTACCGACACCAGCCTCCCCCTGTCTCCTAAAATTTTGTGAGGGCATTGCCGAGCAAAATTTGCTGAGACAATTTATTTATACAAAAGGGTCAATAAAAATATCAATAAAATCAAATAGAATCAGACTTAATTATTTCTATTCGGTTATTATTCTAATCATATCATTCATAAAAAAGGTGAGAATCATGACAATCCAAGATGTTATTTCAGAGGTCACAAAAGAACTTGAAAAAATCGTCAGTGCACAAACGGTTATTGGCGAGCCGATTATTGCGGGCGGCAAAACACTCATCCCGATTACGAAACTTTCCGTCGGCTTTGTCAGCGGCGGCTTTGATGCCGGGGGCAAATCCGGTTCCGAGCTTGCCAAAGCACCTTACGGCGGCGGAGGCGGTGCGGGCGCGAAAGTCGAACCCGTTGCTTTCATCGTCATCGACGGCGACAAAACCGAACTTCTGACTTTGAACGCAACACGCCTGGAAGACGAAGTTGTCAAGTTCCTCGGCATGATTCCGTCCATTATTGACAAAGTGAAAGCGGCTAAAAAAGGAAAAGAGCCCAAGACCAAAATCATTGAAGTCGATGACGGCTGCTGATTCGTTTGTCGAATCAATCAATTCGTCAGCAATCAATTTAAACGAATGACGATGTCATGACGTTACAGACAGCTCTGATGACAATCGGGCAATATTTGCTGCTTGCAATCGGCCTGATTCTTCTCCTTTTCATTATCGTTTTAGCTGTCGCTTTCCTTTTGACGCTTTTCATGCGTTTTTTCGCCGATATTTCTTTTAAAACGGTTGATGGCGAAGTTAAAAAATTAATCCGTTTTCGATTCAAATTCTTATTCTATGAAAAATTTATTTTGAATATTGACGATTCCAATACATGTCCCGTTCCCGACAGTGCTCCTGTTTCCGGCTCAGACTCGGTTCAAAAAACCGACTCGATTTCAGATGCCGTTTCGGCTGCGGATACCGCTCCGGTTTCAAATACTGATTCTGCTTTGAATTCAGTCGACCCTGTTTCAGACCCGGCTGATCCAAATATTTCAGAATCCGAAAATAAAGCAGCTGATCATGAATCCGGCAAAAGCGGCATAATAAACGAAATTCAAGCCGCCGAAGAATGTGTAGAGTCAGAAGTTTCCGCTCTTTTCGAATCTTATGACGAAGTAAAAGATGAAGTTATGGAAGCTTTGAGTCATATCGACCTTCCCGAATCTTTTGCTGAAATGAAAGCCGGGGTTGATCAGTATGTCGATCTTTCCAACCCCGAACAATTCATTTCGGATTCCATACGCGCCGCCATTTTAATCTCAAAAGCAACGGCACGATTCGCCGGCGATATGCTTCTTCGAATAGATATAGATAAAATGAATGCTGATGTCATTTACGGACTTTCCAATCCGGCGGATACGGCGCTTTCTTTTGGCGCTGTTCACTCTTTTAAAGCATCCGTTTACGCTTACTTGGTCGTCGTTGAAGAAAAATCCAAAAGCTCCAAAAAGCGAAAAAAAGCGGCGGTGCTTGGCTCAATTATTCGCGATGATATTCATATCGTTCCCGATTTGACTGAGGAAAGATTCGAAGCCGATGCCGACATGTCCTTTTCATTTTGGATCCCGCGCGCCTACATTCCGACACTGCGTTTCCTGCTGAATAAGAATACGCGCTGGGTTGTTCGCCGCTATCTTTATCCTTACTATATTCGCCACTACATTCGAATGTGGCGGGCGGAACGTAAGCAGAGAAAGGCCGAGAAGAAAATTTGATCTCAGCTATGATTTCTATGATTATTTAGTGAGGGAAAACAATGGCCCTAAAACGTGATATACACCCGATTCCGGATTATGTGCTGTCGGCGCTTGAATCAGAAGATTTGGTGGAACGCTATCGCAGCCGTCCGCCTTATCAGCAGAATGATTATATCGGTTGGATAACAAGGGCGAAAAGACAGGAAACGATTGATAAGCGCCTGAATCAAATGCTTACGGAGCTTAGAAACGGCGATAAATATATGGGAATGGACTACCGCTCAAAATAAATGAACAATCTTTTTTTACGGTATTGCAAGCGAATAACTTTAATTATTTGAATTCTTTTTTGGTTACATTTATAAACCAATTCACCGTTACTTACGAATTCTATGTTTGAAATAAAATCGCCTTCCCGCATTCATATGGGCTTGATTGATATGAACGGCGGTCTCGGCAGGCTGGATGGCAGCATCGGTCTGGCACTCGCAGACGGCGGCGTTTCGCTTCGCGCCAAAAAAGCGGATTCCGTTGTTGTTACCGAACGGTTCCCTGACGGCAGCGTTCGTCCGTGCGGGCATGACTTTGCAGCAAAAATTGCAGGCTTCGCCTCTTTGGTTCTGCCCGAAAACGAAGGCATTGAATTTGAATTTCTCTCTCATACCCGTCCGCATGTCGGTCTCGGCTCGGGAACACAGCTCGCATTATCGACGGCGATGGCGGTCAATGATTTGTACGGCCTCGGCAAAAGCGTTAAAGAGTTGGCGCAATTGACGCGCCGCGGCGGAACTTCCGGCATCGGCATTCATGCGTTTGAATACGGCGGTTTTATTGTCGATTCCGGTCACAAAATAGCGGACAAGAACGGCTTTTTCCCGGCTTTAGGAAGCGCGACGCTGCCGGCAGATTTAATGCTTCGCTTGGATTTCCCGGACTGGGACATCGTTGTTGCGGTCCCGCCAAGTGTCGGCCTCCACGGCGAAGAAGAAGTACAATTTTTCAAAAAGGTTTGCCCGGTCCCGATTGAAGAAGTTCGAGAAACCTCTCACATTATTTTAATGCAGATGCTTCCGTCCATTCTTGAGCAGAACATTGAAGGACTCGGAAACGCGGTCAATCAAATGCAGAAAGTCGGCTTTAAAAAACACGAAGTTTCCATTCAGCCGCCCGAAGTCAAACCTGCCATGGAATTAATGCTTAAAAGCGGACTTCACGGTGCCGGAATCAGCTCTTTCGGTCCCGCAATTTACGGTTTTTCCGAAGATCGCAAACATTCGGAAGAAGTCAAATCCATCCTCCTTGAAAAAATGCCCGCGGGCAGTGAAGTTTTGATTACGAAAGCAAACAATAAAGGAGCGGAATATCATGTCTGACGCTGAAAAAAAATTCGAAAAAATCGGTAAATTTGAAGCGTGGTTTGGAACGGTTTCTTACAATGAAAATCATGCCGGCTGCAATCATACCGGCAGCGATTTTTCTTATTTTTCTTTATCGGAAAAACCTCTGATTTCAACTTCTTTAGAATTATCGGATCATCTCATTTCAGTTCTTTCTTTTTCTCAAAATCTTCGTTCCATTTCTTCTCTTAAACCTGTTTTTCAAAATGAAAAGCCGAATTACAGAGAAATGGCAAAAGAATCCGGGCTTGCAGAAACGGATTTCGAATACGTTTCAACGCTTCGTGAAATCGCCATCCAAACAGCCCGCAAACAGCTTTCCGCATCCCTGACGGAAGATAAAAAAGTGATTCAGGCGGTTGAAGCCTTGGATGATTTGAACGAAACAATCAACCATTTAACGGAACGGCTGGTCGAATGGTACAGTGCTTATTATCCCGAATTGGATTTGCCGAGCGAGGCTTACGTCCGATTTGTATCTGAAATCCCCGAGTCCGCTTCCCAATCTTTAATGGGTGCGCCGGCAGCGCACGAAGATTTAATTCTGCTTCAATCATGGGCTGACGACATTCTTTCTCTTTACGATCGAAAAGCCGCCGTTGAATCTTTTATTGAATTGAAAATGAAAGAAACGGCGCCGAATTTATCTCAAATCGCCGGCGTTGTTTTAGGCGCCCGCCTTCTCAGCATGGCCGGCGGTCTTAAAAACTTGGCAGCGATGCCATCCGGAAGCATTCAGGTCATGGGTGCGGAAAAAGCAATGGTCAAACATCTGCGTTCCAATGCGCCGTCGCCGAAGCACGGAATTATTTTCAGCCATCCGATGCTGAACACAGCGCCTTTTCGTCTGCGCGGCAAAATCGCCCGCGCGTATGCGGCAGCTGTCAGCCTCTCTGCCCGAACGGATTATTATTCCGACAGCTCGAATCCTGAGATCAATCCAAAAATCGAATCGGGTTTGAATGACAAAATCAATCGGCTGAAACAAGCCGCTCCATCTCAAAATCAAAAGGAGGCAAATTAAATGGCCGACTTTTTAAAACCTTATTCCAACGGCGTTTATGAAGGGCGCATGCGCGGCAAATTCCAGCTTTATACGAAAAGCGCCGCGCCGAATTTTTCTGTTTACGGCGAAAAAATCATGAAAGACGATGACGGTACAGAATATCGTTCATGGGACCCGAAACGAAGCAAACTCGGCGCGCTTTATCAAAAAAAGATTCAGATTCCGATAACAGCGGATTCCCGCGTTCTTTATCTCGGCGCCGCTTCCGGTACAACCGTCAGCCACGTTTCCGATATTTTAGCCGAAGGCGGCGGCGTTGTTTACACAGTCGAATTTTCGGAGCGCCCGATGCGCGATTTGGTGATGCTTGCTGAAAAAAGAGACAACATCATTCCGATCTTTTCAGACGCGGCACGCCCCGAACTTTACGTTCCGATTGTTGAGTCGGTCGATGTTATTTTCCAAGACGTCGCTCAATTGAATCAAGCGGAAATTGCCTGTAAAAATGCGGCTTACTTCCTCAAAGACGGCGGTCATTTAATTTTATCCATTAAAGCGAGAAGCGTTGATGTCGCCAAAAATCCGAAAAAGATTTTTACGGAAGAAATCAAGATTCTTGAAAAGAACGAGAACGCGCCGTTCAAGATTTTGAAAACAGCGGATTTAGCACCGTTTCATGTTGATCATATGGGCGTGATTGCGGTTAAGAATTCGAGAAAATGATTTTATCAGATTAATGTATGTTCTCTGCTTTATTATTTCTGTTTTAATTGCGTGAGGTTTTTTTATGGTTAAAGTGCTAGATACACAAAATTGTTCCGCAGAATTAAGCAATCTTGTTAAAACTGCAAAAGAAAAAATTATTTTGGTCAGCCCTTATCTTCAAATTTCTCCAACCCTTTTTAATTCTTTAAAAGATGCAAGATCAAGAAAGGTTGAAATTATACTTGTTTACAGAGATGATAAACTAGAAGGCAAGGCTTTGGATCGACTAAACGAAGAGAAAAACAAGTTGGGCAAAATAGATATTAATATACTAGCGCTTGAAAATTTACATGCAAAGTGTTATTTGAACGAATCCATGGCAATAATCACTTCCATGAATCTTTATCAATATTCTCAAGAAAACAACTACGAATTAGGTATGTTAATTAAAAAAGAAGATGATTTTGGGGCATATGGTTCTATTTACAACGAAATTTCCGGTATTTGCAGATTCGCTCAGCAAAATAAAAAGTCATTGACAGGTGCTATCTTTGATTCAATAAAAGGTGCTTTCTCAGATTTATCTAAATGTTATTGTATTCGATGCCGCAATAAAATCGAAGATAACATTGACAGACCGCTCTGCAACACATGTTATGAATCATGGGCACGTTTCAAAAACGAAAATTTCGCAGAAAAACATTGTTTCGGATGTGGCGCACCATCCAAAACGACATACTCGAAACCGCTATGTAAAGACTGCTATAGATGACCAAATTAAAAATTCATTTCTTTTTCTTTTTTGAAGTTTTTCCGGATTTCTGAAGCATCATCGGCAAATCAATCGCATATTGCCCCTCTTCTTTGATACCAACAACGATTTCTTCTTTTTTCATAATTGACCCCAAGTTCAATTCATATGAACCCGTGTCTAAAATACGAATTGAATCGACGCGGTCTGTGTCAAGCTCTTTTTTATTGACATCATCCGAATCCAAAGCGCGGTCAATGTCTTCAAGCATGCCGTCAATGGATTTATCCTGCTTTTCCGCGACGCGTTCTTCAATATCCCAATTTGCGGCATCTGCCGCATTTACCGCCGGCTGCTGACACTCCGATCCTTTTTCCGGATTTGCATTTACTTCTTCCGCTCTGACGTAAAAGAATTTATTCCATTTGCATTCCGGACAGCCGGTCAGAATAACGGAGTCCCCGTCTTCAAAAACAGCACCGCATTTTGTACATCTGTGTGGCATTGATTCACCTGAAATATAAGCTGTAATGGTTTGAATTGAAATGTGACTTAATATGATTAATACGGTTATAATTTGATAATAAACACTCAATTACAATATTTAAAGATTTATTTCCCGATGTTTGAAAGCTCCTGCATTAACTATAAATAAAAGAAACCTTTTTTTAACCTGCTTTCTCAAAAAGCAATTCATCAGCGAAGCGAGGTGGGGTAGCCAGGAGATCCCGACGGGCTCATAACCCGTAGACCGATAGTTCGAATCTATCCCTCGCTACTTGTTTTAATACTCTTCTTATTTTTTTTGAATTCTTATTTCATCTTTCGTTTTTGTAAAAAGACTCGTTCCTGCTTCAAATTCGATTAAGATGGGGTTCGTTTTTCGTTTTATTTTTTGAAAAATTTGTGCGGCTCGCGCGTGCGTGCATAGCCGCCAAAGCAGAAACCTGTAGGTAGCAGCGGCACGTTCGCGTAAGCGAACGGATGTGATAAAAAAGAGCAGATGCAAGCGGCTGGTGGAAGCAGCAGTGCAAAGACAGTCGCAAGAAGGACTCATCTGAGACAGGTCAGCGTTTCCGCTTGTATCTGTCTCTTTTTTGAGCATTCCGCAAATTTTCGTTTTTTCACTCCGTTCAAAAACGAAAATTAGCGGTCGTATGCGGGGATTCATACAATTTTAAGTTTTACTGAAACATCGTTTTTCATCCATTTTCACGAAAAATTGGAACGCCGTTTTTTTATCTAAAATCTATCACATTTTAGTTCTAAGGTTTCATCGGACGTTCGGGTTTCCACCAATTTATGAAAATTGGATGTTTGGTTCTTTTCAAAAATAGAAATAAATAAGAATAAGGATTCCGATTCATTCAACAAAAGTTTAACTTAATGAGCAGCATTATTCATTTCTCACCCTTAATTATTATATCACGTGATTTTTATGGCGCAAAAACTGGACCCTTGGAAGTCAACTGAAATCAGCGACTATTCAAAACTGTTTGAAGAATTCGGCATTCAGCCGTTTGCGGAGGTGCTGGACGCCCTCCCGGACCCGCATAAATACATGAAAAGAGGCATTGTCTTCGGTCACCGCGGTTATGAGATGATTGCAGACGCAATCAAAAACAAAAAACCATTTGTTATTTTAGACGGCTTCATGCCGACCGGGAAAGCGCATTTCGGCCATAAAATGGTCATGGATCAAATCGTTTGGTATCAGAAACAGGGCGGCATTGTCGTCGTCGGAATGGCTGACTGCGAAGCGCATGCCGTTCGCGGTCTTTCTTGGGAAGAATGCAGGCAAATCGGCGTTGAAGAATACATTACAAGTTTAATCGCGCTCGGTCTTCAGCCCGAAAACACACGCATTTATTTCCAATCGGAATGTCAGCCCGTTAAAGATTTGGCGTTTGAGCTCGGAACGAAGGTCAACTTTTCCGAAATGGCGGCCATTTACGGCTTTTCGGGCGAAACGCATTTGGCGCATATGGTCAGCGTGCTGACACAGGGCGCAGACATTTTGCACTCTCAGCTTCCCGAATTTGAAGGCCCGATTCCGGTTGTCGTTCCGGTCGGCGCCGATCAGGACCCGCACATCCGTCTGACGCGCGACATCGCTTCCAAAATGAATATGTTTTTGATTGAGCGCCGCGAAGATCAAAAAACGGGGAGCAAATATTGGAGCGTTCGCGGCAAAAATGCGCCCGAAGGGGCATTAAAAGAAATTGAAAAACTCCTCCGCGACGGGTTCGGCGGAGCAGGCGTTCAAACAAAGCTTTCAAAAGAACATATTGATATTTTTGGCAACATTTCTGAAGCCGAGCTCACCGAACTCGTCAAAAATGCGGAACTCGCCCATGGCGGCTACGCCTTTGTCATTCCCGCTTCCACTTATCACAGATTCATGAGCGGCCTCACCGGCGGCAAAATGTCAAGCAGCATTCCGGACAGCAACATCGCGCTCTCGGAAGATCCGAAATCGGCGGCTAAAAAAATCATGAAAGCGAAGACCGGTGGCCGCGAATCGGCAGAGGAGCAGCGCGAACTCGGCGGCGAATTTGACAAATGTTCCGTTTACGAACTTTATCTCTTCCATTTGACGGATGACGATAATGAGTTGATTCAGGTTCAAAAAGATTGTACAAGCGGAAACATTTTGTGCGGCGAATGCAAGAAAAAAGCGGCCGATAAGATGGAAGCTTTCCTAACGGATTTGCAGCAGAAAAGAGAAGAAGCGTTTGATAAATTGCCGCTGTTCGGCATTGATTACGTTCGTAAATGAATGACGTTCGCAAATGACAGAGCATATAAGAGATGAGTTTCATTTAAAGGAATTAAAATAATAAAATTAAATTTCATTTTTCATTGAAGGGATACAAATAAAGGAATAAAAATGATTTATCCCAACCTTCGGGTGTTTTGAAATGACGGATTACGATTTAACGAATAATGAGAAAAAGGTCCTGCTGGCTTTGTACGAACTCGAAGCGGCGGAATTAAAAGATATTGTCGAGATTTCAGGTTTGAACGGAGACGCTTCCATGCAGGCGGCCTTTTTATTGGAAGAGAAAGGCCTTGCCAAAGTCGATGAAGAATCTTTTGAACTTTACGGGCTCTCCGCTGAAGGCAAAGAATATGCGGAAGACGGTCTTCCCGAAAGACAGATTATTGACAAGATCACGGGCGAAACGCCGCTTGAAGATCTTCGCTCCTCGTTTTCGCCGCAATTGGTCGGTATCGCAACCGGCTGGCTGCTTAAAAAGAAATGGGCAAAAATCGAAGACGGTGTTTTAATTCCGACGGGAGACGCGCCGAAAGGCAGAGATGAAGGCGTTCTCAGCGACCTTTATGAAAATTCTCTTGAAAGCAACACATTCGATCCGGTTTTTGAATTGCCCGAGGAACTCACTTCCGATAAAGTCATTTCCGACCTTTTGAAACGCAAATTGCTTGAAAAGGAAGAGCATACAACGCGCGAAATTCTGATTACGACCGCCGGCAAAGCTTATGCATCTCTCGGCATTGAAATCACCGAAGAAATCGCTCAGATCACACCCGAATTATTGAAAAGCGGCGACTGGGAAAACAAATATTATCGCCCGTATAAAATTCAAAAGCCCGTGAAACCGGTTTACGGCGCCAAATCTCATCCGTATCAGCGTTTGATTGACCAGATGCGCCAAATCTTTTTGGAAATGGGATTCACGGAAATCAAAGGCGACATCGTTCAGTCTTCATTTTGGAATTTTGACGCGCTTTTCCAGCCTCAGGACCACCCGGCTCGAGAAATGCAGGACACTTTCCACTTGGAATCCAGATCCGAGATACCCGAAAAATATGCCGACAAAATCCGCGCCGTCCATGAAAACGGCGGCGAAACGGGTTCATGCGGTTGGGGCGGACGCTGGAGTTACGACGTTGCGGAAAAGAACGTTCTTCGAACGCATACAACCTCTGTCACAATCAAATATTTGGCTGACAACCCCGTCGGACCCGTCAAAGCGTTCTGTATTGACCGTGCTTACCGCCGCGAAACGATTGACCCGACGCACACGCCCGAATTTGAACAGCTCGAAGGCATTGTCATGGACAAGGATATGGGTTTTGCCGACCTTCTCGGCTGCCTGAAAGAGTTCTACAGCAGAATGGGCTTTGAAGAAGTCCGCTTCCGCCCGGGATATTTCCCGTACACCGAACCGAGCGTTGAGCCTGAAGTTTGGATTGACGGTCTCGGCTGGGTGGAGCTTGGCGGCGCGGGCGTTTTCAGAAAAGAAGTCACAACGCCGCTCGGCATTACCGAGCCTGTTCTGGCTTGGGGCCTCGGCGTCAGCCGCGTTGCGATGCTGAAGCTCGGGTTAAAAGATTTGAGAGAACTTTATCAATCCGATATTGACTGGCTCAGAAAAAGCGAAATCGGAAAAGGCATTTAATCGGCTTTTCTCTTCCTTTTCTTTTTATTTAAATTGGACAGCGAATGCCCTGTTTTCTTGAATTTGATATAAACGAGGTTCATTTTTTGACTTATTTTTTGAAAAATTTGTGCGGCTCGCGCGCGGGTGAGGCAGCTCAAATCTGTCGGGCAGCAGCGGCAATACAAAAGGCAGTGTAAACGGAAGGTGAAGGCATCAGCTTAAAAACAATCTCAAAAAATAATTTATCCGAAATAGCTAATGTTCCTGCTTGTAATCGAATCTGATAATTCAAACTATTTCACATTATTCTTTTTCAAGATGAAAATTACAATCATCTTATCATTTTTACATATGCTCTTCTTCTTCCCGCCTCTTGATAAAAACGTATGCGGGCATTTTTTAATATAAAAGTCTAACCCTCTCAATTCTCCCCACTCTTGTTTTTGCCGAAAATTATTCGCTTTTTCTGTTCTTTTTGGTTTGTTTTGAAGTAGAAAAATAATGTTAAAAATAGTTATTATTCATTCACACTATCAAAATTTTTGATGATAATTTTGTACATTTTCGGAAAAACAATTATTTTCTATTCCGTTTTCAATATAAAAACAGATACAAGAGTCATTGACTTAAGCTAATTTGTTTTTGATTTTATTTTTTGAAAAAACTTCAAGAAACAGCTTCGAAAAAAAAAGATGCGGTTAATGTATATACGCCGTTTTTCTAATAGGAATAATTGCATGTAACACAATTCAATTGTGTTCTTGCATGTATGGTTCGTGACTGGAGAGAAATACGGAAAAAAATTACAACCAAATGTTTCCGAAGAAAGAAGCAAGTCATAAGATAAGAATCAATCAAGATTCGAAGCATTTGCTTTCACTCCGGTGAACTCTTTTGGTCCTCAAACAAAATTCAGTTGTGTGTGTAATTGAATTTTAATGTGTGTGTAAACGTACATTGTAAAGAATGTGTGGTTTTAGCAAGGGATTCATTCGTGTGTGTGTGTTTGAAAACCCCCTTAAAAACGTGGTGAAACCTGAGGACCGGTTTAATAAATGTGTGGTTGTTCTCCCCGTTCTTTTTCAGTGAAATACAATCGAAACGGAGAATTTAATATGTTAGACTTTAAAAAAGAAGATATTGCAACAATTCTTGTCAGATATAACGTGGCCATGGAAAAAACCATGACCCCTGACGAAGCAGCAGAACAGCTCTATCCGAAAGACCCGCTTCTTAAAGCAGTCGCAGTCGCCATCTATGAAGGCGAAGAGGATGATGTCATTGACGCGCTTGACGCACTTTTGGACTGCGGCAAAGCCCCGCTCTCACTCATTGATCAAGCACTCCTCCCCGGAATGGCCGTTGTTTCAAACTTATATGACCAAGGTATTGTTTTCCTCCCCAATGTTATGATGTCAGCAGACGCCATGCTTGAGGGTATCGAATACTGCAAATCCAAGACCAAAGAACTCCCGAAAGCCAAAGCAACAATTGTTTGCCACGTTGCAGAAGGCGACGTTCACGACATCGGAAAAACCATTGTCGCAGCGCTCCTCAAAGCAGACGGTTTCGAAGTTGTTGACCTTGGCCGTGATGTCCCGGTTGACGAAGTCGTCGCAGCTATTGTACAGCACAAGCCGCTTATGGCTACAGGTACAGCTTTGATGACAACAACAATGTATGCCTTCAAAGAAATCAACGACAAGTTGGTTGAAAAAGGCATTAAAGTTCCGTTCCAGTGCGGCGGCGGTGCCGTTAACCAGGAATTCGTTGAAAGCTACAGCCTCGGCATTTACGGTGAAGAAGCGTCAGACGCCGCTAAAGCCGCAAACTTCATCTTGAAGAACGGTGCAGGCATTGATAAATTAAGAGACGCATTCCACAACCACTGAGGGGGCAAACAAAATGGCAGTTAACAGATACACAAAAATGGCATACGCAAATGCAGACGAAATGGTTTTCGGCAAAGCAAAATTCCCGGTCAAAGGCGGCTTAGGTCTTGAAATCGGCGCAGGATACACAATTCCTGAAGTCAACTACGCTCCGAGACCCCAAGCCGGTGTTTCCAAAGAAGCACTTGTTAAAGAATACGAGAGAATTACGAAGGACATTATGGCAAGAGCCGTTCAGATCGGTTTCCCCGCAATCTCCTTAGAATCCGAGCACGTTCAGCAGATGTCCAACAACCCCGACTGGGGCGCAGAAGTTGCGCACGTCCAGAAATCTATCTTGGAAGAATACCACGAAGAATACGGCATCAAATGCGGTCTCAGACACACAATCGGTGACATCCGTGAAGACAGAGACTTCCTTGCCCTCCGCGGCGCAAAGAACGATGTCATGCTCGAAGCATTTGAAAAATGTGCTGCACAGGGCGCCGACTTCTTGTCCATTGAATCCATGGGCGGAAAAGAAGTTTTCGACCACGCAATCATCAGAGATGACATTGCCGGCGTTTTGTTCGGTATCGGTGTCCTTGGTTCAAACGACATGGAATTCGTTTGGCAGAACATCGCAGCCATCGCCAAGAAGACAGGCAGAATTGCCGCCGGTGACACAGACTGTGCACAGGCAAACACTGCAATGTTTATTGCAGGCGGTCTCCTTGACAAGAACTTGGCGCACACAACAGCAATCGTTGCACGCTGTGTCGCAGCAGCAAGAACCCTTACCGCATACGAATCCGGCGCAACCGGACCGGGTAAGGACTGCGGTTATGAACACACCATCGTCAAAGCCATCGCAGGTATCCCGATTTCACAGGAAGGTAAATCTTCAACCTGCGCTCACGCCGACGTTTTGGGCAACTTGACCATGCAGTGCTGTGACATGTGGTCCAACGAATCCGTTGAATACCACGGTGAATTCGGCGGTACAACCGTTCAGGTTTGGGCTGAAACCCTCGGCTACGACTGTGCTCTCATGAACACCGCTCTCAAGACCGGCAACGAAAAGGTCCTCAGAGACTTGTGCATGCTCTCTGACAGATACAGAGACCCTCAGGGCTACGTGCTTGCATACGACAACGCATACCGTGTCGGTGAAGCAATTGCCGCAAACGGAAACGACACCTACCTCCGTGCAAAAGCAGCCGCAGAAATGTGCTGCAAGATTCTTGACGAAGGTATCAAAGGCGGCAAGCTCATCTTGACCAGATTCGAGGCCAACGCGCTCGAAGCAGTTAAGAAAGACTTGGCAGCACTCCCGACGGAACGCAACAAGTTCATCGAACAGTGCATGGCAAAATACAAGGCAGAAGTTGCTGTTTTCAGACCTGAAAACTACAGCCTCTAAGTCTGACATTTTCGATAGATCTCCTCGGAATCCGAGGAGGTCGAATAAAAAAACTCGGCAGGATTCATTTCCTGCCGTCTTTCTTTTTCACCCTTTTCATTTTTCTTTCTTTAATTCAGGTTTGTTCTTATTTTCGTTTTTTTGAAAAATTTGTGCGGCTCGCGCGCGGCGTGGACCGGTTCGCCGCTTCACGCCGCCCGGAAGCCAAAAATCGCGAAGCAATTTTTCAAACAAGCACCGTCTCCCTCCCTGCAAGCTCAAATTCCTCCCCCATCGACATTCACTGCCCGCCAAATGCAGGCCGGTTCGCGCCGCCATTTGAATTTTGTTCGCTTCACGAACAAAATTGTCGAAAAAAGAAATGCTTTTTTCCTTTATTTTTCGCCAATTGTTGTTGTTTTTGGTTCCGTTTGCCAATTGTATTTTTTTCAATAAGCGAATTCGGAAGATGTCTTTAAAAATTCACCGTTATGGTGAAAAGTTTATAAAAGCGGAGATGCATATTCATATTGCCGGAAAATGCAATTCTTATGAAATCGAGTGTGTGTTGATTTCGTTAATTCGGATGCTTTTTTGGTGTGTGTGTTTGTATAGACTGATTTTAGTTTTTGTGTTAGTCTATACTCTCTTTAAAATATGGTAAAATGTTTAGAAATTTTGGAGGATATAAATAAATGTCTGGATCTGAACAAGTGGTTAAAATCACTGACTCAACCGCAACATCTGATGCACTTGGTTTAGCTGCTCTCGCTGTGACAACTCTTACACTGGCTTTTTGGTTCTTTGGACAAGTGAGTGATATTATTCTGGTTGCTATGGCACTTTTTGCCGGTGGTTTCACCTTATACGTTGCCGGAGTGATGGCCTTTAAGAAAGGAAGTACTTTTTCAACAGTTACCTTTGGCGCCTTTGGTGTGTTTTGGATAGGCTTCGCATTCATTTTTATTGCGCCGTTTGGACTTGAACCCGCAGCGAAAGGAATGGAAATTTATTATGCGATTTGGGGCCTTTTGTCCGCAGCGCTGATGCTCGGTGTCATTAAATTAAAAGCAAGACTCTTGATTGCAGTTTTTGTCGCTTTGACAGTGATTCTCTTCGCTCTTGCCGTTCCCCTCTTTGTACCGGTTCCGGCAGTGGTTTTCGGTATTTTGGCTTTGATTTTGGGACTTCTCTCCTTCTATGGAGCGATGGCAATCACTTTGAACGAAGTCGGATACAAATTTCCGTTGTAAACGCATTTTGCGTTTCATTGAGTTTTAATTGTTTGCGGGAGTTTTTCTACTCTCGCTATCATTTTTTTTGTATTTTATTTTTCATTTTGTTTTCATAAAAAATAAATACGAGCGAATCCCATTTGCATTATTGAAAATCTTTATTATTTGTCTTATTATTGTCTATTACATCTTTAATTACTATTTCATTATCATCCGATCACCATTTACAAAAACAATAACGGAGTGGTTTAATAATGGCTTACAGTTTAGGAATTGATGCCGGCGGAACATATACAGATGCTGTTCTCATCCGCGACGAAGACGGCGCGGTGATTGAAGCGGGAAAAGCGCTGACAACTTATCCGGACCCGACCGGCGGAATTAAAAATTCAATCGCAATGCTTGACCCCGAAAAACTCAAAGATGTCAGCATTGTATCGCTTTCAACGACGCTTTCGACAAACACGATCTTGGAAAACAAAGGCTTTCCCGTCGGTTTAATTATGGTCGGCGATTATCATATTCCCGAGGTTCTGCCGGCTCAAATGTATTGCCTCGTCAACGGCGGCCACGACAGCAACGGTGAGGAATCAAAGCCGCTTGATATTGAAGCCGTTAGGAAATTTGCTTTATCCGTCAAAGACAGGGTTTCCGCTTTTGCCGTTTCTTCACTTTTCAGTGTCCGAAACGCTGATCATGAACTTCGCGTTAAGGAAGAAATTTTAAAACTGACAGGCCATCCGGTTGTCTGCGGTCACGAACTGTCTCAAGATCTCGGCGCTTACGAGCGTGCCGTAACAGCTTTTTTAAACGCTCAGCTCATCCCGATTACTTATAATTTCACCAAAACCATCGTTTTAGAAATGGAGCGAATCGGCATGAATGCAACGCTTTTGATGCTCAAATGCGACGGGTCAGCCGTCAGCATCGAAGAAGCGCTCGAAAAACCGATTGAAACGATCTTTTCCGGCCCCGCCGCAAGTTTGATGGGAGCGGCTTACCTTTCCGGTTTGAAAACATGTGCGATGATTGACATCGGTGGCACCAGCACGGATGTCGCTCTCATCCAAGACGGTCTTCCTGAAATGGACGCCTCCGGCGCGGTTGTCGGCGGCTGGTCAACGCGCGTTAAAGCCATTCGGATGGAAACGGTTGCAACCGGAGGTGACAGCCACGTTTATGCAACGGATGATCCGAACCGTAAAATCCATCTCGGTCCGCTTCGCGTCCTGCCTCTTTGCCGAGCTGCGGTTTTGTATCCCGGCTTTTTAGAAAAGCTGAAAGAGACCAGACTTCCGCCGAGAAAAAATATTTCAGAATTTATTCTTCCTTCCGTTTTTTATGTTAAAACGGAGTTCCCGCCGATTGAAATGACAACGCTTGAGGAAATGGTCTATGATGTCGTTGACAAGAATTTCCCCGTTTCCTGGCTGGACATGTTTGAGCGGCTGGGCAGAAAAATGCCGATGTCATCCACTTTGGAGTCATTGGTGAAAAAAAGGCTCATTCAGCCGATCGGATTTACGCCGACAGACGCGCTTCATATTTTGGGAGATTACACTGAATAGAATGCTGAAGCCTCGCTTATCGGCGCTCAAAAAATGGACCGTTTGACGTATTTGTCCGCAAAAGAGTTGGCGGCTTATACAAAAATGCAGGTTGCCCGCAATATGTCATCCAGTCTGATTGCGTATTTGGTTCCGGGAATTTCAAAACGTGATGTTGAGAAAGTTCTTTCAGGCAACTATTATACGAAATTTGCAATTTCGGTTCCGATTGTTTTAATCGGCGCCCCGTCAAAAGCGTATGCCGACGAAATCAACAAATTGATTCAGGCTGAAGTTTTAACGCCGGAGTTTGCCGATGTTGGAAATGCGGCCGGCGCTTTGGTCGGAACCGGCATTTATCGAACGGATGTTTTGGTTAAAAAGGATATTCGCGAAGAAGGTAATACGCCGGTTGTTGATTTTATTGTTTTCCACAACGGAAAAAGCGAAACTTTCACCTCTTATCAAAACGCTTATGAAAAAGCGCTTCAGGTCGGAAACGATTATGTCATGGAAAAAATATTGAAAACAGGACGGAAAGAAAATCAAATCAATATTTCGCACACGGAAAAAAGCCTTCAGATCGGAACGGATACACCCTTTGAAACGAAATTTTCTTTTGTCGGCGTCGGTACATCCCGATATGATGTACAAGCCGATAAAATTCCGGATTTCGTGAAGTTCATTAATCCTGAGAAAAGCAAACGCGCTTAATTGTTTGCTTTTCTTTTTTTCTGCCTCTTCTTCTTTTTTCTGCCTCTTCTTCTTTTTTCTGTCAATGTTTATTGTTTTTTTAAATCAAAGCTTCTTATTTTTTTGACACTTGAATCATTTTTTATTTTTTATTTTTGAGCTGCGGCAAAAAATAATTTTCTTTTTTTTAAAAAAATTGTGAAAATATTAAAAATACACCTATTGCAGATGGTTTTATATATTATCGATTCATTTTTAACTTGATTCATTCATTCAAAATTTTGTTTCAAATTTTAAAAGCTTAACTCTTTAAAAATTTTTATAAATAAATGAAAACAATTTATTTTAATTCCATTTATTTTATACTGAAAGTTCAATAAACTTTTACAGTGGTCGATTTTCAAATTACAACACCAAATTAATTTTACAAAATCATTCACATTTTCAAACAACGTTGCTTGTAGTAACGTTGTTGTATTTTTGCATAAGCCTTAATTACTATATCGATAATTTTCATTTTTGCTTTGCAGGGCAAAATTCACTTTCGTTGTATTGATCTTTTTATTGGTCTTACAACACGGTTGTGTGTATTTTGTTTAAAGCAGGATGAATAAAATGTTAGATTTTAACAAAGAAGATATTTCAGACGTCCTTGTCAGGTACAATGTGGCTATGGAGAAAACATTGACACCCGATGAGGCAGCAGAACAGCTTTACCCCAAAGACCCTCTTTTAAAAGCAGTCGCAGTCGCAATCTACGACGGTGAAGAGGACGACGTTATTGAAGCTCTTGACGCACTTTTGGACTGCGGCAAGGCCCCGCTTTCACTCATCGACCAAGCGCTCCTCCCCGGAATGGCGGTCGTTTCAGAATTATACGACCAGGGCATCATTTTCCTCCCCAACGTTATGATGTCAGCTGACGCTATGCTTGAAGGTATCGAATACTGTAAAACAAAGACATCGGAAATCCCCGAAGCCAAAGGAACCGTCGTCTGTCACGTCGCAGAAGGTGACGTTCACGACATCGGAAAGAACATTGTCGCAGCGCTCCTCAGAGCAGACGGTTTCAATGTCGTTGACCTCGGCCGTGATGTCCCGGTTAACGAAGTCGTTGCAGCCATCGCAGAACACAAACCCGTTATGGCCACAGGCACAGCTTTGATGACAACAACAATGTACGCCTTCAAGGAAATCAACGACAAATTGGTTGAAAAAGGCATTAAAGTGCCGTTCCAGTGCGGCGGCGGTGCCGTTAACCAGGAATTCGTTGAAAGCTACAGCCTCGGCATTTACGGTGAAGAAGCGTCAGACGCCGCTAAAGCCGCGAACTATATCTTGAAGAACGGTGCAAACATCGACAAATTAAGAGACGAATTCCACAACCACTGAGGAGGCAAACAACATGGCAGTTAACAGATACACAAAAATGGCATACGCAAATGCAGATGAAATGATCTTCGGTAAATGTAAGTTCCCCGTCAAAGCCGGCCTCGGTCTTGAAATCGGTGCAGGCTACACAATTCCGGAATTAAACTATGCTCCGAGACCTCAGTCCAGCGTCTCCACGGAAGCACTTGTTAAAGAATACGAAAGAATTACAAAAGACGCAATGGCAAGAGTCGTTCAAATCGGCGCGCCCGCCGTCTCTCTTGAAACAGAGCACGTCCAGCAGCTCACAGTTAATCCGGCTGTCGGCGCAGAAGTTGCGCACGTCCAAAAGTCCATTTTGGAAGAATACCACGAAGAATACGGCATCAAATGCGCTCTCAGACACACAATCGCTGACTTGAGAGAAGACCGCGAATATTTGGCCCTCCGCTCAAAAGCATCCGAAATTTTGGAATCCTTTGACCAGTGTGCCGCACAGGGCGCTGACCTTTTGTCCATCGAATCCATGGGCGGCAAGGAAGTTTTCGACCACGCCATCATCAGAGACGACACAGCAGGTGTCTTGTTCGGTATCGGCGTCCTCGGTACAAACGACATGGACTTCCTCTGGCAGCAGATCGCAGATGTCGCAAAGAAGAACAATGTTGTTCCCGCTGGTGACACGGACTGTGCACAGGCGAACACCGCGATGTTCATCGCAGGCGGTCTCCTTGACAAGAACTTGGCGCACACAACAGCAATCGTTGCGCGCTGTATTTCAGCCGCAAGATCCCTTGCAGCATACGAAGCAGGCGCAATCGGACCGGGCAAAGACTGCGGTTATGAGCACACCATCATCAAAGCCATCGCCGGCGTCCCGATCTCACAGGAAGGTAAATCCTCTACCTGCGCTCACTCCGACGTTATGGGCAACCTGACAATGCAGTGCTGTGACATGTGGTCCAACGAATCCGTTGAATACCACGGTGAATTCGGCGGTACAACCGTTCAGGTTTGGGTTGAATCCCTCGCCTACGACTGTGCTCTCATGAACACCGCGCTCAAAACAGGCAATGAGAAAGTCCTCAGAGACTTGGTCATGCTCTCTGACAGGTACAGAGACCCGCAGGGCTACGTGCTTGCATACGACAATGCATACCGTGTCGGTGAAGCAATTGCCGCAAACGGAAACGACCCGTACCTCCGCGCAAAAGCCGCAGCAGAAGTTTGCTGCCAGATTGTTCAGGAAGGCGTTGACGGCGGCAAGCTTGTCCTCACAAGATTCGAAACCAACGCTTTGAATAAGATCAAAGCGGACCTTGCAGCACTCCCGACCGAGAGCGCAAAGTTCATCGAACAGTGCATGGACAAATACACCAAGGAGATCCCTGTTTTCAAACGCGAAAACTACAGCTTGTAATTTCAATAAAAATAAGAACGAGGCTTCGGCTTTGTTTCGGCTTGCGGGCGAATTTTTCTGCCCGCTTTCTCTTTTTTGAATTCGATAAAAACGAGGTTCGTTTTTTCGTTAATCTTTTTTGGAAAATAGTGGTGCCGTTTTCATTTTATTTTTTGGAAGATTTGTGCGGCTCGCGCGGGCGGGGCGGCAACAGGCGGCTCAAACCTGTAGGTAGCAGTGCAAACGCAAACAATAAGGTAACGGCAGCCCGTTCGCGTCAGCGAACGGATGTGATAAAGAAGAGCAGATGCATGCGGCAATGCAAACAGCAGGTGAAAGCAGTAGCTTAAGGACAGTCGCAGGAAGTAACTCGCTCGGAGCAGGTCAGTGTTTCCGCTTGTATCTGCCCCTTTTTTGAGCATTCCGCAAATTTTGCTTTTGTTCTTCGCTTCGCTCAGCCCAAAATCAAAATTAGCGGTCGTATGTGAAGTTTCGATTAATTAGGGCTTTATTGAAACATCATCTTTCATTTAGTTTTCAGAAAAATGGAACGCCTTTTTTTCGTTTATAATCCAATACATTTTTATTTTTATGGTTTCATCGGGCGTTCGGGTTTTAATCATTTTATGAAAATTGGATGTTTGGTTTATTTCATTTTATTTTTTCATTTCTTTTGTTTTGAACGGGAACGAACCAAAATGTTTATAACCGCTTTATCTTTTTCTATATACACTTTTAATTTACAATTACCCATCCGTAACAATTAATAATCAAAATGTTATAGGGTATCTGACAATTTTTTTGAAAGGATTGAATATACATGACACTCAAAGAAAATTTACTCAAAGCCTTAAACGGCGAAACTATTGGAAAAGCTCCCTGTGTTTCCTTTACACAGACTGGTACTGTTGAATTAATGGACGCTGTTAACGCTCCGTGGCCCGAATCCCAATCCGATGCCAAAATGATGGCAGACCTTGCAATCGCAGCGCACGAACTTGGCGGCCTTGAAGCTGTCCGTGTCCCGTACTGTTTGACCGTTCTTGCTGAAGCAATGAACTGTGAAATCAACATGGGTACCAAAAACAGACAGCCCTCTGTTACCGGCCACCCGTACGAAAAGCCCGAAATGCTCGAAGGCGCAGTCAAGCCCGACTTGAAAAACACAGGCAGAATCCCCGCCGTC
>JAIRKA010000003.1 GCA_031260345.1 Methanosarcinales archaeon
CAATAAACAGCGTTTTCATAAGCGGCGCAAGTTCGTAGTGAAGAGCCATTGCTTCGGAAAGATTTCCGGCTTCAAAAGCGGTGACCATTCTCGCCATTTTGTCCGGCAGAATGTTTGCAAGAACGGAAATGACGCCGGTTGCGCCGATTGAAAGCAGCGGCAGTGTTGCGATGTCATCGCCCGAAAGCAAAACAAAATCCTCATCTCTCGTTTTGCTGACAATTTCGGTCGCTTTTCCCATATCTCCGGTTGCTTCCTTGATGCCGATAATGTTCGGATGCTTTGCGAGTTCCGCAATTGTCGGCACGGCCATATCAACGGCTGTTCTGCCCGGAACATTGTAAAGAATCATCGGAATGTCAACAGTGTCCGCAATTTTTTCAAAATGAGCAAGCAATCCGCTTTGGGTCGGTTTTGTGTAGTAAGGCGTAATAAGAAGAACAGCCGCGGCGCCCGCATCGGCCGCGTGTTTGGTTAATTCAATGGCTTCTGCGGTGTTGTTTGAACCCGTACCGGCAATGACGGGAACAGATGACGCTTCAACCGCAATGTCTGTCACTTGCATATGTTCTGCCGCAGACAATGTCGCAGCCTCGCCTGTTGTACCGCACGAAACAATCCCGCTGACGCCGCCTTTAATCGTGAATTCAATATTTCTTCTGAATCCTTCGACATCAATGTGATTACTTGCCGTAAACGGCGTAATTAACGCGGGGATAACGCCCCTAAACTTTTGACTCATAATTTTGCACAACCCGCAATACTTGAAAAATAATTAACTTCACGCGAACAGTCCTTGAGGAACAATAAGCGTGTTTTTTGACGACTCCGAATTTAGATAAACATCAATGATAAAATCTATCGCTGAATTAAAAAATAAAGTGTAGTAGTAATTAAAATTATTGCTTGATTGAAAAAAATCGTGCAGAATCTGAAGAAAAAGAAAACGAAAAGAATAATTTTGAGAAGATTAATGAAAAACACAGGGTGGGCTGGGAGACTAAACGAAAAATGGAGCGGCTCGCGTGCGCGCGGCAGCTGTGGAGTGAAAAGTTGCAGGTAGCAGTGACACGTTTGCGATAGCGAACGGGTGTGATAAAAAAGAGCAGACACACGTGGCAATGCAAACAGCAGGTGAAAGCATCATCTCAAATCTGGTTTCAACAATTCTATGAAAAAACGGACGTTTCGTTTTCTTTCATTTATATATTAACAAACATTTTAATGAGCAAAATTGCTTTTACTATTAAATTGATAATTCCAATTCAAAATTAAAACAAAGCAGAAACAGAAAACAAAAATTGAAAACAAAAACAGGTGGATCCAATGAAAATTTTAGTAATTTCCGATACGCATTTTCCCGAATTCAGTGCCGCAGACAAAAAGAAACCTGATTTGGGCGACTTTCCTTTTTTTCCCGAAACGCTGCGCCAAAAAATTCGTGAAGCTGACATCATCGTTCACGCAGGCGACTTTGAATCAGATGACGCATACAATCTTTTTCAACAGACGGGAAAACTGAAAGCCGTGCACGGTAACCGCGATACCGAAATGATTCAAAAAACATTGCCCGAAAAACTCGTTTTTGAAGAGTGCGGAATCAAATTCGGTGTTGTTCATGAAGCCGGAGTTTCTTTAAACGACAATACAGCGCGCTGGTATATTTTACAGGAAATGGGCGTTGACGTTTTGATTTACGGCCACATTCATACGCCGTCTATTGATGAATACAAAGGACAGTTTTTAATATGTCCCGGATCACCGACAAAGGCCAGAATGTCAGAACCGGCCGTTGCAGAAATTACGATTGATGAAGCCGAAATGAAAATCAAAGAAGTTCAAATCATTCCGGTTGCTCCCGCTTCCTGCGGCTATTTGAAGTTCCAGGAAGAACTGGCGAAAAAAAGCGAAAAGAAATAAATAAACAGGTTCACTGTAAAAGAATCAGCGAAACACAAATAAAAACCAGAACAAGACAGAATTCGGAAAAACAAAAACGAAAAAGTATTGATTCATTCGGCTGTCATAAAATGAAATATGATGAAAAAATAATTGCAGCGCCGCAAACGGCGGGTGAACATATCCGAGAAGAGGATACATTTGTCGTTCTCGGCGGCTCTGAAGGCGGGTACCAGCTGGTAATGATCGCCGACGGCACAGCAGACCCCGACCGCAAAGCCGATTCATTTGACGAATATTTAGTCGGGCCGGAATTGGAACAACTCGGAAAAACAGCTCCATTCGGCTTGGTTATTCGAATCAAAATTAAAGATGAAGTCGCCGTTGCTCTTTCAAAAACATCGGGAATTACAAAAAACGATTTGGAAGCAGTTGCTGAAAAAAAAATCGGGGATATTTTAAATTTAATTTCCGGCGTTTCTCATGAGCACACGCGAGATCAAATTGAAATTAAAATCAGCATTGATGCCGTTAAAAGCGGAATAACTTTTGAGAAAATTGAAGCGTTTATCGGCAAAACGATTTTGGAACAGTTTCCGTTCATCGAATCAGCGGCTGTCCGTATTTATACGGATTCTGAGGCTGTTAAAATCGGTCTTGAAACCGCAAAAAAGATTTACAAAAAGCGTGATGAGAGATCGCTGTCGCTTCACGATGAAGAAGCAGAGAAGTTTTACGGCTGCAAAATCTGCCAAATCAGCAGTCCTGCGCATGTCTGCATAATTACGCCGGACCGTCCGTCCGTTTGCGGAACGATTAACTGGTTTGAAGCGGGCGCGTCCGTTTTAGCAAATCCTGACGGCCCTGTTTTTGAAATCGAAAAAGATGAGCTTTTAGATAAAGCGGGCGGCGAATATGCGGGCGTCAACAGAGCTGCCTTTTTAGAAAGCGGCGGTGAAAATGAAAGAATCCTGCTTTACTCTTTGATTGAAAATCCGCATACGACGGGATCTGTTTTTGATATTATCGCGTTTTATATTCCGGAACAAAACGGCATTGGTCTAATTGACCGACAGATGAGAACACCGAGCGTTAATTGCCTGACTTTTGAAGAAATGGCTGCATTTACGGGATACGGTCAACAAATTTCCGGCTTTTCGGGTGTCGGCGAAATGTATCTTTTGTCCGACAAATTCATGCAGAAAGAAGGCGGCTTTGAGAATGTCGTTTGGATTTCAGAATCTTTAAAGAATAAACTGATACAAAAAATCAAATCCGCTGGCTCGACGAAATACGAAAAACTTTTCAAGCAGATTCAAAAAATTCCGACGGAAAAAGATGTCGGGAATTTGAAAGAATTGGAAAAATGTCAGAATCAGAAAAAACCGCTGACCTGAATTCGATATCAAATGATGAAAAACGACGTGTCGGTTGAAAATGAGGGG